>CAZUIE010000093.1:12251-14466 GCA_964620945.1 uncultured Maribacter sp.
GTATTCGCTCGTTCAGGGGTTTCTAAATTTTCTTTTCGCTCACCTCCTTGGCCATACAGACTGTTTTCTTCATCTGAAATACCAGCACTTGGCGTCAAATTACGTTTATTTGTTCCTGGTATATCCAAATCCTTTCCAGTAAAATCGGTACGTTCTTTTCTATGTTGTAACAATCGGTCATCTCCTGTATCCATACTGAGACCCTCGTCTCTTAAGTTTTTAAGGTCTTCTTTTGTAATATCTGCATTATAGGGAAGGTTCTTTTCTTTTTCTTTTTTCATAAATAGTTTATTAGGAATTAATTTTTTTTTGTTCTTTTTTTCTTTTCTGAAGTAGTTTATATCCCAAATAGGCAAACTGCGCACCTACTAAGATTAGTTTATATTTTCTTGATTTTATTAGGGCTGATGTAATGCCTATTATTGTTGTCATAGTTAATTGCTTATCTAATACCTGCTTTATCTTTATATTTTCGCAATTGATCTTCCAAGTCACGAATTGTTTCCGAAATCGCAGATTCAAAACTTTCTGCATTGGTCGATGCGAAAATTCTTGGTCCCGGCAGACTTAATCGTATATCGCATATTTGTTCTGCATCGTCGCTACGGTTCTGAGTTTTAAAAAATACATCCGCGCGGTGCACAAAATCAAACTTCTTATGAAGATTCTCTAGCTTTTCTTTTGCGAACACTTCTAGCCTATCGCTGGCGGTCGCTTCGTGGTATTCATATATTATTTGCATAATTTGTAATTTATTTTATTCCCATGCTCGTGCCGAAATCGTTTCGGTAACCTCAAGGATTTTAGTTTAACTAGTATTTTGTTTTTACTTGTGAGAGGACCGAAATCATATTTACCTCATTTTTTTTTGGTACTTCTGTCTTGTTTTCGTTCAGCGTCAATTTTGATGGGAACTTATTCAATTTTATTCTTATTTTCTAAAATGTAAATAATTTCATTGTTCGCAATTTATCACTCCCAAATCGCTACTGCCTCGTCTCTTAGTAATTGAATCATATTAAATTCTTTATATCGTTTGTTGGTATCGGAACCATAGAACATATCGGAATAGATATAACCATATTTTTTAGCATCATTTGCAGATGCGCCAAAGTAAATATTCTTAAAACCGGCCCAGTAGCTGGCACCGAGGCACATCATGCAAGGCTCACAACTCGTGTAGAGTATACAATCGGATAGGTTTTTACTTTTAAGAACCATACATGCTTTTTGAATCGCTGCCAATTCCGCATGCTGCGTACAATCTTGGTGCTGTTTTACAGTGTTATGTACTTCCGCTACGATGCTTCCGTCCTTTGTGATTACCGCTCCAAAAGCGCCACCGCTCCCTGCTTTTCCTTCAAACGCTAGTGCTATGGCTCTTTTCATAAAAAATTCATGGGTGTCTTTCATATGGTTTCATTTTGAATGAACCGCTTCTAACAGTTCTGATTTGGATGCATACATTCCGTATAACTTCTCGTTCGGATCCATAATTTTGGTATCACTCAAATTTCCTACAAACACGGCATCGAAACCAATATCTTCTATTAATTTTTGTACGATTGTTTTACTTTCTTCATCTTGGGCGGCAAAAGGAATGGCCAGTTTGTCCTTAGTTCTAAAAGCCCTATCTCGTAAATACTCGGCTTTTATGGTGTTAAAGGCTTTTGCCGTTTTAGCAGTACTAAATTTCATTGCAGTATATTCCGATGCGTTATAGTTGGCATCGCGAACTTCTTTCGCCATGTCACCATCCCGTTCGGGATAAGGATTTGTAGCATCCAAGATAACGCTACTCGCATATTCCCCTGCATACAATTCGGAAAGTTTATCAATTGCCTTAAAGGGCATTGCTAAAAGATACACGTCTGCTTTTGATTCAAACGTTTCCGCAACACTTTTTGCACTGGCATTGGAACCCGCTTCTTTAACCAAACTTCCCAATTCCTCTGGATGTCTGGAACTAAAACATACTTCGTGTCCTGTTTTTGCCCAATGCTTTCCTAAATTACCTCCAATTTTTCCGCTTCCGATGATTCCTATTCGCATATTATGATGTATTAGTTTTGTTTTTAACCTGCGGTTGTAACTACCTAAAAAGACATTAAACCTTACTAATTAAAGCTTTTTCAAGTATACGATGAAGTTCCTCTGAAGATTGACCCATTCCCACAAATGATTGCTGTTTTCCGTAACTGGAGAAATGATGGAT
>CAZUIE010000094.1:0-4741 GCA_964620945.1 uncultured Maribacter sp.
ACAAATACACTTGGAACAGAGGGTATGCGTCGTCATTAATGGACCGGTATTATGGTAACGCTATTAAAACCGCACAAGATTTAATGTTACAGTTAGAAACCGAGGAAGCACCTGAAGAAATGAAGGCTATTGTAAGGATTTTGAGAGTGTTCGCTTTCTCAAGACTTACGGACCTTCATGGTGATGTTCCTTATAGCGAAGCTGGAAAAGCGGTTATAGATGGTATATTTTTGCCAAGGTACGATCCACAAAGCGAAATATATCCCGATATGCTGAAGGAACTGGAAGAATCTGCCGCTGCGTTGGGTAGTGGAACTTCAGCTTTTGGTGCCGCCGATGTTATCTATAATGGAGATCAAGCCAAATGGAAAAGATTGGCAAATTCTTTAATGCTACGATTAGGTTTGAGATTGATTAAAGTAGACCCAGCAGCAGCGCAGCAATGGGCTACTAAAGCTATTTCCGGTGGCGTAATGACTTCTAACGAAGACATCTTTTATCTTAGACACGATAACAATAACAGAAATGGTATTTCGGAAGTTTTCGATGCAGATGGAAATCCAAGAATGGCGAAAACCTTCATAGATTTCATGAAAGATAGAAATGACCCAAGACTCCCAATCTTAGCAGCTCGAAGAAGTGATCAAAGCACAGCTTTTGATGATTTAATTGGTTTTCCTAATGGGCTGAACAGTGCTATGCTTTTGGAAATGACCGGAGAAGAAAACATGGATAACTATGCAGAACCAAATAGGGCAATTCTTGCAGGTTTTGATGCACCCATGATTTTCCAGACCTATGCAGAGGTTTCCTTTATGTTGGCAGAAGCAAATGTGCGCTGGGGTATTGGAGGCGATGCTGAAACAAATTACAACAACGGGGTAACCGCAGCAATGAAGCAACTAACACTTTATAGTGATGCAGCTGCCATTCCAGATGCGGATATTGCAGCGTATTTAGCCGCAAATCCTTATGACGGAACAAATGCGATAGAGCAAATAGCAAATCAATATTGGGCAGCCACCTTCCTTAACGAATACGAGACGTTTGCGAACTGGAGAAGAACAGGATTCCCTGCATTGACTCCCGTAAACTTCCCTGGTAACGAAACAGGTGGAACTATTCCAAGAAGATTGACTTACACTGAAAATGAAGCAAGTGTTAATCCTGAAAATTACCAGGCAGCAATTGCAAATCAAGGACCGGACATTCTTACCACCAGAGTTTGGTGGGATGTGCAATAATATTTACAATACTTTTTGCAGCAATGCAACGAAGTTTGAGTTAGTTTTAATTGAGTTTATAAAGGAGGGGCAACCCTCCTTTTTTTGTTCTTAGAACTTATTTTGTACTACGGCAAAATGACTTTACATTTGTACCGCTATTAATAAATCGATTCGCATAAGGCTATGATTAACGCAATCAAAAAGCAGGAAATCAAAGGATATCACCTACCGCTATTCATTTTTGTTTTACTCCTTTGTTCCTGCAATCGGACAGAAGAAATTAACAAAGCCGAAGAAAAACTGTTCACCCTCCTAAATTCCTCCGAAACCAATATAGATTTTATAAATACCGTTAAAGACGATAAAGAAAAAAGTATCTTTTTATACGCTAACTATTATGGTGGAGCAGGTGTAGGTATTGGAGATTTTAACAAGGACGGATTACAAGATATTTTCTTTGCCGGGAACACGGTGCCGGACAAATTATACCTCAATAAAGGAAACTTGGTTTTTGAGGATTATACAGAAAAAGCGGGCATAATAAATCCTCCCGGATGGTCTACAGGAGTTACCATAGCTGATGTTAACAACGACGGACATGTAGATATTTATGTGAGTAGAGAGCTTTACGATGAAAATGCCGATTGGAGAACGAATCTTCTATATATGAACAAAGGAGATGGCACTTTTGAAGAAATGGCAAAAACGTATAACATTGACAATAACCAACGCACCAGACATGCCACCTTTTTGGATTATAACAAAGATGGTCTTTTAGACCTATTCCTACTTACCCAACCCCCTAACCCTGGAAGCCTGTCTCAATATCACGATGTTAATAACCTTTTACTCCCAGAGTACACGCTTAGACTTTACCGTAACGATGGGGACATCTTTACGGATGTTACCGAGGTATCGGGAATAGAACGCACAGGTTTTCCTAACGCCGTATCCGCTAGTGACCTCAACAATGACGGGTGGACGGACCTTTATATTGCCAATGATTTTGATGCACCCGACTTTCTCTTCTTCAATAATCAAGACGGGACATTTTCAAGGCAAGAACAACAAGCTTTAAAACAGACCTCATTTTACAGTATGGGCGTAGATGTAGCGGACATCAATAATGACGATTTTTTGGATGTATTTGTACTGGACATGGTAGCCGAAGATAACTTTCGCTTAAAGTCGAACATGAGCGGAATGGATATTAATTCGTTTTGGAGGGTAGTAGAAAACGGGGGCGGATTTCAATATATGTACAACTCCTTACAACTCAATAACGGTAATGGCACATTTAGTAATATAGCACAATACGCCGATATGGCTGCCACAGATTGGAGTTGGTCTAATCTTATAGCCGATTTTGATAATGATGGACAGAAAGACATGTACATTACCAACGGCCTTTTGCGTGATATCAGAAACACGGACTCGGACAAAAAAATAGCCAACTATATTAACACTACAAGAATGGACTACCTCTCAAAAAATCCGGATGGTGGAGCTATCAGTAGTATTTGGGACATTGTATCGTTAGATACTGCCGTTAACATGATCCCATCACAACCCTTAAAAAATTATGCTTACAAAAATTTAGGCGATTTAAAATTTGAAAAAAAATCTACCGAATGGGGTCTTGATACCAGTTCTTTCTCCAATGGTTCGGCCTATGCGGATTTAGATAATGATGGTGACCTAGATTTAGTGGTGAACAATATTAATGCTGAAGCATTTATCTATAGAAACAATTCCGAAAGCCTTAAAGACAACAACTACTTAAGGCTACAATTAACTGATACAAAAAATGAACCCATTTTTGGTTCCCGCATTAAAGTGTATACTCCAGACGGAACACAAACACAGGAAACTACCAATGTACGGGGTATCTATTCCACCAGTGAGCCATTTGTACATTTTGGCCTTGGCGAAAACGCGACGGTAGACAGTTTAGTAGTACAATGGCCAAATGGCAAAACCACCGTACGACAAAATATAAATACTAATCAGGTGCTGCGATTATCCATGGAACATGCGACCAAGCCTTCCAGACATCTATTGGCCAATACCAAAAGTAACCATTTCAAAGAGGCAACGGCTACATTTTCAGGTGCGTTTACCCACCAAGAAAATAACTTTGATGACTTTGACAAACAAATTCTACTACCTCACAAAATGTCACAATTTGGTCCGGCTATCGCCGTTGCCGATGTAAACAATGATGGTCTCGATGATTTCTATGCAGGAGGTGCCGCGGGACAAAGTCCGGTTGTATTCCTTCAAGAAGCCTCAGGTGATTTTAAACCGACAAACGCCCCCTTTTGGGACAAGGAAAAAGCGTACGAAGATGTTGATGCTGTTTTCGTGGATATAAATGGAGATGGCTTTAAGGATTTATACGTAGTTAGCGGTGGAAATGCGTATCCGAAAGACGATTTTCACTATACGGATCGCATTTACCTAAATAACGGCTTAGGGATTTTTAGAAAAGGCGCCATCCTTAATGCAGATAGAGTTAGTGGCGCCATAGTAAAGGCTGCAGATTATGATAATGATGGTGATCTGGACTTATTCGTAGGTGGGAGACACGTGCCCCATCAATATCCAAATCCTACTTCTAGCACCTTACTTATCAATGATAATGGACAATTAAAAAATAGTACAACAGCGCTAGCCCCAAATTTGAAAGACATTGGAATGGTTACAGATGCTATTTGGACAGATTACGATAAGGACAAGGATTTAGACCTTATGCTAGTGGGTGAATGGATGGCCGTTACCATTTTTAGAAATGAAAATGGACAGCTAAACAAAATAGCCATTCCTTCGTTAGCTCAAACTAAAGGATGGTGGTTTAGCCTAGAGCAAGGTGATTTTGATAACGACGGAGACATAGACTATGTTGCAGGAAATCTAGGCCTTAACTATAAATACAAAACAAATCCGGAGAAACCTTTTGACATTTACGCAAACGACTTTGACGGTAATGGCAACTCGGACATTGTTTTAGGCTATTACAATAATGAAAAACACTATCCGCTCCGGGGATTTTCTTGTTCATCTCAACAAATTCCAGGATTAAAGGATAAAATTAAAAAGTATGATGTCTTCGCCTCACTAGAACTTAAAGAAGTGTATGGTGAAGATCAACTTAAAAATGCATTGCACTATAAGGCAGATACCTTTACATCAACCTATATAGAAAATAACGGAGATGGAACTTTTACGGTTACCCCGCTTCCGAGTCTAGCCCAGCTATCCAATATTAACGACATGCTTATAAAAGACTTTAACGATGACGGTTTTTTAGATGTACTCGCTATCGAAAATTTATACGTTTCCGAAATCGAAACCCCACGAAACGACGCTGGCACGGGTCTTCTTCTTTTGGGTGATGGCAAAGGCAACTTTAATGTAAAACGTGGTGCAGCGATTGGATTTTATGTTGCTAACGATGCAAAAAAAATAAGCCAGATCAAGGTGAATAACCAAAACGGTATATTGGTAGGAAATAA
>CAZUIE010000094.1:4841-14461 GCA_964620945.1 uncultured Maribacter sp.
AAAAAATAAGCCAGATCAAGGTGAATAACCAAAACGGTATATTGGTAGGAAATAACAATGCCAAGCTGCAGTTCTTTGAAATCACGTCCACTAACAAGGATAGCTCTCAAATGTTACAGTAAAACTAACTTCTACTTGCTTAAATATAAAGCAACCAAACCTTCCGGTGTGCTCACGTGAATTGTACTATTTTCCCTATCTACTTTTGTGATGATCTCGTCCGTAATAGGAATTAGCAACTGTTTGTCATCCTTTTGCACCTCAAAAAGTGCCTGTGCGGTAGTGTCATTTACACTTTGAACGATGCCAATATCTCCATGTACTTCGTCCATCACTGTAAAACCGATAACTTCATGATAATAAAACTTGTCTCCCGTTAGTTTGGGAAGCGAGGAGAGCGGAAGATATAGTGCCGACCCCATGATGCGATCTGCATCGGATTCGGTCTTTACTTCCTCAAAATCAATACGTAACAAGTCCGATTTGTGTAGGCGACATCTATCAATAAAAAATGGAACCAGATTGTTTCCCAACGAAACGAATACTGATTCCATATCTTTATATAATTCGGGATCGTCGGTGTCTAACTTGACCAGCACCTCGCCCTTAAAACTGTATTTGGAAACGATTTTGCCTAAGTAGAAACAATCCTCCTTTTGCATATCGCCTTACTAATTACTTCGTATCACCTGTATCTGCAGGCTTAACTTCCTCCTCTGTCTTTTCAATTACTTCTTCTACCGCAGGAGCTTCGGCCATATCTTCATTGGCTTCAACAACTTCTTTTTCAACTACTGGTGCAACAGCGGTAGTATCTGCGTTTTCAGCATCAGGTGTTGGGGTATCAGGTGTTTCAACAACTTCTGGCTCCAATGCGGCGGCAGCTTCGGCAGCACGCTTCTCGTTCACTTCTTTCTCAGCTTTTAAGGCAGCAGCTTTGGCATCGGCTTTCGCTTTATCCAATCCGCCAACTTTAGCAGCAACGGAAGCTTGTTTTTCTTCTAACCATGCATTGAACTTTTCCTCAACCTGCTCCTCGGTTAGCGCACCCTTACGTAAACCACCTAATAAGTGATTCTTTAACATAACCCCCTTGTAAGAAAGAATTGCTCTAGCCGTATCGGTAGGTTGTGCACCATTCTGTAACCACTGTACAGAACTATCAACATTTAATTCAATCGTAGCTGGATTGGTGTTAGGATTGTAGATTCCTAATTTTTCCAAAAATTTACCATCTCTTTTTGCTCTTGCATCTGCTGCAACTACCCAATAGAATGGTTTTCCTTTTTTACCGTGTCTCTGTAATCTAATTTTTACTGGCATATCACATTAATTTGTAGGGTGCCCGACCCTTAGTTATTAATTCTAAAATTTATTTCCCTTATAAAGGGGTGCAAATATATAACTTTCGATTTAATACACCACTATTTCATATTCGTTAATTTAAAACTGAATTATTCGATTATTCACGCTCCACCAACTGATCTCTTCCCATTACAAGTTTTGACCTGTGTTTGGATACAAGCTCATTCATATCCTTTAAAACCTCTGGATGGTTGTCAGCGATATTAAAACGTTCGCTGGCATCAAAAGCTACATTGAATAGCAACGGAATATCATAATCAACCCGACCTCCAAATTCACCATAAGCACCTTGACTTATAAAATGGGCCTTGTAATCCCCTAGCCTTGCCGCAAATAATTCGGTACCACGATAGTAAAACATACTTTTTCTGGGACTCGACTTTCCTTTCAATAAAGTTTCACTCAAATCAAGTCCGTCTATAATTCTGTCCTTTGGAATCGCGACATTTGCCATAGCACTTAATGTTGTAAATAAATCCAACGTAGCCCCTAGGTCGGAAATCACTGCTGGCTTTATCAGCCCTGGACTCCAAAATATCGTAGGCACGCGCATACCACCTTCCCAAGTAGTTCCCTTGCCCGCTCGCAACAAGCCGGCAGTACCACCATTATTCTTAAAAGGTAACCATGGTCCATTATCAGAAGTAAAAACGACAATAGTATTATTCGCTAGTCCTTTCGCTTTTAAGGCATTTATTATCTTTCCAACGCCATTGTCAATTTCTTCCACCACATCACCGTAAAGACCACGCTTGCTTTTTCCTTTAAACTCCTCGGATGCAAAAAGAGGGATATGAGGCAAATTATGGGCTACATACAAAAAGAACGGATTATCGTCCTGTTCATTTATAAAACGAACTGCCTCATCCGAATAGCGTTTGGTAATGTTGTTTTGATTTGCAGGCCGTTCCACAATTTCTGTATCCCTAAGAAGGGGTACATTAAAATGCTCGGTCTTAATACTATGATTAGGCCGGTTCCAGTAGTCATCAAATTCTTCACCCTGTAGCCTATCCATATCATTGGAGTAGGGAATTCCAAAGTAGGTGTCAAACCCATGGTTGGTGGGCAAAAATTCTACCTTATGCCCTAAATGCCATTTTCCAATGGCCGCTGTAGTATATCCAACTTGCTTAAGTTGTTCCGCTAACGTTATCTCGGAAGCCGGTAGTCCATTTTTTGAATTTGGAAACAACACCCTAGTGGTACTACTGGCCATTCCGCTGCGGACAGGAAGCCTGCCAGTAAGCAATCCTGCCCTACTTGGCGTGCAAACACTTGCAGCCGCATAAAAGTTCGTCCATTTTTGGCCTTCAAATGCCATAGCATCCAAATAAGGTGTTTTTATAGACGGGTGTCCGAAGACACCTAGGTCTCCATATCCTAAATCATCAGCGAAAATGATGATGAAGTTTGGTGCTTTTTTTTTGTTTACTTGACTATATGAATATCTGGTACTGACCAGAATCACAAATAACATGGACACAACAGACATTATAAAAACCTGATTTCTTTTCATAGCTCTTCTAGGGATTGACCTTGGTAAGGTACTAAATCTAAAAATTATGTATTAGGTTAATAACTCTTCACAACTCCTCTTTTTAAGCCAACTCCTTTTTCTTAATTTTAAACTTCCTTTTTTCATGCCTTTACCGCTGAAAACTTCGGATACGCTAAACCCCAAGAATACCTTCTATGTATCTCATATTCGACACTGAAACTACCGGCCTACCCAAAAACTGGAACGCCCCTATAACAGACACTGACAACTGGCCACGCTGCATCCAGATCGCATGGCAGTTGCACGATGAAATGGGAAAGGTGTTGGAGCATCAGGATTATTTGGTACGCCCGGACGGCTTCAATATCCCCTACGATGCGGAACAGATACATGGTATCTCTACAGCACTAGCAGAACAAAAAGGGATTCCGCTAAGTACCGTTTTGGAAAAGTTCAATGCCGCCATGGCAAAAACCAAGTTCATTGTAGGGCAAAACGTGAAATTCGACCTGAATATCATGGGTGCGGAATTTCATAGAATGGGTATCATAAATCCCTTACAGGAACTCCCTGTTTTGGATACCTGTACAGAGCATACAGCTAAACTTTGCCAGATACCCGGAGGGCGTGGAGGCAAGTTCAAATTACCAACCTTGACCGAACTTCATCAACATTTGTTCGGAAAACCCTTTGGCGAGGCACATAATGCCACCGCAGATGTAGAGGCAACTACGCGCTGTTTTCTAGAGTTGGTGCGTTTACGGCAATACACTACGGAACAACTAGATGTACAACCAGACTATTTTAAAAATTTCTCGGAGGCCAATCCACAGGAAATACAACTCATAGGCCTAAAACACATCAATCTCAAAAAAGCGTCAAAAAAGATTGCCGATGCCCTTTGGGAAAAGGATACGGGCAGTGTTAGTCAGGAAGAAATCAAGGAGAACATAAGAACCTTGGAAGATGCTACTTTTGTGCATCTTCACAACCATTCCCAGTTTTCGGTACTGCAATCCACCATCAATATAAAATCCTTGGTTAAAGCGGCTGCGGATAATGATATGCCAGTGGTAGCCCTAACGGACCATGCCAATATGATGGGTGCCTTTCACTTTGTGAAAGAAATAGGAAGCCATAACAAAGCCGTACGCGAAAAAAACAAAGTAGCCATAGAAAATGGCGAGGAAGCAACGGCCAAAGAAATCACCCCGATTGTAGGCTGTGAATTCTTTGTTTGCGAAGACCACACCAATAAAAATGTAAAGGATTATGGCTACCAAATAGTGCTATTAGCTAAGAATAAAAATGGCTATCATAATTTGGCCAAAATGTCCTCCATTGCCTATACAGACGGTTTTTATTACGTACCACGAATCGATAAAAAAGTGATTCAGCAATACAAAGAGGACATCATTGTACTTACCGGAAACTTATACGGAGAGGTACCCGGAAAAGTATTGAACGTTGGCGAAAACCAAGCCGAGGAAGCCTTACTTTGGTGGAAAACCGAATTTGGGGATGACCTTTACATTGAGCTTATGCGGCACGGCCAGGAAGATGAGGACAGGGTAAACCAAGTGTTGTTGGAGTTTTCCAAAAAGCACGAAGTAAAGTTAGTGGCTACCAATAATACCTATTATGCTGCCAAGGAAGATGCCGGCGCACATGACATT
The DNA here is from genome assembly GCA_964620945.1 of uncultured Maribacter sp. Classification (GTDB taxonomy): domain Bacteria; phylum Bacteroidota; class Bacteroidia; order Flavobacteriales; family Flavobacteriaceae; genus Maribacter. The sequence goes on from CAZUIE010000094.1 coordinate 9,384, forward strand.
CTGCTTTGTGTAAAAGATGGGGAGAAACAGGCTACACCTATTGGCCGGGGCCGCGGATATCGCTACGGCCTACCCAATCAAGAGTATTATTTTAAATCTCAGGACGAGATGAAGGAACTCTTCAAAGATGTTCCCGATGCTATTTTGAACGTACAGGAAATCATTGAAAAAATAGAACCTTTTGAACTGGCACGCGATGTCCTCTTACCTGTTTTTGATATTCCGGAGGAATTCAAAGATCCACAAGACGAGATTGACGGCAAAAACAGAGGAGAGAATGCCTATTTACGACATATTACCTACGAAGGTGCTAAAAAACGCTATGGCGAAATTACCGATGCCATTAGAGAACGTATCGATTTTGAGCTGGATACCATAAAAAACTCCGGTTATCCAGGTTATTTTTTAATTACGGAAGATTTTATACGCGAAGCACGAAATATGGATGTTTCCGTTGGTCCCGGTCGTGGTTCGGCTGCAGGTTCCGTAGTGGCATATTGTTTAACGATTACCAATATTGATCCCTTAAAGTATGATCTGCTTTTTGAGCGCTTCCTGAATCCGGATAGGGTATCCATGCCCGATATTGACATCGATTTTGATGATGAAGGGCGAAGCCGCGTTATGGATTATGTGATCAAGAAATACGGTGCCAATCAAGTAGCCCAGATTATTACCTACGGCACCATGGCGGCGAAATCCTCTATTAGGGATACTGCCCGTGTTTTAGATCTGCCTCTAGGCGATGCGGACCGTATTGCCAAACTCATACCCACCATGTCCAAATTGGGGAAGATATTTGGCCAGTCCGATGCCGATTTAAAGAAGAAATTCCGAGCAGAGGATCTAGAAAAAATTCATGAACTGCTCAACATACATGACGGGGACGACCTCGAGGGACAAACCTTAAAAATGGCGCGCACCTTAGAAGGTTCTGTACGCAATACGGGTATCCATGCCTGTGGGGTAATCATTACACCTAGTGACATCACCAATTTTGTACCCGTCGCAACAGCGAAGGACTCCGATTTATATGTAACGCAGTTCGATAACTCCGTTGTGGAAAGCGCGGGTCTGTTGAAGATGGATTTTTTGGGATTGAAAACACTCACCCTTATTAAAGACACGGTTAAAATTGTCAAGGCCAAACATAATATCGATTTGGTACCGGACGATTTTCCACTGGACGATGAAAAAACCTATGAGCTGTTCCAAAAAGGAGAAACGGTAGGGGTATTCCAATACGAATCCCCTGGAATGCAAAAGCACATGAAGGATTTAAAACCTTCCGTTTTTGATGATCTAATTGCCATGAACGCCCTGTACCGACCGGGACCTATGGAGTATATTCCAAGTTTCGTAGCGCGTAAAAACGGGAGCGAAGAAATTGCCTATGACCTTCCGGAAATGGAAGAGTACCTAAAAGAAACCTATGGTATTACAGTGTACCAAGAGCAGGTAATGCTCCTGTCTCAAAAACTGGCAGGTTTCTCCAAAGGTGATGCAGATGTACTGCGTAAGGCGATGGGTAAAAAAATATTTGCCGTACTACAAAAAATGAAACCTCAATTTTTGGAAGGTGGGGCAGCGAACGGTCACCCGACAGAAATACTGGAAAAAATCTGGAAGGATTGGGAAAAGTTTGCAGCCTATGCCTTTAACAAAAGCCACTCTACTTGCTATGCCTACATTGCTTACCAAACCGCCTATCTAAAAGCCCACTACCCTGCCGAATATATGGCAGCGGTACTAAGCAATAATATGAACGACATTAAGCAAGTAACCTTCTTTATGGAAGAATGCAAGCGTATGGGCTTGGATGTACTAGGGCCAGACGTTAACGAATCTTACTACAAATTTGCGGTAAACCAAGAAGGCGCAGTGCGTTTTGGGATGGGGGCAGTAAAAGGCGTTGGGCGTGCCGCGGTGGAAACGATTGTAGAACACCGTAAGAAGGACGGACCTTTTCATTCTGTCTTTGATTTAGCAAAACGAATCGATTTGCGTGCTGCAAATAAAAAAGCCTTTGAAAATTTAGCCGTTGCCGGTGGATTCGATTCTTTTGGAACAACCCATCGGGCACAATATTTTCATACAGAAGGTGACAACATCACTTTTTTGGAAAAGGTCATTAAATCTGCCGCCAAATATCAAGAGAACAAAAACTCCTCGCAGATGGATATGTTCGGAGGTATCAGTGAGGCACAAATCCCAGAGCCAGTAGTCCCCCCTTGCGAGGAATGGGGCACTATGGAAAAGTTACGAAGGGAAAAGGAAGTGGTAGGTATTTATATTTCCGGGCATCCCTTGGACGATTTTAAAACAGAAATCAATGCATTTTGTAACGCTGGTATTTCCCATTTAAACGCTATAGAGAACTACCTTAACCGTGAACTAACCGTTGCGGGGGTCATTACAGATGTTCAGCATCGTATTTCCAAGAACGGAAAAGGCTGGGCTGCCTTTACCATGGAAGATTATACCGACTCTTTTGAGTTTAGAATATTTGGAGAGGAATATCTCAAGTTTAGGCACTTCTTAATGATCAATTCTTTCGTTTATGCGAAAATATTCATCCGAGAAGGATGGGTGAACCGGGATACCGGCAAAAAAGGAGATCCAAGAATGCAGTTCAACGGTTTTCTATTACTCCAAGAGGTCATGGAAACCTACGCCAGAAAACTAACTATCAAGCTTAATATAGATGAACTAAAAGAAGATGGGATTCATGAACTAAAGGATACCCTAACCATGCACAAGGGAGATCATGCTATCAACTTTGTAGTCTACGAGATGCAAGAAGAAATTAAAGTCAATCTATCCAGTAGAAAACAAAAAGTACAGATCAGTAGTGAATTATTACAAGAGCTGGAAAAGCAGCAGGTACATTTTAAATTGAATTAGCAGAAAATCATTAGATAGTGGTAAAACTAACGTAAACCGGCGGCATTCATTACTTGGATTCTTATAGTAAGTGTCACTTTGTATTATAAAATACGATGAATTAATAGGCATTTTACATGCTAGGATATAGCGTCGTAAAGCATTACAAGTACACTCCGAAATCTTCAAGAAGCAACTATACCTTTCCATCCCGTAAATAAAAGATACAGTACACATGCTAATGCTATTTTATTTAAAATTGATATTTTAGTGTTCATCACGTATCCATCTCTCTAGGCTTCCTAAACGATATCCTTCTACAGGAGATACTACATAAGTCCAGATTAATAGTTATACTATCGTAAGTTAAACGTATCACAATCTTTTAACATAGCAATACTAATTATATATATTTGTCTAAACCGAACGAATAATGAAAAAAATCCTACTCATGTTGGCTGTGCTTTTTATCACTCACAAATCGAAAGCCCAGGTAGATGAAGCACAAACCGGAGCGTGGTATATGTATTTTTATAATAAACAGTTTAAGGAAAGTCAGTGGGGCATCCAAGGAGATTTTCAATATCGGGATTGGGCTGGCCTCGGAGACATGGAGCAGCTTTTGCTCCGTAGCGGGCTTACCTTTACACCAAAAGAAGCCAATGTTTTGTTCACCTTAGGCTACGCCAATATCACCTCAGGTATCCCTGGAGAAATTAATGATACCTCTGGGGAAAATAGAATCTATCAAGAAGCCTTAATCCCTCAGAAATTGGGCAATCGCTACTTTTTGACCCATCGGTTCAGATACGAACAACGCTTTGTAGAAAATCAGGATTTTAGAACACGTTACCGCTATATGCTCTTTTTCAATGTCCCTTTCAACAAAACATCCCTAGAAAAAGATGCCGTATACCTGGCGTTATACAATGAACTTTTCATCAACGGTCAAACAGATATTGGGGATGGCAGAACCACCGAATTATTTGACCGAAACCGAACGTATATGGGCCTTGGCTATGTACTATCCTCCAAAGTGCGGGTGCAACTAGGGTGGATGAACCAAAAGACGGTAACCTGGGGCAAGGGACAACTGCAGTTTAGCTTACATCACAATTTTTAAAACAGATAATAAACAATCCATTGCACTAACAATTAAAAATACAATCATGAAAAAAAGACGATTAGCAGCAGCTGCGGCCATGGTAGCCTTATTGGGACTATCGTGCAAAGACATGTATAAAGACAAGGATACAAGCGAAACACCTATAGAAGTAGAAACGATACAGCAAGAACCCATATCAAGCATCATGACGGCAGCCGAACAGGCAGAGATGTCCCCGGATGAAATTATTGGTAGATTAAAGAAGGGGAACGAGAATTTTGCAGCCAACAATCTTACGACCAGAGATCACTCTGCACAGCGCAGAATGGCAATGATCGGACAATACCCAAAAGCGCTCGTATTATCCTGTGTAGACAGTAGGGTTCCCGTAGAAGATGTTTTTGATCTTGGAATCGGTGATATTTTTGTCGCTAGAGTAGCCGGTAATATAGAAAATACCGATATCGTAGGTTCCATGGAGTTTGCTAGTGCCGTCGCAGGTTCCAAAGTGATTATAGTTATGGGACACTCGGCATGTGGCGCTGTAAAACATGCTGTGGATGCAACAGATGCGGACGCTATGGGAATGGCATCCTTACAAACGCTTTTGGATGGCATTAGGCCAGCGATAATTACAGATGGAGACGAAGAAGTAAGTTCAAAGAATACACCATTTCTGAACAAGGTAATTGCCAATAATGTTCAGAAAACCGTAAACGATATCAGAATCCAATCCCCTACCATGAAAGCAATGGAAACTGAAGGAAAGCTAAAGATCGTTGGAGCGGTATATGATATGCAAAGTGGCAAAGTCAATTTTTTAGATTAGCATCGTAAAACAAATTTTAAAAGTTGAAAACAAAAGCGCAATCGAAATAACCACCTAAGGGGTATCTCCTTTTTTTTGCCAGTTTCGGAATTGTTGTTGAGATCGTGAATTAAAGAAGATTCTCAAAGAACGCTAAACTAAATAGGTTCACTCAATACCCTGATAACCAAAACATATATCACGGCCGTAAGGAACAACTAAATTATTTGACTAACTTTGAACAATTAATAAAAGATAAACAAAATGGCATTAGAGATAACA
>CAZUIE010000095.1:0-1834 GCA_964620945.1 uncultured Maribacter sp.
TAAAGTTTTGCAAATGTTAAAAAAAGGAAACAAACTCTACAGTATTTTAACAGGAACTTGCCCTAGATGCAATGAGGAAAACATGTATTTGGACAAAAACCCGTACCATTTGGGGAAAATCTATAAAATGCACGAACGCTGCAGCTCCTGTGGGTTAAAATATAAAATGGAACCTTCCTTCTTTTATGGTGCCATGTACGTAAGCTATGGTTTAGGAATAGCGTTTGCAGTGGCCGCGTTTATCATCGCAAAACTATTCATCGGAGTCTCGCTTATAAACACGTTTATAAGCATCATTGTTACGCTAATTCTCTTTATGCCTTTAATTATGAGGTTATCCAGGAATATTTGGATTAATATGTTTGTCTCTTACGATTCAAAAACTACAAAACAAAACACTTAAGCCTCGACGAAATCCTTTGAATATCTACTAATATCTATCTCTTGAGGTAGTGTTATACCTTTTTCTATCCGCGCAAATAACTTTTCAGCGGCCCACGGCCCTATCATAATACCATGAGAACCAAAACCATTAAGAACAAACAAGTTATTGTATCTCAGATGTTGCCCTACTAAGGGTTTTCTATCCTTTACCGTTGGTCGTATACCCGCCTCATGACCCACAACCTCATACTCGCAAGTCAACAACCCATCCAATTTTTTCATCAATTCCATTTTCGTCTCTGCCGTTGGAAGGCTGTTCGAAGTGTTTCGATCGTAATTTGCCCCAACCTTATATAAATCGTTTCCCAGCGGAATAACAAAAATCGAGGATTTTATGGCGTTCATTTCCTTCAATTTGTTGCATTTCACTATTAGATATTCTCCTTTAGAACCCTGCATGGGCAAATAATTAAAAAAAGGATTTTGTCGGAGGCCAAAACCTTCGGCAAACACAACATGCTTTGCTGTTCTTGAACCATAGGCTACATGACCTTTTTTTTGTTTTACCAGTGCATAATCAAAAGAATCCGAAACCAACAGGCTTTTTTTGTCTAAAAAAGTGGCATAACTTCTTAGCGCTACTTTCGTATCCAATCTACTTGCCTGCAGTACCTCCCCAAAATCATACGGTGCTATCAACCCTTGATTGCCATTACTGACTAATTTGGGGGACAGATAGCTATTTAATTCTGGTTTGTCGGCGGCTTCGAACCACATGTTCTGTTCGGCTATGGAGGCGAATTTTCTATAGACCGGTAAATCGGAAATAAGCTTTACATCTAGGGTATGTTCCAATTCATGATAAAAAGAGTTGGCTATGGGCATTAGTGCATTGGCCTTCCAAGCCATGGTAAATCGTTTAAGAATAACCGGATTAGAAAGTCCGCCAGCTACTAACGAGGCTCTTTGTGATGTATCGTTAAAAACTACAAAACGTTTATTATGCCTTCTGAGCGTTTCACAAAAAGCGGTTCCGGCAAGGCCTAAACCTACCACAATATAATCTAACATAACGTAAAGGTAGGAAATTGCAGATTTTAGCAAACTAGGAACTATCAACAAAATGGATAACATAAAAAAAGCGCTCCGATTACTCTCGGAGCGCTTTTATACTATTGAATTGGAATACTAATTTGGCTTAATAAGCCCACATATCTTGTTCTCTGTCGCGAATAACTTCTTTGATGCGTTTCGCCTCCAATAATTGGAAAAGCGCGTTATCTGCTATATAATCGCTAACCTCACGGTCTCCATGCACATTATCCTCTTTGTAAATCACTGCATTGAACCTTCTCGCATTTAACAGCATATCAAAAGAAATGGGTTGTGCAGAATTACGTTGGTTAAAAACTTTAGCATCATGCAACACTTCACGGGCATCTGGATACCA
>CAZUIE010000095.1:1934-14189 GCA_964620945.1 uncultured Maribacter sp.
TACGTTGGTTAAAAACTTTAGCATCATGCAACACTTCACGGGCATCTGGATACCAAATCCAGAACAATTCTACCTTATCAGGATTGTCGTCATCCATAAAGTTGACATCCGGTGCAACAGGAGCAATGCCTAAAAGACGGTATTTTAATTCTCCCTGTCTCTTATCAAAATACCACATGCCTTTGATACGATATTCTTCAATTTCGGCAGCGGTTATTTCCCTTCTGGTTATAAACTCTTCAGAAACCTGTTCTCCGGCATTAATTTGCTCGTATCCGTAATCCAGAGTATCCGTTTTCTGCAGCGCAGCTGACAGATCTCCATAGTTTCTCTTTTCTGTAAAATAAGAATCCGCATACGCGTCTAATTTACCGCTTTTAACCGCTTTCATTAATACATGATATAAGGATCTTCTATCAGAGCCTATATCAATAGTATCCGTTGGATAGTACAAGGGAAAATTAACTCTTTCGTCCAAATCTATGGTTTCCCATAAGGTCTTGGACCAAAGGATATCCCTATCATCAACATAGCCATACTTCAAAGGAGCGTCATTATCAACAGCTTTTTGTGCCTCTGTACGCACTCCAACTTCATTTGGCTTTTTGGCGTTCAAGATATTAGCTTGTGCCATCATGGATGCCGGTAATGCTACCAAAGCGCCCATTAAAAAAACATTTTTCCAATTCATGTTTGTTTTACTTTAAAATAACCGGGTAACGAAAAGCGCTACCCGGTATTATGTATTCTTACTAGTTTGCTATCTCCACGACTACAGGAGATACTTTTTTAAGTCTGTAACTTTTGTTGTTCGTGATGTATGCGTTGATATCGAAAATCTGTACAATATCCCCTCTTTTGGCTCTCTTAAGTGCCGATTTAGCTCTTGAATCCAATTTGCTTCCTTTTACGCTAATTGTAGGCTGACCAGGAACTTTGAAACTAAACCCGCTTACCGCTAAGTTCAAATCAAAATCGAAATCATCCAATATTGCGCTGATAGTTGCAATCTCCAAGTTCCTTCTAGGAAGCTTAATGCTACCTGCTTGTCTACTAACCGTTCCTTCTGGTCTTGGAATATCCTTAATTCTGAATTCCGACTTCGAAGATATGGCTTGACCATCAGGTAATGTACCTGAGGCAGTAATCGTTACCGTCCTACCTTTTCCTGGATTCATCACATACTTGCTACCACTTACAGGCTTTAAACCTGGAGCAGACGCACGCACCTTGTTGTTAGGTATTCCCGGGATTGAAATAGACATCGGGTTAGATACACCACGATACACCACATTCATCTTATCCGCAGCTATTAAAGCAGCATTAGGCTTAGAAATAGTTGCAAAAGAATTTTTGACGGGAACTTCTATCTCGGCACCATCTTGTTGAAAGTACAACGTACCTGCTATCTCATGGTCACCAGCAGCACCAGAACCAATCAACATCTTAACACCACCAGCTTCAATCTTATAATCTTTTCCTTCAGCTAATTTTCTTCCGTCCAAAGTTAATTCTGCTCTTACGGGAGTAGAAGAATTATCAGTTTTGCTGATAATAATCTTACCATCATAGCTTTCACCCGAGTAGAACGCTGACTTACTTGCGAATAAAGATGTAGCAAAGTTTTTCAAAGAAACTTGATCCGTTAGCTCTCCTTCTAACATAGACTTAAGTGCATCTTCTTCAGTAGACTTAATGTCTGCCTGTAATGCAGTTAACTTAGTTAAAGAAGCGATTAATGGAAAATCCTTGTAGTGGTAATCTATCCAATCTACTTTGGCACCATCCCTGTTCTCAACCTTGCCATTTTCGTCACCTACTTCAAAGCGTGCTTCTACTGTAGATGTCAATCCTGTTGGAACCAATTTGGTGATTTCCGAACGGTAATCATTGATTCTCTTCATGAATTCCTGACCGCCTTCTGCCAAGTTATCACCTTGAAAAAAGTATTGGTTCAAATAATCCGCTTTATCCATTACTTGGTAATCCGTTGGATCTTCTACACCCTCCAACATACCTTTCTTTACGGTTTCCAAATAATCAAAATATTCCTGTGAAAGCGCTTTGATTTGATTTGCCTTCTGGTATACTTCGCCGTATTTCACCTTGTCTTCAGACGCCTTTGTTTCCAAACTCGCTAAAAACTGGTTATTACTTTCCGTCGTTTTAGAGTTCGAAGTCTCCATTTTCACATTCATTAGTCCGAATGCGGCGAGTACCTCTTTACTCATATTTAATGCTAGCATACAAATGAAAACCAAATACATTAGGTTTACCATTTTTTGCCTTGGTGATTGTTTTCCTCCTGCCATGTTTCTAAAATTAGATTTTAATTAATACTTGAATTTGGGGTAAAAATCCAATTTAGTTTTTACTCATTGCAGATAACATTCCACCATAAACACCATTCAATGAAGAAAGGTTGCTGGACAATGAAGCCATCTGATCTTTTAATGCACTTGCATTCTGTACCACTTGCTCGTTAACACTAGCTTGTTTGCTTGCACTCTCCAATTGTACTTTATAAAGGCTGTTCAAAGATTCCATCTGAGAAGCGGCCTGTACCATTTCATCAGAATATTTCTTGGTAGATTCCATGGCATCAACTGTTGGAGCAATACCTTTAGCAGCACCTTCAAAATTCTTGATGCTAGAGCCTAAACTCTCCATAAGGTTGGCATCTACACCAGCCTCTTTTAACATATCGTCTAATTTTTTAGACAAAGAACTTTCCGCTTCTTTAATTTCAGCAGCTGGATTTTGCTTTGCACCCATTGATGCACCACCACCCAATTCTGGATAGACCAAAGACCAATCGTACTCATCGTCTATGGGTTCAAATGCACTAATTGCAAAAATAAGTGCCTCTGTAATAAGACCTACCGCTAGTAATAGACCACCTGTAAGTGGACCAAATTCCCAGTGAAGGATTTTAAACAATGCACCAATAATTACAATTGACGCTCCTAGCCCGTAGGCCATGTTAAATAATTTTTTTGTTGCTTTTGACTGTGCCATGATTTAATTTAATTTAAGGTTTAAATAATAAAGATTTGGTTAAAAATTTGATTTGAAATTATTTTTGATACTCCTACTTTTTATTGTGTGGAATCCTCTTCACCCATGTAGTCTTGAACGGTTCTAAAACCGATATAGCTACGAACAGAATCTGCATACTCATAATCCCTGGTACTAACCTGAAGGAAGTAAGCCACATCTTTCCAAGAACCACCTCTAATAACTTTTCTGGTATTGGACTGATCTCCTCCATTAGGATTCATCGTTGATACATAATCATAAGCACTTGGGTCGTAGCTGGAGTTTGTCCATTCCGCAACATTCCCCGCCATGTTATAAAGGTTGAAATCGTTTGGTTCGTAAGACTTTGCTTCTACGGTATACAAAGCTGCATCCGCTGCATAATCTCCACGTTGTGGCTTAAAGTTTGCCATAAAACAACCGGTATCACTTATAACATAAGGTCCTCCCCATGGATACGTACCACTTTCGATACCTCCTCGGGCAGCATATTCCCACTCAGCTTCCGTAGGTAATCTAAACCTATTTACAAATTGTCTATTACGACTCTTCTGATCATCATTCTTAAACTTTGTTCTCCAATTACAAAAAGCTTTTGCCTGTTCCCATGAAATACCGACTACAGGATAATCGCTGTAGGCATCATGCCAGAAGTAATCATTGTGCATAGGCTCATTGTAAGAATATTCAAAATCTCGGATCCAGACTGTAGTATCAGGATATATTTCCAATTCCTCGGTACGGATAAAATCTTTTCTACTACCATTGCCTCTTTTAGCGGCACGTGCAGCAGCTTCAATATCCATCCAGCTATACTTATATTTAAGCTTGGTAACGTCAATACTTTTTTGCCCGTTATAAGACTCTTCCTCGGATAGGTACAATGAATCTACCATGATTTCGGTATAATATTCGTCTGGATAATCATTTACGTCCCAAACTAAATCTACATCCTTGTTCAAAGCTCTTCCTTCGTATCCCGTTTCTCCCATACCAGAATAATTGTCCAACATATACTTATCGTAAGCAGAGGATTTGGTCGTATCTGCATCTTTAAATGCATATTCTCCAATCCCGCCGTCATCCGGACCAAGGCCCAAATCGTCCGCGAGGATGGCCAATTTAGTTCTGGCAATGGAATCTTTCACCCATTCTACAAACTGACGGTATTCGCTGTTAGTGATTTCGGTATCGTCCATATAAAAAGAACGAACCGTAACAGTTTTAGTAGGAGCGTTTAATACCTTTGCTTGGTCCTCTTCACTCTTACCCATGATAAAAGAACCCCTTGGGATAAGTTCCATACCATAAGGCTTTTCCGGATACCATTTCTTTCCTTGGACTCCGACTAGCTCCCCTTTTGTTTTAGACCCACAACTCGTGAGCAAAAAAACAAACGCTATAGATGATAACAATAGCTTCTTCATACTTTAGGTTAAATTTCGATTATGGTTACAAACTGCGAACTACGTTCATTTATTCTAACTTCTAAAACTACGTTTTGAATAAATTATTGTATAAATGCCTTTTATCCCTTAAAATTATTTTTAATTAATTAAAGCCTTTCTTGTACGCTTTAAACCACCTTTCAGGAATATCTTGATTGCAAGCATCTAAATAATCCTTCTCTGTGCATGGTAATAACGCAGGTGTGTTTGCTTTAGTATGTGAAGTGAAAATTGATGGCACCTCTACCCACCATCGTTGGGTCAAAAGACTTTTGTAGAAAATGAGATCTTCTGCATCCGTAGGAACGGTATACTTGGTAAAATCGTCTGTCTTTGAGTAAGGTGATTCTATGATTCTGTAATTGATACCTTCTATAAAGTACCATATAATTTGTGCTATGAGTTGCTGGGATTGCACATTGTTCTCCATTTCGTATATACCAAAAACAGCGACTTTATCACTAATTCCCGCATATCTTGCAATGGCACAAATCTCTCGACCTGTAAATCCATTAGGAGAAAAATTTGCAGAAGATGAAATTTCACTTGCTTTAATAGCACGTGCATCCAAACTTACCATATGTGCATTTCTTAATGCAGGTTCGGCCAAGGAAAGGTCATTGGCAATCTCTCCAAGCCTGTAGGCATCAAAAAATAAACGTTCCATTAAATCTACCTCTTCTTGAGCATTGAAATAACTCTGATAGCCAATATTGGAAAAATTGAATAGGTTATTGGGTTTATCGGTAATAATCTTACTCATATAGGAATGCGAGGAAATAAGTTCGTCATCTATCCCAAAATCGAATCTACTATCAACAGCAACAAGGTTAATCATATCCTTGATTCCGTCAAAGGCTCTATAGGCAGGATAGGTGATATCCTGAGTTGCTCCGAGTATTATCGGAATAATATTTTCTTCTAGCAATCCCGCAACAATCTCCTTTACCACAAAATAAGTATCCTCTACCGATTCTCCTTCCTCTATATCGCCTAAATCAACAACAGTCGCATTCCAGTTACCTAATAAAAGCTTATAGAATTCTAATCGAATAGCAGAAACATCTAATTTTTCTATTTTTTTCTCAAAAGCATTACGAGATTCTTTAACGCCTAAAATAGCCACGGTTGCATTAGCGAGCACGGGAAGCCCGTCATTAACGGTGTGTATATACGTATTTCTTCCAATGGCCTGTACAGGCAATAATTCGCAATGTGCTAATACTTTATCCTCTACCGGAACTAAAAAATCAAAGGCCATTATTGGGTTTAAAGTTTAAAAGTTGAATGTTCAAGGTTCAGAACGGAATTTGGGCTAAAACAATAAAACTGCCTGCTAAGATTGACTATTGCCTTCTCCTTAGCTGCCTACTTCTTTTTTGCTTTTGGCTTGGCCTTTGCCTTTTTCTTAGGCGTCTTTTTTTCTATGAGTGCTGAAGCTTCCTTAAGCGTCATTTTAGAGGCATCTACTGATTTGGCCAACTCTACCTTTATTTTACCCTTTATAATATTATGCCGACCCCATCTTGCTTTCTCTATTCGAATACCCTCTTCCTCCCAGTTCTGGACAACTTTTTCTATTTCTTTTTGTTTTTTGGCCTCTATGAGCTCAACAATATCATCTTTGGATAGGTTGTCAAAATCATATTTTTTATTCACGTTGATAAACATACCGTCCCATTTAAGGAAAGGTCCAAACCGACCAACACCCTTTTGAACATCTTTATCTTCGTACTGGGCTATTGGAGCATCTGCCTTTTGTTTGGCAATGATCAGTTCCGTAGCTCGATCCATGGTAATTTCCATTGGATCGTCTTCTTTTTCCATGGAGATGAACTTTTTCCCAAATTTCACATAAGGGCCAAACCTACCTACATTGGCCTCAACTTCCTCGCCTTCATAAACCCCAAGTTTACGTGGTAATTTAAAAAGGTCCATAGCTTGCTCATAGGTAATGGTTGTAAGCGACTGATCTGGCAATAAGCTAGCAAACGTAGGTTTTTCCTCGTCATCAACAGTTCCCACTTGCACCATAGGCCCAAACCTCCCCAAACGAACGGATACTTGTTTACCATTCTTTGGATGTTTCCCCAAAATTCGCTCACCGCTTGCACGATCTGCATTTTCCTCTACATCTAGAACATTTGGATGAAAATCTTGGTAGAAGTTTTTCATCATTTTTTTCCAATCCTCGTCACCAGCCGCAATTTCATCAAAGTCTTGCTCTACTTTGGCCGTAAAATTATAATCCAAAATGTTTGCAAAGTTCGCGACCAAAAAATCGGTAACGATCATACCAATATCAGTTGGCACCATCTTCCCTTTTTCCGAACCCACCATTTCCGATAGTTCTTTTTCTTTTATGCTTCTAGATTCCAAGACCAATTGGGTATATTTTCTTTCGGAGCCTTCAACAGTTCCTTTTTCCACGTAGCCCCTGTTTAATATAGTAGAAATAGTTGGTGCGTATGTAGAAGGTCTTCCAATTCCCAATTCTTCTAATTTTTTTACCAGTGTCGCTTCTGTAAATCGGTACGGTGGCCTGGAAAAACGCTCGGTAGCGGTGATATAGTTGTTTTGTAATGTCTCACCCAACTTCATCGCCGGCAACATTCCTTCCTGCTCATCGGCAAGATCTTCATCATCCACCCCTTCCATATAAACTTTAAGGAAACCATCAAACTTTATAACTTCCCCGTTGGCGGTAAATTCTATATCGTGTTTGTCGGTCTGTATTTTTACATTCGTGCGTTCCAGTTGGGCATCGCTCATCTGTGAAGCAATGGTTCTTTTCCAAATTAGGTCATACAATTTAGATTGATCTCGCTCCAAAGATGGAGATTGATTCCCCATTTCTGTTGGCCTAATAGCTTCGTGCGCTTCTTGCGCTCCCTTGGACTTTCCGGTAAAGCTTCTTATTTTACTGTACTTTTCACCATAATTATTGACTATAGCGTCTTTTGCAGCATTTACAGCTTCGCTAGAGAGATTAACGCTATCCGTTCTCATATACGTAATCAAACCTGCTTCATATAAACGTTGTGCTACCTGCATCGTCCTGCCTACGGAAAAGTATAACTTTCGCGAAGCTTCTTGTTGTAAGGTAGATGTGGTAAACGGCGCAGCAGGTGATTTTTTAGCAGGTTTCTTGTCTAGTTTACCTACGGAAAAAACTGCTCCTATATTTTTTTCTAAAAAAGAGTTGGCTTCTTCCTTTGTGGCAAAACTCTTTCCGACTTTGGCGGTAAAAACACTCCCGGAACCCGTCTGGAATTCAGCTGATATTTTAAATGTCCCCTCTGGAGTAAAGGCTTCTATGTCTCGTTCTCGCTCTACAATCAAACGCACAGCAACAGATTGCACACGTCCAGCTGATAATCCCGGTTTTATCTTTTTCCACAGAACAGGAGATAATTGGTACCCTACTAAACGATCCAACACTCTTCTTGCCTGTTGTGCATTTACCAAGTTATAATTTATTTCCCTCGGGTTTTCAATAGCTTTTTGAATAGCGCTTTTGGTTACCGAGTTAAAAACAATACGTTTTGTCTTCTTTTTATCTAAATCCAACTCCTCAGCCAAGTGCCAAGAAATTGCCTCTCCTTCTCTATCTTCATCACTAGCCAACCATATCGTATCCGCCTTTTTGGCTAAATCCCTTAATTTCTTCACTAAGGCCTGCTTGTCCTTATCCACTATATATTTAGGACTAAAATCATTGTCTACATCGACACCCAACTCCTTGGATGGCAAGTCTGCAATATGACCAAAGCTCGACTCAACCTTAAAATCCTTTCCCAGAAACTTTTCAATGGTCTTTGCTTTCGCAGGTGACTCAACAATTACTAAATTCTTAGCCATGCATCATGTATTGGTGAACAACAAAAGTAGTTGAATTTTTTAATTTCAGGCAGACATCATTCCTTATCCATAAAAAAACACCACTAAATCTAGAAGTGCTTCACACTATTATAAGGACTATTAGTTCTAATTGAATGTACTTAAAAATCTGACATCGTTGTTTGCATATTCGTATTGGCTCAGTGTTCCTTCACTGAGCAATAATAAAGATTTTTCCAAAGGAATAACATCCTAAGCGGCTATATCCTTAGACTCAATTATTTGTGCTAGATTGAAAGATTCACTTTTATCAAACGCCTTGGGGTCATCACTATCATCGCATACAAACAATAAATTATCCTTAATTCCAAGCCTATTTGGACCAGATAACGAAAAAATTACCTTCAGTTCAGGGTTTACAAATAAGACGTCTATCACATAAAGACCGGCCCGTACTGCCACAGAAATTACCTCCTTTTAATGTCACATACCCGTATTCTCCGGATATGACGACAGGATCGCGCGCGGTACCATGTCTAAATTCGAATACAAATTTTGGTTCTACAGGCTTGTAATTGTTTATTTTAAGGAAGCCGCGGTCAACGTTTTTTATGAAAAAATAGCTTTTGTAAGCATAAATTTTACCAGAAGACAATTTTGGCGTTGGTTCCGAAATACGTATGGCCTTGCTTTAAAAGCTAAAGCATCCATCAAACAAGGTCACGCAACCAAGTACTCTTTAAAAGGGCCATCGTCATCTCAGGAAGAACTTAAAAACTTAGATAAAAAAAGTAAAATATGGTGGCGTTTCGTTTTTAGCATATTTATCAGGTTGTACCTTATAGACATATAAACACCTACTATATCGCTTACACTGATAAACAAAAAAGTTTATACATACTGTAGAGACCGTATTAATCATAAATACTAAAAAACAAAAAAATCAAGGCATTGGTTTTCTAAGCGCAATAATTGTTTTTACATTTAGGACAGCTTTCCTAAAACTCATAAAAATGAAAAAACTTTTCTACTCTGCCCTAATGTCTTTCCTTTTTTTACAACCATTCCAAAATACCGAGGCACAGCGTACTAAAAATACGACGAACTATCCCGACTCCGTATACAATGGCATGGAATATCGACTAGTAGGTCCTTTTAGAGGCGGTAGGGCTGGTACGGTTGCCGGCGTTGCCAATAATCCAAACCTCTACTACATGGGTACTGCAGGAGGCGGTGTTTGGAAAACCACAGACGCTGGAAGCACTTGGGAGAATATTTCAGATGGGTTCTTTGGAGGTTCTATCGGAGCGCTCGCCGTTTCCGAATCCGACCCTAATATTATCTATGTTGGTGAAGGGGAGCAAACCTTGCGCGGAAATGTTTCTTCTGGAAAAGGGATTTGGAAAAGCTTGGACGCAGGGGAAACTTGGGAGTTTATAGGACTTAAAGATTCTGAACATATTTCCAGAATAAGAATCCATCCACAAAACCCAGATTTAGTCTATGTTGCCGCTATAGGCAACTTATGGAAACCCAATGAGACTAGAGGTGTTTTTCGGTCCAAAGATGGCGGCACAAATTGGGAAAAGATACTGTATGTTAGTGACAAGGCTGGTGCCGGCGATCTGATAATGGATCCTAATAACAGTAGGATACTGTATGCTACTACTTGGGAAATGAAACGAAATGGTTATCGAATGGATAGCGGTGGGGAAGACAGTAAACTATTCAAAAGTACCGATGGCGGGGATACTTGGAAAGATATTTCTTCAAGATCAGGATTGCCCGGATTTCCTTGGGGAATTGTTGGCATCACGGTTTCACCTTTAGATTCCAATCGTGTTTGGGCATTGATCGAAGCGGAAGAAGGCGGATTGTACAGATCGGACGATGCAGGAATGACCTGGAAAAAAATAAATGAAAATAGAGCCTTACGGCAACGCGCATGGTATTACACGCGAATATACGCAGATACCGAGAACGTAGACAAACTGTTTGTTATGAACGTGAGCTATGGCGTTTCTACCGACGGAGGGAAAACGTTCGTGTTGAAAAATGCACCCCATGGCGACCATCACGATTTATGGATAGATCCAAACAACAATAACCGAATGGTTATTGCAGATGACGGGGGTGCCCAGGTTTCAAATGATGGTGGAAATAATTGGACCACCTATTACAACCAACCCACGGCACAGTTTTACAGGGTTACTACCGATAGTATATTTCCTTACAGAATTTACGGGGCGCAACAAGACAATACCGCGCTACGGATATCACACCGGTCTGCTGGCAGTTCTATTACGGAGCGAGATTGGGAACCCACCGCTGGCGGCGAAAGTGCCCACTTAGCACCCGACCCTAAAAACAATCAAGTGGTATATGGTGGCACCTATAAAGGATATATGAATCGTTTAGATCATACGACGGGGCAGGCCAGGTCAACAAACGTATGGCCAGACAATCCGGCTGGATCTGGGGCGGAAGTAATGAAATATCGTTTCAA
Source organism: uncultured Maribacter sp. (assembly GCA_964620945.1). GTDB lineage: Bacteria > Bacteroidota > Bacteroidia > Flavobacteriales > Flavobacteriaceae > Maribacter. The sequence continues at coordinate 12,768 of CAZUIE010000095.1, forward strand.
CTGGAACTATCCTGTTTCCTTTAGTAGACATGACTCTAATGTACTATATGCCGGATCTAATTATCTGCACATGACAACGGATGAAGGCCAGTCTTGGAAAACAATTTCACCGGATTTGACAAGAGGTCTACCAGAAACCATAGAGTCCTCAGGAGGTCCTATTACGCAAGATAACACCGGTGCGGAGTTTTACTCAAACCTATTTGTGATATCGGAATCTATCCTTGAAAAAGGTGTTATTTGGACCGGTAGCGACGATGGGTTAATCCATGTTACCCGAGATAATGGTAGCACTTGGGAAAATGTAACCCCACCAGCTTCGATGTCTCCAAAATTGAACATGATCAATTCTATTGATGCTAGTCCGTTTGACAAAGGCACTGTTTATGTTGCCGCCACCTCCTATAAGTTCGGGGACTATACGCCATATCTGTACAAGACCGAAGACTATGGAAAAAGCTGGAAGTTAATTACCAATGGCATAAAAAATACAGATTACACCAGGGTTATTAGAACAGATTACGAACGAAAAGGATTACTCTATGCCGGCACAGAATGGGGAATGTATATTTCTTTTGATGATGGTAGCTCTTGGAAGCCTTTTCAATTAAATCTTCCCATAACGGCCATACGTGATCTGCAGGTTAGGGACAATGATTTAATTGTGGCCACACATGGTAGAAGTTTTTGGATCATAGATGACTTAACGCCACTGCATCAACTATCTACAGCTGTTGCAAGCAGTGATTTCTATCTTTACAAACCAGATATTTCCTATCGGATGCAGCAATCTGGCGGATGGTCAAAACCAAACACGAAATTGGTAGGAGAAAATCACCCAGATGGGGTCATCATAAACTATTTTCTTAAAAATTTAGACAAAAAGGATACTGTACGTATTGATATTCTAGAGACAAATGGCACCGTGATACAAAGTTTTGCCAATCACGTCAAAGAAGATAAATTAAACCCTGCGGCTCCGAAATTACTGAAAGCGAATGCAGGGGGCAATAGAATGGTATGGAACATGCGCTATCCAGGATTCAAGACTTTTGATGGAATGATTTTTTATTCATCACCCAACACAGGTCCAAAAGCGGTACCAGGAAACTATAAAGTAAAACTAACGGTAAATGGTGCTTCCCAAGAACAACTATTTACTATTGTTAAAGACCCACGATTACCCAATTCACAAGAAGACTATAACAAACAATTTGACTTTCTAATTTCGGTGCGGAATGAAGTAACCAAGGCAAACGAAGCAATAATCAACATTAGAAATATTCAAAAAGATTTGAAATACCTAAAGGAGAAAACAAAACAAAATGAGGAACTACAGACTTCGATTTCCGCTTACGAAAAAGAACTATCGGTAATCGAAAACAATATTCACATGACCAAAAACCAAAGTAGGCAAGACCC
>CAZUIE010000096.1:0-14099 GCA_964620945.1 uncultured Maribacter sp.
CATTTTTAATACGCGGAAGTACAACCTCTGTTTCCGGGTCACCTAAACGAACATTATATTCTATTACCTTAGGATCATCCCCAACTTTAATAAGGCCTATAAATATAAAACCTTTATAAGGCAGTTTATCCTTTTTAAGGCCTTCTACGGTAGGTTTTACTATTCGCTCCTCTATCTTGTCCATAAGCATCCTATCTCCAAATGGAACCGGGGAAATAGCGCCCATACCGCCCGTATTAAGTCCAGTGTCTCCTTCACCGATTCGTTTATAGTCTTTTGCCGTAGGAAGTACTTTGTAGTTTACCCCATCGGTTAATACAAAAACGCTGAGTTCTATACCGTCTAAAAATTCTTCGATTACAACCGTTGCGCTCGCAGACCCAAACTTCTCATCTAAGAGCATCGCCTTGAGCTCTGCCTTGGCCTCTTCCAGGTTATTTAGGATTACTACACCTTTACCTGCAGCCAAACCGTCTGCCTTCAATACAAAAGGCGGACTAAGGGTTTCCATGAATTTGAAACCTTCCGTCACGGTTGCAGCTGTAAAACTCTCGTACCGCGCCGTTGGAATATGGTGTCGCATCATAAACTCCTTTGCAAATTCCTTACTGCCTTCTAAGGTAGCGGCCATTTTTTGTGGGCCAATTACAGGAATTGATCGTAACTGTTGATCTTCAAGAAAATAGTCATGAATCCCATTGACCAAGGGATCTTCTGGTCCAACAACGACCATACCCACTTTATTGCCCAACACAAACTGCTTTATCTCTTCAAAATCATTTACACCAATTGGTATGTTTTTTGCGATTTGTGCAGTACCGGCGTTTCCGGGAGCAACATAGAGCTCATGTAATTTTGTGCTCTGTTTAAGTTTCCAAGCTAATGCGTGCTCACGACCACCAGCACCTAAAATAAGAATGTTCATTTGTTTTCGGATTTTGGCAATAGTAATTCTTGCCTCTCTTTAAATAAGTTATCTTTTCGAAAAATTTCTATGTTCCTTTCTTTGTAGTTCTTCCTTAGTCAACGACTTGAAATAATCATATACGATTTTAAAGTGTTTAGAGCTCTTGCTTTGGTTTGCTAGCCTAGTATTATTTTACTCGCTCAAATATGTGTTTGATTTGGTAAGGGATTGTCCTTTAGTTTTGCCATGTATTTACGTGTTAAGCATTATATTTTCATCGTTATACTCTTTGTAGAGCTCTATTATTGGTCTTCTAAGCTGTACTAATCAGAAAAATTACTTAATAAAAATCAATTATCTACTATACTAGACATGAAGATTAACGAATCAAACTCCAAAACAGTAATACTCATTCAATATATGAAACCTGCCCTTTGAATAGGGGTGATACCCGATTATGATTTCACTCACTTTAAAAATATAAGTATTAAAAAATGTTTGCTAATGATTAGTATGCCTTTTCTTCACCTTTAAAAGCGTTTATTATTGTTTGTACGATTATTTTTATGTCCAGAAAAAACGACCAATTCTCGATGTAAAAAATATCAAACTTAATTCTATTTTGGATATCGCTATCGTGCTCTATCTCACCCCTATAGCCCTTTACTTGCGCCAGTCCTGTAATACCGGGCTTTACAAAGTGCCGCAACATATATTTATCAACTTTATTGGCGTACTCATCGGTATGTTTCAACATATGCGGTCTTGGCCCTACAACAGACATATTTCCGAACAATACATTATAAAATTGGGGTAGCTCATCTATACTGGTCCTTCTTATAAACCTACCTATTTTGGTAACGCGCATATCATTCTTGCCGGCTTGTTGAGCATCTGCAGAATTATTCATGGCCATGGACCTAAACTTAAAACATTGGAACTCCTTGTTATCAAATCCTGTGCGCTTTTGTATAAAGAAAACAGGTCCCTTGGATTCTAATCGTATTAAAATTGCCAAGAATGGAGCGAACCAAATCAAAATGCCGAAAATAACAAATACTGCAAAAACAAAATCGAACAATCGTTTAATAAAAGAGTTAATGGCACTATGCAAGGGGATATCCCTTAACGATAGTATTGGTAAATAATCATAATATTCAAATTTCAACTTTTTGGAAAAAATATTCTTATTGTCCGGAAGGAATTTTAAGGTTTTAAGATTATTGTCCGCAAAATTAATAAAACCATTCAATTGTGTATTACTTAGTTCCGAAACAGAACAGTATATTTCATCTATTTTATTTTCTACGATATACACAAAACACTTTATTAAACTGAAATTAGTGTCCTTAGGAAAAAACTGCTTTTTAAACTCATAACCGAACTCAGTTCTTTCCTTAAAAAGCCTTATTAATTGTATTGTTTTTTTGTTATTCCCAATAACTACCACATTTCTTATGTTCCCCTTTACACGTTCCCTATATGTTATTAAAAGGTAGTAACTAATGAACTTAAGAATACACACCAAAAGAAATACAAAAAGAACATATTTTGCCAAGGCCAATCTACTCATGTTGGGCTGTTTAAAAAACCCTATAAAGGCGTAAACAATAAAACCGTAAAAAAAGAACTGACGGAAAAGGAGCTTTAGGATATGGGTTACCTTGGTATAGCGATAGATACTGTAAAACCCTGCCTTAAATGCTATAATCATCCAAGCCATTGTTATGTAGGAATGAAAAAGTATTGTTTCCATTATGTTTGTAGGCAACAAATGTGCCATCAGATTAATGATCAACAAATCGATTCCACAAGAAATAGGAGTAATTAAAACAGAGTATCTGTGTTGATTAAACACCATCAGGTTGTTTTATTAATATCCTAAATATAAAGATACTTTTTCTTTAACTATATTAAATTTATTGCTTTAGCCTAAAAAGATAATTAACTAACATCCTTTTACAACTCAACAGGTTGAAATCTCGTTAGTGTAGATAGCTTCTAAGTCCTTTATATTCTTCCTCATATTAAAATTATTTTCAAAGAACGTTTTTGAATTACTTTCGAACTTTTGTAAAAGTTCGGAATTTGTATAAAGCTCTTCTACTTTTTTTGTCATCTCTAGCACGTCTCCCATTGGCACTAGAAAACCGTTATATGCATCTTTGACCAAATCACGATTACCATCACAATCGGTAGCTATGCAGGCTTTTCCCAGCATCAAAGTTTCAATAATAGAATAAGGCAAACCCTCATAACGTGCTGTTGAAATATAAAACTTAGAATTGGAAATAATATGGAAAATGTCCTCCCTGGATGTCCATGGGAGCAAGGTTATGTTCTCTTTAAGATCTAATTCTACAATCAGGGCATTTACAGATTCCACGTTTGGTGAATGATAGCCGATTCCCATAAGAACCAAGTGAATATCCGAGTGTTTTTCCTTGACCCCAGACAGCACCCTCAACATCATTTCAATGTTTTTTTGATAAGAAGGTCTTCCTACCGAACATATATAATTGCTTGGCCATGTCTTATCTATTGACAAGGAAGAAATGCCTTTGGGTGCTACAATAGAATTGTTGAACAAGAGCACATTTTCTTTACTATATCTAACTTCGGTCAATGCCCTGTTTTTCTCTGATTCGGAAGATGCCAATACCTTATTTCTACCTATAGAGGTAAGTTTTTCCACAAATAAATAAATACTTCGCTTAAACCCATTGCCAACGCTTAAATAAGAATATGCCTGAGGGGTATGCAGAACCGGAATTCCTAGAATATTTCCTATTACCTTACCCAGGATACCTCCCTTTGCACTATGCGCATGTATCAAATCAGGTTTCTCTTTTCTTACTATTCTCAGTGCCTCGAAAATACTTTTAATATCCTTTATCAAGTTAATATCTCTCATTATAGAGATTTTATACTCCTTAACGGTGTTTCCTTGGTTATCCTGAAACTCTTTCGAGGTATCGTCCATACCATGGACAACTATGCTTTCGAAAGCCATACTGTCCATGTTTTCCAAAATTAAACGTAGAGAAACATCAACGCCCCCGACAGAATTTAGGATATGTGCTATTTTGTATTTATTCATAAAGTATGTGCGTTGTTCGGTAACAGAGCGGATTTTTCTAAGTTTTGCGCCCGAGTGTAAAAACATCGAAAGAAAAATTCCAAAAACCAAAATACCTTTTTGCCTAAGCAAATAGGATTCCGTGATAAATCCGATCGCGAATATAGCAAGAACCAAGAAGTTATCGATTTTTCTTCTTTTAAAGGCATAAAAAAAACCGCAGGAAATGGCCATCATCAAAAATACCAAACCTACAATACCATGCTGCAAAGCGGTAGTAAGATATTGATTATGGGAGTTTAGTTCATCTCTGTTTTTTAAACCTTGTGCTATGTATTTATCTTTAAGTAACTTTACCTCCCCCGCTGTACCGTGTCCAAATAAGGGCTTTTCCTTTATAAGTGCTACCGCGCTCGACCAAAGTGACTGCCTGAGATTGATTTTATGATATTCTTTACCTATTTCAGTTATATTTTCATCATCTACAAGACCTATCCTAAACAAAGTGTCGTAATATTTGTCCTTTGCATACGGACTCGCGTAAAGCAGGGAACCGACTAAGACCGCTATTAATAATACACCAATAATATTTTTAATTTTTAATAATCGTCCTATATTTCTCATTAAAAAAACAAAAGACACCAAACAGAAGGTTAGTATACCTATGCGCACTCCGAACAAAAAGATTACAATAAAAAAAACAATGCTGACGATTTTTTTAAAAAACTTTGAAAAGGCCCCAAAGAGAAGAAAGACATACGCAATGTTTATATATAAACTATCATAAGGATAATGGAAATGATACATATTCGCTTGCACAAAATTATACTGGAACCTTAGATTGTAGTTGTCTATATAATTATACAGTAACGTTGTTAGGGATAACACACACAAAACAAGACATGAGTATACAAAAAGTCTTTTAACTGCTTGTTTCTCTCTTTGATCCATATTTAAAAGAACAACGCAAATAGGAAGCAACAATAGCGGTAATTGCCTCAGCATCCTATCCAAGCCAACCTGCATATTACTTGTATACAATAAGCCAGCACACACAAAAAGGAAGTATGTCGCTATAACATAAACTTTATGAGGTTCAATGAGATTTTTAAAATCCTTTTTTTCTGAAAATAATAACGTACAAATCATTAATATGCCAAGTGCTATGGAGGCATAAATTAACTCAAAAGGAAGTACTACTACGAGAATACAAAAAGAAAAATAAGCGATATTTCTAGAATGTAAAACCATATTATTCTTTACCTAATTTTGTTTTTAAAATAATCAAGGAATATACGCTGAGCAAAAATAGGAGCAACAATCCGGGAAGGGTTTTATTAAAATATCCCATAATGAATGCAACTCCCGTCCAATTGAAAAACTGAAACGAAAAGAACGCAACCAAAAGATTGTTTCTTTTTACAGACTCCAACAATACCCAAGCTGAAGGAGCTAATAGTGATGCTACCAAGATTAAATGGGTAATGTACGCGAGAGGCAAAGGGACTATCTTTAATAATACCGCAGGATAAGCGTTTGCAAAGCTAAAGCCGTTTTGTATAGATGCTTCAATATGGTTCATATCTCCATACCAAAAGTATCTCATTAACGTATGCATTCCCCTGTAAAGCTCTCTAAAGTCCCAAGATTTGTCCTTTCCTAAATATAAAAATTGCTCAACAGAACCCCAAAACAAATGGCCTTGTAGCCCAAAAGCCCTATAAAAAATAGCTTGTAATGGAGTTTCTATACCAGCACTTCTAAAAGGATTATGTATCGCATATTTGATGTACACCAAGCTGAATAAAGCAAAGAAAATAAATATGAAATTTACTCTAAAAAGCTTCAACGGATTAAATTTAAAATTTTGTGAAGAATGCAGCACAAATGGCAAAAAGAAAGCATAAAGCGAGCGCATTATAGGACTGAATTTTTGACCTATTAAGACTATGTAAACTATATATATAATTAATAAGAGTACTCCTAATTTTCTCTTTCGAAGATAAATCCACCCAAATATAAAAGGAACAAAAATCGCCGTATTTCCTATAACTTTTCTCAAAAAAGATAATTTAGAATTTTCCCAATACGTAAATCTGGTAACTCCAGAACTAAAAAGAGGGCTTGGCGATACTATTAGATTGGTCAAAAGAAGTACCAAAACCAATACCCCAACCAACACAATGATCCTGTAGTCCAACTTTTTATCCCGTAGTTTTAGTACTGGCATTTGCACCTTTACCTTACGCTCTAAAAAATCTATGACAACGTCCAATGTTTGTATGGATATTAGAAAAAACACAAAGAATACGAGATTGGCCCATACAAAATAACTATCCCTTGCCTGCTCGCTGATATAAATACCGGACTCAATAAAAGTTAAGGAGGCAGAGGTAATCATTCCTTGATAGTAGACATAAAAGAGTATGTAAAACCTTTTATAGTTTTTGTTAAGCTTATAGATGCTGATTAAACATATAAGCAAAAGAATAACTATGTTCAACACTAATGTCATTCAATAATATTTATACCGGATTTCTGAAAAAGTTGAGAAATTTTTGGGTCAGTAGTATCCAAAGGTTTAGAAAAAATTTCAACAGTAGTATCCTTTGGCAAAGACATTTTTATATTTAACAATGCAGTTGAATAGAATGAAAAAATATATTTTGGTTGTATTTGAACAATTAGATCTTCTACCGGAGTATGGTCTAGAACTAATTGATATCGATTTTCAAAAGCTTTTCCCAACATACCGGATGCTGTTTGATACGTACCATTTCTGTGAGGCTTGTATAACAATCGAAATTCATCTCCCATCACTGATGCTATACTTTCAATTATTTCTTTAAAACATAATTTATATTTTTCCGTTCCAATAATATTTTCCAAAATATCCTGCCCAATAAATAATACTGTATTGTCTAAAGGGAGGTATTCTATTTTTTTTATTGGTAAAGCAACTGCTTTTTCAGGGAAAATAGCACTCTCAGGATACCGTACGTACTGTTTTTTAACTTCTTCCATGTCGATTCCCGATAATTGCCCTGAAACAATCCTATAAGGAACTCCAAAAAACAAGAACAGAATTCTTTTTATTAAAAAGGTTTTCTTTCTTTTACTATTTAGGGTATAACTATAATAATTAAGTATGCCGTCTTCGACTAAAATAGAATCATCTTTAAACTTTTCCCTAAAGTTGAAAAAGAAATAATTGTTCAACGTATCCTCTAAATTACAATAATATAAGGTAAACTTTTGGCGAGGTATTTTTTTTTCCGATTCTTTAATGATTCTCCTATACGATCTAATTTTTTTAATCTGAAACGTAATGCTTTTTAACAGGTTTCCCGTAGGATTCCCCATTTTTGTGTCGTCAAGAATTACCTTATCCCATTTCTCGGAACGATAGGGATAATTTCCAGGATTTATCAAAATGTTCAAGCTTTCTCCTGATTTATACATATCCAATATATCTTCAAAATTCTTGTTGTGGGAAGGTGCTATACCAACAAAAATATTCAATCCTTTTTTGGTATGTATAACTCCTTTAAAATCTGTCATGGCTTAAAATTATACAGCTACTTTTTAAGTAACCAAGGCATCTTAAAATGCTTATTTTGATACCAAATTACCAATCCCGAACTAACAATAAAAGCAGCTATGGTAGCATAAGCTGCCCCTATGGTTCCAAAATGCACTATTAGTGCATAGTTAAGTATTAAGTTCAGCACTGCTGCAATAACGGTGCTAATAGCTAAAAATGAGGTTTTCCCTATATGAACAAGATAAAGAAAGAATATTTGATAAACTCCAAAAAAAACATATCCTATGGCGACCCAGAGAATATATTTTTTAGCACCATAAAACTCTTCATCCACAAAATAGGGTAGTACAAACTGACCTAATACCGTAACCGCCAGTGCCAATAGCATTGTTGCAATAATATACAAATACGTATAGTGTACGATTTTAGTTTTTTGTTCTTCCCCCGGTTTTGATAAACGTTTAAAGAACCAAGGACTCCATGCCTTCATAAACGCATCTGTAAAAAGCATTACGACCATTCCGAACATATATCCAACCGTATAGATACCAACCGCTTTTAAACCAACCATTCTCTCTATAAAAAATCTATCGCTCATAGCTATTACTATACTTCCCAATGCATGGGGTATCAAAGGAACGGAGAGTTTTAAGATGAGTTTAATTTCTTTCCAGTCAACATTATATCGAATATAGCCACTCTTGTAAATAAAAATAATGCCAATAACAAAAAACAAAAGATACGCTCCTAAAATACCATAAGCTCTTGAATACCACCCGTAACTATAGAACACGAGCAATGCTATTGTCAATGACATATTTACAACAGTATTGGAGATTTCAAATATTCCGTAAGTGTACGCCCTTCCTTCCATCCTCAGAATGGTAAGATTAATAGTATTTACCATAAACATAAAGCTCAGAAGTGGCATTATTCTGATCCAAATGACAGGAATCGAAAAAATTTCATTAAAAAAAAGGGTTGCGATGCACGTAATTACTAAAATAATGGTGGTGGACGCTACTAGCACCAACATTATATTTCCAATGTGCTTCGCCATTTTACTTTTCTCAAACTGAAAAAAGTTTTTAGAAATATTTGTATTGATTGCCATTCCGACTATTGCAGTAAAAAACGTGATTGTTATTTGAAATATTGAAACAATCCCATATTCCGCAGGAGACAAATATTTGGTTAGTATTCCTAATAATAAAAAGGGTATGGATTTATTTAGAATACTACTGCCAAGGTATATTGCGGAGTTTTTTATGATTTGCATAACTGCTCTAATCTAATTAAGGCATCGTTATCCAAATCTTTCTTCCATAAAGCAATATTCTGCTTAATAGTTGCAACGTTTAAATCCCACCATTTTAGATTTACTAACTTGTTTATGGTCTCTTCCGAAAATCTATATCTAATTATCTTTGCGGGCACCCCGGCTACTATGGCATAATCAGGAACATCTTTTGTCACGATCGCCCCGGCACCTATAATTGCACCGTTCCCAATTTTTACGTTAGGCATCACTATTGCATTTGCTCCAAACCATACATCGTTTCCTACTATAGTTTGACTTACAAATCTGTTGTCCGTTGTTGTAAAACCAAATCTTTTTATATAGGGAAATGCATGGGTAGAGATTCTTTCGAAAGGATGTTGTGTTGCTCCGATAGTAACGTTCCAAGAAATAGAACAATACTTTCCGATCTTTGTATGAACGATCGTAGTATTTCTTCCTACGGAGGTAAAATCGTCAATTAAAGAGTTTGAAATAAACGAGTTTTTGGATATAAAAATATTGTCGCCCAAAATACTGTTTACGACAATTGCTTTCCATCTATATGAAATAAGCTTGTCCTTTATTTTTTTTAATAAAGTTCTTGGTCTCAATACTTAGAGCTTAAGTTTTTTAAGAAATTCTTCATTACAACGAATTTCTCGTCAAAAACACTTTTAGATTTTGTGAAATCTGTGTAATCCATAGATTTATAGCGCCGAACGGTTTCCGTAATCTTCTCAAATAAATTCTTGTCATTAATATTCAACATTGGCATCTTTAAAGTTTTCACCATACCCATTCCTCTGCCATCCTCATTAATCAAAACTGTAGGTACCCTTCTGCTTAAAAAGTATAAATGCGCATGTACCCTATATCCTATATGAAAATCTATATCCTCGTAAAATTTCATTTTCTCCATATCATAAGCGATATCACGGATTATAATCTTTGGTACAAATAGTTTAGAACCTATACACATTAGCAAATATCCTATACTTGTAACTACCTTGGTATACTTGTCGGGAAGGATTCCCCTATGAAAACTTAAATAAAAAGTGCCTTTTGCAAATTCTTTTTTCATTGAACGCACCAACTTTATGGTTTGCCAAAAAAGCCTTGGATCTGCAGGAGTGGTGATGACTATACTTTTTATTTCTTTTGGAACAAAATCGTCATTTATAAATTCTAAGTCATACCAGACAGGACACCCTGTCATTTGCACGTTTTTGTAACCGTTTTGTTGAATAATACCCTCTGTAATTTCATCTCTACAGCTAGAAAATTCAATATTCTCATGAATATTCTTTAAGAACAATGAAGACTCATCGTTAAAACTAAATTTTTCCGGTTGGCCGGCCGGATCACCGCTCCATCCCAAACCAAATGGTATGATAGGCACCTTAATTTCAGAAAGGTCATCTACCAATGGGTAAATTCCTTTGTATATATTTGGCGCGTACGCAGGGCCTCCACAAAGCACGACAAATCTGGAATTATTTATTTTGTCTAGAAAAGGTGTAAGATCTTTGGTTCTGTCCAATAGTAATACATCTTTGTCTACAAACTCTTGAAACAATTTTTTGGCTCTATCCGTAATCAAGAAATCACCTATATTTTTAATTTGTCCTGATAGAAGTACAATCATTTTATTCCATGTTTTTTAATACTATTAATCGAACATGTTCCAATGCAAAACGGTATCCTCCTCTATATCCTGCAAAGCCTTTTTTCCAATTAGAACATTAATTTCCTTGGGAGACACGCCGCTTGCGGGCCTTTTCCATGTTAAATGGTTTTGATTTATGACTTCTCCCTTTGCAATCTTCTGTAATGAAACCAAACTACGTCTTGCATTTTTCCTGGATTGATCTTCACTTTTTAATGGGACTTTACTCATTCCTCCAATATAACCATATGTTTCCTCTATTTTTCCAAAGAACAACTGTAGGTCATCTTTGTCCATAGCATGATAATGATCATTCCCCGGTAAGGTTTTGTCGTGTGTGAAATGCTTTTCCAGTACTACGGCCCCAAGTAAATTGGAAACTTTCAACACCTCCATTTCGCCAGGCAAGGTATGATCGGAATACCCTGGAACCGTATTGGGGAACTTTTTCATAAGATCTGTAATCATACCTAAATTGGCATTCTCGTCCAAGGTTGGGTAATTTAGTATACAGTGCATCAAACAAATAGGTAAATTACTTTTGGATATTGTTTCTACGGCCTGTTGCGCCTCCCACAAAAAAGAAGCTCCCGTGGAAAGAACAATTGGTTTGCCAAAGGAGCATATGTGTTCAATAAACGGAAGGTTGGTAATATCTGATGAAGAAATTTTAAATACATCCATCAAATCATTCAAAAAACTAGCGGATGCTACATCGAACGGTGTAGACATAAATTCAATGTCAACTTCATCACAGTAAAGCTTAAGTTTCTCGTACTCCGATTTCCAAAATTTATCATATTTTTTAAAAAGTTCAAACTGACTTTTTGTGGATTCCTTACTGGTATCCCAATAAGAAGGGCTGTTTTTAGATGCAATTGTATTTGCTTTATATGTTTGGAATTTTATTGCATGGGCACCACCCTCTTTAGCTTCACTTATAAGTCTTTTAGCCAAATCCATGGAACCTTCATGATTTACACCAGCCTCCGCTATTACATAGGGTTTCCTAGGATAGGGTTTGGAAAAATCAAATGTGTTTAACAACTCTTGTATTTTCATAAAATCAACTTTCAATTGTTTCTGTAATAAGTCTTAATACTCTGGCTTTACTAGATTTCAAATTATTATTGAGCATTTTCTTACTCATGTTGAGCCTATTCTCAAAAACTAGAGCATTTTTAAATGACTCCACTATCGTCTTATCATCTACTTCAAAACCTAGACCTAAGTTATCAAAACCATTTTTTTCATAGGCGAAAAAATGGGTCGTTTCTCTTTGGTTTTGACATAAAACTATTGCAGGCGTGCCAATAGACGCAATTTCAAATGTTGTCCTACCTGCGGACGTGAAAATTAAATCCGCATTTAAAATTTCATTTGACATACTGGGCGTGTTTCTCTTTAATATGATAAGTCCGCCGTACTTGTCCAATCTTTTGACATTTTCATAACCCATACCCGTAACAACCGTAATTGTAAGGTTATAATCGTTCACTAGCGGCAATAGTAGTTTTATGATTCTTTCCGTGTAATTATTTGGATCTACACCGCCGAAAGAAATAAGTATATTCGTTACTTCTTTGGCAACGATTTTATTTGGAGTAAATAAAAACTCATCTCTTAAAATAAAATAGTTGGAGCCAAAAAAATGATTTTCCAAAATCTCTTTTTCTGGATACATTGCATTGATTACAGTATCCGCTAATTTTGAACCAGCACCTAAATCCTCGAAATTTATTAGTTTATAACCCCTCTGTTTTAACAGTTTCATATATTTTACAGAAGTGTCCAGCATATCGTTTACGATTACATCTGGACCTATGGCGAATATATGTTCTTGAATCGTTGGCTTTTCTTGAAGTATTACCTTATAGTTAGATTCGGATATTTTTTTGAAAGCGAGTTCGCTGTTTTTATCGACCAAAAAAACAACTGAATGACTCAAAATCTCATTGGCAATACTAAGTGCATTATAAACATGACCCATGCCTATTTTTGAATTACCAGCAACTACGAATAAAATTGTTTTTCTTTTCAAGTAATATTCGCACAGACTCCAATCTTCAAAATCATCTATATCAATGGCTTCTTTTTTGGAAACAGGATAAATCTCAACTTTGTTCCCAAATCTTGAACTTTCGGAAACATATTGTTCTTTGGTAATAACAAAGCCCCCGGTCTCTTTGTACGTTTCCGGTAATTCTTGTCTATTTACTCTCTTTTTATAATTGGGCACAAACGTTTCTCCCTCTTTTGTCCATGTCAAATGACTATCACTTGTTCCAGAAATATAGGTGTCTGTATCATTCTTTACCAGCTGAAGAATAGCGGCTCTGATGGTTTCTTTTTTTAACAGCGGAGATGTTGGCTGTAAGGTAATAACCAAGTTATATTTCTTTTTCTCTATTTGTTGGGCTTTGGTTAACGCATCATAAATTACTGGATCCAAAGTAGTAATGTCATTTGAAAAATTACTTGCCCTTTTAATGGTTTTTGCGCCAAATTTTGAAGCTATTAAAAGTATTTCTTCATCTTCACTGGACACATAACAATCAACATTATCCAATTCAAGCTGGACTGCATTATTTATAGCATAAAAAATTAGTGGCTTGCCGTTAAGAGGGCGTAGGTTTTTTCTTGGTATCCCCTTTGAGCCTCCGCGTGCAGGAATAATTATTAAAATATTCAAATCCTTCAATGCGAAATTTGTTTTGAACTAATATAAAGGAGCGAAAATACGATAAATATTTATGCAATTTGATGAGGTAAGAAAAATCCCCGTTTGTCATTTGGTTATGCAAAGGTTATTCACTGAAATACTGTCGTTGCTTCCGGATACCAATGGTATTTTGACAATTAGGCTTAATTCGTTAACTACAGTTTAAGTCTTAATAAACACAAAGTTAAATCAACTGGCAGCCTTCTAAATTATTTCCATAATTTTTCTTCATACAAGCTGAAGCAGATACTCGCCATAACCACTTTTACGTAAGGGTTCCGCCAAAAAATGCAGTTGTTCCTTGGATATATAGCCCATCTCGTAAGCCACCTGTTCTATTGCACCGATTTTTAGGCCCTGGCGCTCTTCAATCACCTGAACAAATTGAGACGCCTGCATCAACGATGTAAATGTACCGGTATCTAACCATGCAATACCTTTGTCAAGAACAGTAACTTTTAAACGTTTCTCCTTTAAATAGACTTTATTTATATCTGTAATCTCCAATTCGCCCCGCTTACTGGGCTTTATGTTTTTGGCAATTGATACAACTTCGTTATCATAAAAATAGATACCGGGAACGACATAATTGGACTTGGGTACTTCTGGTTTTTCTTCTATTGAAGTGGCGTTCCCGTCCGCATCAAAATCTACTACACCATATCTTTTTGGGTCCTTTACATGGTAACCGTAAATAATGCCACCTTCTAGATCGTTGTTCGACTGTAACAAAGCGGAAAGGCCGGAACCATAAAAGATATTATCTCCTAAAATAAGAGCCACTTTATCGTTCCCAATAAATTCTTCACCAATGATAAAGGCTTCTGCTAAACCTTTAGGCTCTTCTTGAACCGCATAGCTGAAGAAGCACCCTAACTGTGACCCGTCCCCCAATAATT
>CAZUIE010000097.1:0-14072 GCA_964620945.1 uncultured Maribacter sp.
TGGTTTGTTTGGTAGTGGGGGTGTTCTTGTATTTGCTGCCATTTTATCTCAAGTCTAAACGGGGCGTTACCCTTATAGATACGGTGATACAGGAAAAAAGTGTGAATATGCCGGGTAAAACGACAGGTAAAACAAAACTTGAAGCGGAGCCTGAGGTTTATGAAGAGGAGATAGAAAAGGTAACAAGGCTACAGGAGCAAGCGGTGCGCGAAGTGAAACAAGCATCTTTTTTCGGGAAACGCTTTGCACGTTTTAAAAAAATGGCGAAGGAGTCAAAGGAAAAGCAATTGGAAAATAGGACGTAGTGGCTGCACCTTGTTGGAACTGGTGAGAAATTGCCTTGGCTGTCTAGAAGTATCCGCGATGCGTTAGGAGCGGCCAAAGGGTCTTTGTAACTTTAAAATTGTAAGTGTAAACCACAAACAAGGAACCCGAAACAGCATTATATTAGGGTACGAAGCGCGCTACAGTCGCTAATAAACAGAGGGAAAATATGGCGAAAGTTGCATTTATTACTGGGGTTACGGGGCAGGACGGTGCTTATTTAAGTGAGTTTCTATTGAATAAGGGATATACCGTACATGGTTTAAAACGACGGTCGTCTTTATTTAATACAGACAGGGTTGATCATTTGTATCAAGACCCGTATATAGAACACCGCAATTTTATCCTGCATTTTGGTGATATGACCGATAGTACCAATTTAATCCGTTTGATAAAAGAAATACAACCGGACGAAATTTATAACCTGGCAGCAATGAGCCACGTGCAAGTGTCTTTTGAAATCCCAGAATATACGGCAAATGCAGACGGTTTGGGCACCCTGCGTATCCTTGATGCCGTGCGTCTTTTGGGTATGGAGAAAAAAACTCGTATTTATCAAGCTTCTACTTCTGAACTTTATGGAAAAGTACAGGAGGTGCCTCAATCGGAAACGACCCCGTTTTATCCGCGTAGCCCGTATGCCGTGGCCAAGATGTATGCGTATTGGATTACTGTAAACTATCGGGAAGCCTATGGGATGTTTGCTTGTAATGGTATTCTTTTTAACCACGAGTCTCCCTCACGTGGAGAAACCTTCGTGTCCCGCAAGATTACTAGGGCGGTTTCTAAAATAGCACTGGGCCTACAGGATAAATTCTATTTAGGAAATTTAGATGCCCAACGCGATTGGGGTCACGCCAAGGATTATGTAGAAATGATGTGGATGATTCTGCAGGCAGAGGAACCTGAAGATTGGGTCATTGCCACTGGAAAGACCACCAAGGTGCGGGATTTTGTTCGTATGGCGTTTGCCGAGATTGGTGTCACCCTTGAATTTAAAGGGCAAGGAGAACAGGAAACGGCAACCATAAAAGACTGTGCTATGCCCCAATATCAATTGGAAATTGGTAAGGAAATATTAAGCGTAGACCCAAAATACTACAGACCTACGGAAGTAGATTTATTAATTGGCGACCCTACAAAAGCTAAAACCAAGTTGGGATGGAATGCGACCTATGATGTCGCTGCTTTGGTGAAGGAAATGATGGAGTCCGACCTAAAGCTTATGGAAAAAGACCGCCACTTGAATAATGGTGGTTTTGATACCCTCAATTATTATGAATAAAGAGCCAAAAATATACATCGCAGGGCATCGAGGTATGGTAGGGTCTGCCGTTTGGCGTGCATTAAAAAAATTAGGGTATACTAACCTTGTTGGAATGACCAGTAGTGAACTCGATTTAAGTGACCAAGTAGCCGTTACCCAATTTTTTGCAACCGAACAACCAGAAATAGTCATAGATGCCGCGGCTCGTGTAGGCGGTATCTTGGCCAATCAAAAGGATCAGTATGGCTTTTTGATGGAAAACATGCAGATTCAAAATAACTTGATTGAACAATCTGTAGTTTCAAACGTAGATAAGTTCATTTTTTTAGGTAGTTCTTGTATCTATCCCAAAATGGCACGACAACCCTTAAAGGAAGAGTATTTGCTTACAGGACCTTTGGAACCCACGAATGAAGGTTATGCCATTGCGAAGATATCTGGAGTGAAATTATGCCAAGCCCTACGGGAACAGCAGGGAAGATATTTTGTGAGTTTGATGCCAACCAATTTATACGGTCCCAACGATAATTTTGATTTGGAAAGCTCTCATGTGATGCCGGCCATGCTACGGAAGTTTCATGAGGCAAAGCAAAATGATCATGCACCGGTTACCCTTTGGGGAAGCGGTACGCCCTTACGTGAGTTTTTACATGTAGACGATCTGGCCAAGGCCGTCGTTTTTGCCTTAGAACAGGATTTGCCTGGATATTTGTACAATGTAGGGACAGGGGTAGATTTAACCATTAAAGACTTGGCCCTATTGATTCAAAATACCGTGGGGCATACAGGTGAGATTATATGGGATAGTGATAAACCCGATGGTACGCCGCGTAAGTTGATGGAGATTTCAAAATTGAAAGGTTTAGGTTGGGAAGCTAACATTTCTTTAGAGGATGGTATTAGTTTGACCTACAAATGGTTTTTAAAAAATCAATAGTTTTTTATTAGTTCTCAATATAACTGGAACATTTATAAGTATTTATTATGTGTGGAATTAATGGTATGATATCTCTTGATTATTCTTTCGACGGCCTTTCGGAAGAATCTCTACGATCGAAGATTAATAGTATGAATCAATCGTTGGTTCATAGAGGCCCTGATGCTGATGGAATCCATATTCAAAATCCGATAGCATTCGGATTTAGAAGGCTTAGTATTATAGATTTAAACAGCACGGCAAATCAACCGATGTTTAGTGAAGATGGGGATTTAGTTTTGGTATTTAATGGAGAGGTATATAATTATTTAGAACTTAAAGAGGAACTTAAAGGAAAAGGACACCATTTTAAAACCAATTCTGATACCGAGGTTATTATTAAAAGTTATGAAGAGTACGGTGACAATTGCGTTGATACTTTTAATGGAATGTGGGCCTTTGCCATTTACGACTTTCGAAAGAAGCGTTTGTTTTGTTCGAGAGATCGTCTAGGAGTTAAGCCTTTTTACTATACATATGAAGGAAATCAATTGATTTTTTCTAGTGAGCTAAAAGCGATACATAAGATTACTCAGAATACGTTGGCAAATCAAAAAAGAGTTTATGAATATATTGCCTATGGGTACCGCATAAACAATGGGGAAACATTTTTTGATAATTGTTCAGAGCTATTGCCAGGAACCAATTTGATAGTAGAGAATAATGATATTGTATTAAGAAAATACTGGACGCTTAAAAGGGATCTTCATGCTCATAAAAACCCGAAAGATTACAAAACGGAGTTTTCGGAATTGTTCAAAAGTGCTGTGAAATTAAGGTATAGAAGTGATGTGCCAGTAGCACTTCTTTTGAGTGGCGGTCTGGATTCTTCTTCAATAGCCAGAGTTACCGATGATTTAATTGAAAATGGCGAGTTAGGCTCGAATGAAATCCATGCATTTATTGCTTCTTTTCCTGGTTATGTAGATGACGAGACGGAGATTGCAAGGGAGTTTATAAAAACATGTAAGCATATAAAACTACATGAAATACAGGTCGACTCGAAAAGTGTAATCAATGATTTTGAGAAATTAATTTATGAGTTCGACAACCCGCTGGGCAGTTTTAACTGTGTAGTTCATAACAGAATTATGAAAGAATGTCATAAAAATGGGATTAAAGTGGTAATTAATGGTCAAGGCAGCGATGAAGCCTTTGCAGGATATGATCGCTATTTTTGTGGTGTATTTTTAATGGACCAATTGTTTTCCAAAAAAGGGAGTTTTATAACCGAATTTAAAGCCTTGAATAAAGAAAATGGCTTTTCAAAGAAGTTTCTCTTGATGCAAATGTTCAAGTCGTTGATCAGCCCTTTAACTTCTGCCTATTTAAGAGCAAGGTTTCTGGAAAAAACAATTCCCACTTTAAAGGGAGGTTTTGTAAAGCAAAACAAACAGGATATTAAGACCGATTATAAATTTTCATTTAAAGGAAACAACCTCAGTAATTATCACTTAGATGGCATAAATAATCAAGGATTGAATACGATATTGCATTATGAGGATATTTCATCGATGAATCAGTCTATAGAAATAAGGTCTCCCTTTGTTGATTATCGATTGATGGAATTTGCATTTTCAATACCCACTCAGTTTAAATTTAAAGGAGGGGTCACTAAAATAATTATTAGGGATACGGTTGGCAAATTACTGCCAAAAAACATTACTGAAAACAGAAACAAAATAGGTTTTAGCACCCCCTTTAATAGTTATTTGGTTTCAGATTCGGATTTTAGAAAGTTTGTAGAGGATATGTTAGGTAGTGATAGCTTTAAATCAAAAAAAATATGGGACGCTGATAAATTGGCTGAAATTTTTAGAAATCCAGAAAAACATTCCAAATTTCCCTTTTGGCGTATTATCAATTTAGAAGTATGGTCAAAAGTTTATAATATCTCTAATCTCTAACATTTGGGAGATAGTCGTCCAACCATTTTATAACTATGTCATAAAACTATATTGCTCTTTTTCAAAAGAATATATGAAATGAAACTAACAACACTATCTCACTGTAATATTTAGTGAACTATCTGTTTAAATACTAGAACTATATGTTTAAATACTATTTAAACAAAAACAACATCGTGTATTTTGCGTATTTAAGGAAATGAAAAAAATTACTAAGCTCGTTAAGAGCGTAAGATTTATAGAGCTAACTAAATTATTTAGTGTTTTATTGGATCAGGCATTTATGAGTATTTCAACTTTACTGACTACAATTGTGCTTGCTAGAACGTATGATAAAGTGGTATATGCTGAATTCGTACTTCTTATTTCAATTACACTTTTTGTGCTAGGCTTACAAAATTCCATTATATCTAAACCTTATGCTATCAACCTGGCTGATTTTAAGAACGAACAGCGTTTTAGATACTTTCACTTTAATGTTTGTGCCAAGCTAGTGTTCTCTGTTTTTGTTATTCTTTCTTTCCCGATAATTTATTTTTTCTTATTTGGTGATTTTAACTTTTTAAGACTAATTCCTTATTTGGTGTATATCATAGGATATACATTTTATTTCTACATCAGAGAAATGCTTTTAAGTGAAAGAAAAACAATTCAAAACTTAGTATATGGGCTTTGCTGTTCGTTAAGTTTGATACTTCTCTTAATTTTTGTTTTTTATTCCAAAGATTCTGATATTGATTTTTTCTTGTTATTTTCTTCATTAATTTATTTTACTGTCACAATTGTTTACTTCATTAATAATTTAAGGAACATCAAACTATTAAAGAAGGAAGTAAAACAATACTTTTTGGTAAATTGGAAAGTCGGAAAATGGTTATTGGGCACTAGCTTCTTATTTCAAATGAGCTCAGGAATATTTCCATGGTTATTGTTATATCTAACCACTAAGAGTGATGTAGCTATTTTTGGAGTCCTTACTAGCGTATCAAGCATTATCAATCCTGTTTTGCAGGCACTAAGTTCCTATTTGTTACCTCTTTTTGTAAAGTTCAACTTAGATTATAAAAAGATTAGGGAAATGGTCAATAACTGGACCCTTGTCTTCGGTTTTATGTCAGTGTGCCTCGTAATTTTAGGTTATTTCTTTGGTCAGAATCTAATTGACTTATTTTTTGGAAATAAATACTACGAATTAGGTTTTATAGTTGTGATGCCGTTTATAGCCCAAGCGATAAATGTGATTTTTCAACCATTTAATATTTCCTTGAAAGCTATTAAAAGAACAGATGTCGAGTTTTGGCTGTACCTACCTACCGCAGGGCTCACTTTAGTAATTGGCTATTTTTCAGTTTTAAATTTTGGTTTATTGGGAGTGTTCTACACCATATTTTTTCAAAATTTATTTTTTAATATGCTACAATATCTGATCTATTTTCGATTATTCCGTACAAAAAGTATATTGTAATTGATGACGTCACTTAAATTAGAGCGCTTAAGATTAATAAAAATCAACCTAGATGAATGTTTAGAAATAGAAGCCATATAATGTTACTTTTCCTTTTCGTTACTTTTCTTGTAATGAACCCGATTGCGTTTAATGGTGATACGATTGCGCTTCTAGGTAAATATGGAAAGTTGATTACTGCGGTAATTGGATTAATTGTTTTACCGAAATCACCATTACAATTCAAGCGTTTTATAAGTGGAAATATATGGTTATTACTCTTTTGGGGATTATGCATCATATTCCTAGTAGTAAGGACGATGAAATTTGGATTTGATGTTGAATTAATTCAAAATAATGTATTGTTCATGTTCTTTATTTATTTTATTTATTTATTGTCAAGCACTTTCAGAATGCGACATCAAAGGCCGTACTTTTATTTTTTCAAATACTTGGCAGTTACCCTTAATATTAATTTTTTGTTTTGGTTGGTAGTTGGTTTTATTTTTGGTTTCAATTCTTGGAGTGATGGCACCAGAGTTGGATTGGAGCTTTTCTATGATTCCTACATTACGCTTGGTATTCTTGCCTGCACGGCCGCTATTGCCAACTTTGTAGTCTTTAAGTACAGAACACCAAAAAAAGGTAAAATGTATTTTGCTTTGTTTTATTTGTATTTAATACTGGTAATTTTGGCTAATTCAAGAAATGCACAGCTTATTTTAGGAGTTTTTCTGACATTAAGTTTTTTCCCGTATTTTGGAAATACCGTCACAAAAAATATTTACTTCCTACTTTTTATGATGGTCATTGGGATGGTCTTTTATTTCACTGGTCAAATGCTTCTAAATGAAGAATTGATAAACTTTACTTCTGGGCGTAGTACTATATGGTATTATATTTATGAATATTATCTAGAGAATTCTTTATTCTTAGGTGAAAGTATTTTTGGTCTAAACGAAACTATCTTGATTGAGAACAGAAGTGAAACAAACTATTATTTTAATAGCATAACAACCTTATATTTTCACTCTTCTTATATTGAAGTATTAGCGGCAGGTGGAATTTTTGGCCTGTTGTTTTTTGTATATTACCTTGTGCAAGCGCTGCGTGAAATGCAGATGAACTATACCATAGTAGTTGTCATTAGTATACTCGGCGGTGGTATTTTTGAAAGTTATTTATTGCAACCAACAATTTTGATAGCGTTTATGTTTTGGTATTTGATTATAGGCGAAACACGCGTAACATCGAAAAAAAAAGAATGATGTGATATGAAGGAAAAATTAGCGCCGATAGTGCTTTTTACGTATAATCGATTATGGGAAACCCAACGAACAGTAGAGGCATTAAAGAAGAATAATCTTGCGGAAGAAAGCGAATTACATATTTTTTCAGATGGACCTAAAAACCTAAAAGATAAAAATAAAGTAGAACAGGTAAGGTCGTATTTAAAGTGTATCTCTGGTTTTAAAAATGTATTAATAAAGGAGGCACTGGTAAATAAGGGCTTGGCCAAGTCCATAATAGATGGAGTAACTGAAATCATAAATAAGTATGGAGAAGTAATTGTTTTGGAGGATGATTTGGTTACTTCTCCTAACTTTTTAGATTTTATGAATCAAGCATTGGAATTTTATGTTGAATCTGAGAAAGTGATATCAATTTCTGGTTATACATTGAATTTGCATAGTTTAAAAAATTATGATTACGATTACTACTTAGGCTATAGGGCATCCTCATTGGGATGGGGTACATGGAAAAGCAAATGGCAGGTTGTAGATTGGGTGGTCTCAGATTATTCAGATTATAAAATGAATCCCAAACAACGCTATAGATTCTTTAATATTGGTAGTGATATGCCGGGTATGTTAAAGAACCAAATGGAAGGTAAAATAGATTCTTGGGCGATACGATGGTGTTATCATCAGTTCAAGAATAATTTACTTACTGTTTTTGCTGCTAGATCAAAAGTAAATCATATTGGTATCACTCAGGATGCAACCCATGCTGTTGGGGCTCTTAAATTCAATACTCCTTTGGATGATTCAAAAAAAAGAAGTTTTGAATTCCACAAAGAATTGGTTGTGGATAAAAAGATTTTAAAGGAGTTTAGAGGAAGATACTCAATAAGAAGACGTACAATAGATAAATTTTTTAGTGTTATTGTAAATTTTAAACTTTTAAGAGGCTAATAAAAATGAATAAACCAGAAAGACTGGGTTTTTCATCTAGTATTGAAACCTTACTGTGTAGAATTCTAATTTGGTGGACGAAAAATTATAATTGAACATTTAATGTTAAAATGAGTAGCAAGCACATCATTAATAGAGTAGAAATAATTTTCCGACAGTGACTTTTCATTTATTTAATAGGTTTACGGCTTTTTATCTTTCTTCTATCGAATATGAAACTTTTAGCTTATTGAAATTACACGCTTATATTGTTAAAATTAATTTTTAAATGGAAAATTTCAATTTTATAGGTAGACCTGATGGTCTTGGCAATAGATTAGAAGAAATAATTGTAGTCAGTTCAATTTGTTATAAAAAAAACATAACAGCGAATTATGTGTGGTGTAATCAAATAGTTTTTCGCGATTATGATATTTTAATTACTTCAAAAAATCTAAAAATAACAAAAAAAGCAATTAGTAATATTCCCACAAGAACTATTTCAGATTTAGCAGAAAGTATTGAAAGAGAAGAAATGATCAAGGCTGCCAAAGGCATTATACCTACTTTTAATATTTGTTTTAAAAACAACATAAATCCAGTAGGGGTTCACATTCGCGGAACAGATAGAATCAAAAATAATAATCATCCTCACTTCATGAAAAATAAAAAAGAGTTTTTAGATTATTTGTCAAAAGTGGTGTCTCTTGTAAATATAGAAAAACCTGAATATGTTTGCGTATGCTCAGATGATAAAAGATATCGAAACATCTTTATAGAAAATTTAGATAAGAGCATCCAAGTTATAACTCCGATTTGTGACAAACAAGTGCCAAATGAGTACCGAGATTTCTTCGCCTTAACTTTATGTAAAGAGATTTACATGTGCTCTAAATTTTCGACATTTTCAATAATGGCATCAATAATTGGGAATAGTCCAATAGTGGCTTTAGTTATGGATGCAGAGGTAGCTGAAAGGTATAAAGCACAATTTCGATATGAGACTGATTTAACAAATTTAGAACACTTAAGCTATAATGAAAATTTATCATTAAGTAATTTATTAAATAATAGATATTATGGATACCGTTTACTAACAATGTGTAAGAATGTACTGAATCGCTTTCGGTACTAACTGTGATTGCAAATTATTATTGAATAAAAAGTTTAAATATAGATTATCATCCTATTGCAGTGAACCATAATAATTATCGTTCATATCAAGATTTTCAACGGCCAATCACTTTTAATACATAAAACGAATAAATATTAAAAGATGAAAATAATATTTAGTTATAATAATTAGACAAGTAATGAGTGAATTACTGTGCTGGTTTATAGAATTGGGATAGCTTACTTGTCTATGAGTTATTTAGAGCTCCGCAAAATACAGATTGCTTAGGGATAATTTAAAAATAAGGAAGTGCTTTTCAGCAACCAAAGGTTACTGGTCTCTATTAGTGATGACTAATTATTAAATAAAATTAAATGAAAACGAAGAAAATATTGTTTGTTCTCCATTTCCCCCCTCCGGTTCATGGAGCGGCAATGATGGGTAAGTACATCATGGCTAGTAATGTGTTAAACGATAACTTTGAATGTTGTTATATTAACCTAGGAACCTCAGTTGAAGTCAATGAAATTGGAAATTGGGGGTGGATTAAACTAAAACGCTATTTCAAAATTTTAGGACTTACCATTAAAAGGCTCTATCATGATAAGCCCCATTTGGTTTACTTTACTTTAACAGCAACTGGTGTTGGGTTTTATAAAGATGTTGCCGTTGCGCTACTGGCAAAATTGTTCGGCAGAAAAATAGTATTACATTTTCATAATAAAGGAATTTCCAAAAGACCAAATAAATGGTTGGATAATGCTTTGTATAAGATGGTTTTTAAAAAAGCCGAAGTTATTCTGAGTTCCAGATATCTTTACTATGATATTGAAGAGTATGTACCAATTGAACGGGTACATTATTGCCCTTACGGGATACCAGAAAAAGTGGAAACAATAACAAAAGCCAAAGTTGTAGATAACAAAGTTCAAATTTTATTTTTGTCAAATTTAATTAAATCAAAAGGTGTTTATGTGTTATTGGAAGCTTGTAAACTTTTACAAGATAAACAATTGTCATTTCACTGCACATTCATTGGTAGCGAAGCAGATATTTCAGAAGAAGATTTTCAAAAGAAGGTAAGTTCGCTTGATGTAGATGAATATGTTCATTATGCAGGCCGAAAATACGACCTAGAAAAGGTGGAAGCCTATTCACAATCTGATATATTTGTTTTTCCCACATACTATAGCAATGAATGTTTCCCTGTTGTTTTGATAGAGGCAATGCAGTTCTCGCTGCCTGTTATTTCTACTTTTGAAGGAGGTATTAGGGATGAAGTTGAAGATGGGAAAACAGGATTCTTGGTAAGGCAAAAGGATGTAGAAGCTTTGGCTGTTAAATTAGAAATACTAATTAAAAACCCTCAACTACGAGAACAAATGGGAAAGAATGGTAGAAACCGATATGAAAAACACTTTACCCAGGAAGTATTTGAAACTAGATTCACTAAAATAATGAAAGAACTAGTATAAATGGAATTATTAGGTTACACTATAGGAATCGATTATCCGCTAATGCCTATGAATGGAAAAATGGTTATAAATACCCTTAATCCTCATAGTTACTGTGTGGCAAAACGAGATGAAAGTTTTAAAATAGCATTGCAGTCGTCAGATATACTATTACCAGATGGTGTAGGTATAGTATTGGCTGCTAAAATACTTCTTGGGAGAAAAATTCATAAAATTGCAGGATATGATATCTTTACATATTTGATGAGATACCTAAATGAAAGCAATGGTACATGCTTTTTTCTTGGGGCTTCAGAACAAACGTTAGAACGCATCAAAAGTCGTGCTTTAATTGAGTACCCAAATGTTACAATTGATTCATATTCCCCACCCTACAAATCAAATTTCAGTAATAAAGACAGTGATTTTATGTGTAAAAAGATTAATACCTTGCAGCCAGAGGTTTTATTCGTGGGTATGACTGCTCCTAAACAGGAGAAATGGGTTCGCGACCACAAGGAAAAACTTAACGCACAAGTTATGTGTTCAATCGGGGCAGTGTTCGATTTTTATGCGGGTAATATAAAACGGGCTCCAAACTGGATGATAAGATACGGTTTGGAATGGCTGCACAGAAGCGTTATGAGCCCCAAAAGGCTGGGCATCCGTAACCTTACCTCAAATCCAGAATTCCTGTTGGATGTATTTAAATATAAATTTAGTAATAAATGAGAATTATTATTGTGACTCAAGACGACCCTTTCTATTTAACGGAGAGTCTAAGATATTTAATTGAAATTTTACCGGAGCATTCCAAGATTATAGGGTGCATTGTAAATGATGTTTCGCCGTTTGGCAAAAAGGAATCGTTTACAAAAAAGATGAAGAGGACTTTTGATGTTTTTGGTCTCTCTTTCTTTTTGCATTATGGTATTAAATTTTTAAGAGGTAAATTGATTAAAAAGTATAAGGTTAGACATTTGCTTTCATCTCACAAAATACCTGAAATTATTCTAGAAAGGCATATTAATCATAGTGATTCTGTGCAAAAAATCAAACAATTTCAGCCAGACCTTTTAGTTTCTATACTTGGGAATCAAATATTTGAAAATCAAATAATCAATTTAGCGCCTAAGGGATGTATTAATCTCCATACGGCTTTGTTACCAAAATATAGAGGGTTGATGCCAACTTTTTGGGTAATGAAAAATCGAGAAAAATTGACTGGGGTTTCTGTGTTTTTTGTAGATAAAGGTATTGATAGCGGCCCAATTATCGTTCAAAAAACAATTGAAATAGGAGGTAGGACACAAGAAGCGCTGATAAAATACACAAAAAAAATAGGAATGGAGTCTATTGCTGAATCGATTGATAAAATAGAAAAAGACAATGTAAAGCTTATTGCTAATGACTCCTCGCAAAAAACATATTTTTCTTTCCCAACAAAAGAAGATGTTATGCAGTTTAGAGCGGCAGGAAATAAATTTTATTAGCTGCTAACTATACTTTGAAAATTCTTTCAGTTTTATAAAAGTTTGTCTATTAAATAGTTTTAAAAGAACATTTCAATGAAGATATTAACTTTCGACATAGAAGACTGGTTTCATATTTTAGACCACCCTACTACAAAAAGCGAAAAGGAATGGGTCAACTTTAAACCACGTATTTATGAAGGGATTGATAAAATTTTCAATATTTTGGAAAGTTTTGACCATAAAGCTTCATTTTTTGTATTGGGATGGATTGCCGAAAAACACCCTAATATTATAAAAGAAATATGTGATAGAGGATACGAAATTGGTAGTCATACGGCAACCCATCAACTAGTTTATGAACAGAGTAAGGAAGAATTTTATCAAGATGTTGATCGTTCTATAAAAACTTTGGAAGATATTTCTGGAAAAAAAGTTACAATGTTT
Source organism: uncultured Maribacter sp. (assembly GCA_964620945.1). Classification (GTDB taxonomy): domain Bacteria; phylum Bacteroidota; class Bacteroidia; order Flavobacteriales; family Flavobacteriaceae; genus Maribacter. Next base: position 12,580 of record CAZUIE010000097.1, read on the forward strand.
CGTGCACCGGGTTTTTCTATTACGGAACACAATAAATGGGCTTTTGAAGTTCTTGTCGAATTAGGTATTGAAATAGATTCTTCGGTTTTTCCAGCTGGTCGTGCACATGGTGGAATGCCTTCTTACGGTCTTGCAAAACCCTCAATTCTTGAGTACAATGGAGTAATGTTAAAAGAGTTTCCAATTAACACACACTCTTTTTTAGGTAAAAATCTTATTTATTCTGGAGGGGGTTATTTTCGTTTAATGCCATATCGACTATTGAAACAATGGACTTCGAAGGATACCTATGTAATGTCGTATTTACATCCTCGCGATTTTGATTCGGGGCAACCAATGATTGAGGATTTATCTACGCTACGAAAGTTCAAATCATATGTTGGTTTGGAATCGGCTAAACCTAAATTAAAAAAATGGCTACAAGATTTTGAATTTATAGATATTACAACTGCTGATAGTCTTACCAATTGGGATGAAGTAAAAAGGGTAAAGCTTTAACTCAAATCTCAAAGTGCCCTAGTTGCACTTGCCAGAAAAGGCTACCATTTTGGCGATATAAGATTTATAAGTAAGAACTGTTTCACTAGGTTTATTTAACTTCGTAACCTGTTATTATTAAGAAGCGCAAAACATGAAAGAAGATTTTTTTACTTTAGATATGATCGACTATGAGTCTTCTTTCAATCTTAAGGAACAGATTTATAAGTACCTAAAGTACTGGCCGTGGTTTTTGGGTAGTTTGGTGTTATGCGTGCTTTTAGGCCTGGTCTATCTGCGTTATACCCCTGAGTCGTACGCATCAATGGCTAAAATCAAGATTATTGATGAATCCAAGGAGATGAACGTGGCGTCGGATGCCCTTTCTATGCTTAACGGTGGAGTTTCCCAAATTAATATGGATAACGAAATAGAAGTTTTACGATCGTATCGCTTATTGGACAAGGTAGCTTCTGATCTTAATCTAGACATCACTTTTTTTGAAAAAGAGACAATTAAGAAAACACAGATTTGGAATGTACCCATATTATTAACCAAAACTATACTTAAAGACAGTCTGAGGAAGCCTCTGGCCTATGATTTAACATTAGGTAGCAATGCATTGGTGGTAAAGGATGATTTAGAGCGAAGGTGGACCTTAAAATATAGCGAGCTGGATTCCACCACCACAACCTTGCCTTTTAAAATCACCATATTGACCACTTTTGATAAAAACGAATATCTGGGGCGAAACTTTGAAGTTATCATCAAGCCTAGAAAAGTCACAATTGCTGATTTACTTAAGGAAATACAAATACAGCCCACCAGCAAGAACAGTGATATTATTTCTCTACAGCTAGAGGGCGAAAGTTACCAACGGTCCGAAGCTATTTTAAATACCCTTATTCGAGTGTTTAACAACGATGGGGTACTGGATCGGCAACAAGTTTCTAAACGTACCTTGGATTTTATAGACGAACGCTTTGTATACCTTTCCACGGAACTGGATTCAATTG
>CAZUIE010000098.1:0-7284 GCA_964620945.1 uncultured Maribacter sp.
TTATGTTTGAGGATATACAGGCGGCAATACCCTTAGGCTTTTTATTAAGCTTTATGATAGGCCCTGTATTCTTTGTTTTACTGGAAACTAGTGTGTTAAAAGGTTTTAGGGCAGCACTTAGTTTTAATGTCGGGGTAATTATAGCAGATATACTTTTTATTTTAGGTGCATATTTTAGTAGTTATCAGTTACTCGAAAACCTAAGTAATCAACCAGGTTTATATGTATTTGGTGGTGCTATTTTGCTTGTGTATGGAATCACTACATTTTTCAAAAAGGGTATAAAGACAAGAGCAGGCACACCTATAAAAATAACAAAGAGCGATTACTTAGGTCTGCTGTTAAAAGGCTTTCTACTAAACTTTATTAATATTGGAGTACTTGTTTTTTGGTTAGGAGTTATTATTATTGTTGGCCCTTCCTTGAATAACCAACCTTCAAGGATTAGAGTATTCTTTGGTGCTATGTTGGCATCCTATTTTATAACCGATTTGTTTAAAATACTTCTAGCAAAGCAATTGAAAAGAAAATTGACCTATGATCGTATCCGTTTGATCAAAAAAGGGGTAGGAATTATTTTGGTAATCTGTGGTGTCGTTTTAATCGTGAAAGGATTCTTGCCCAAAGACCAATTAAGTATAGAGAAAGGAATAGAAAAAATTGAGGGAATAACGGAATAAAAAACCCGGCAATGTTGCCGGGTTTTTTAAAAATTGTATTCGGACTCTAATTGTTATACTTGTTATTTAACATCTTAACAACTTCATCGGTAAGATCGTTAGCTTCTTTGCCGTAAAGAACACTACCTCCTTCACCACCACCAAGAATATAACTATAACCATTTGCTTTGCCGTAGGCCTCAATTTCCTTTTTAACATGACTTACAACGCTATCCATCTGAATTTGACCTTCTGATTGTAGTTGTTGGTCTTCTTGTTGTAATTGTTGTCCAATAGTTTGACCTTTTTGTTGGAAAGCAGCATATTCTTCTTGTGCTTTTTGTTGAGGCATGCTCTGAGCTTTAGCTTGGAAAGCTTGCGCCTCTATCTGAAAAGCTTGAGAAATACTATCTCTTTTTTTCGTTAATGCGTCAGCCTTAATTTTAAATTGTGCCTCAACATCAATTTTTTCTTGATAGTCGTTCATTAATTTTACGTTGTCTACGTAACCTATCTTTTCTTGTTGGCATGATACTATAGTAAGAAATAGCAATCCAAGGGTTAATTTTTTCATGTTTTTAATTTTAGAGTAGCGCAAAAATAACAAAGCTTTTAATAGGTATTGGATTATTTGTTGTTTTTATATGAAGGATGGGAAGGAAGGTTTTTAGTGTTTTCTATCGCTTATAATTAGTATTTATAATATAATTAATAAGAATAGATTTAAATGATCGTACTCGGCTTCGTGTAACGTCTTTTAAAGGGTTTTTTGAATATCACTTAATATAAGTATAGATATGAGTTAGTAGATCGTTTAAATACGCTCAATTGGTTAATTTCTCCTTTTTGAGGATGTAAATGTGTGAGGAATATTCTTTGGTTCGTAAACCTGCGATGTTGGATACTAATCCTCTCAAAAATCCAGAAATATACTTGTTACTCCCGTTTTTATATTTTTCGGATAGAAGAGAAACATAAAAAGAATCGAACCACATGGGTTTGGTATGAATTAGTTTGAAATTATATGGTTCAAAAAGTTTAGCAATGGATGTTTTAGAAAAGTGCCAAAGATGTCTGGGTACATCATACGCGGCCCAATGTTGTTTATAATATTTAGCGTCGTATGATTTGAAGTTGGGAACTGCTATTATAAGGAGGCCATTTGTATTAATTAGATTACTGATAGAGGAGATTTGGTTATCCAGATCTGGCAGGTGTTCAAGTACATGCCATAAGGTGATTATGTCGAAAGTTCCTTTTGGAAGTTGTGCTATATTAGAATAAAGGTCAATATTTTTGACGCTAGCTTTCTTTAGTGCAACTTGGTTTGGTTCTACACCAGTAACATTCCACTTGTTTTTTTTTGCTGCTACTAAAAAACCTCCAGTACCTGCTCCAATGTCTAATAGATTCCCTTTGCTGGGATGGAGTTTATCTATAAGTTTTATCTTACGCCGTAGACTAAAGTTCTTCACCAATAGGTATAATCGGTCAATAAAAGAGGTGGGAGTGTCAGAGTGGGATATGTATTTGTTGCTCTGGTAGTAGGTTTCAAGATTGCTCGGCACCGGATGCGTCATTAACATATCATAAGTAGTATCATAGAGAAGAGTAAACGCTTCATGAGAATAGAAGTAGTCTTTCGTATGAAGATAGGGTTCCATGATTTGGTGTAAGCGGGTTTTTTGTGGATGCTAAGATAGATGAATAATGTAATACTAGTAAATTTGACCTAACACAGAGTTAGCTTTTTCCTTTCAGGTAGGACTTTGGGATTATTTGAATGTGGAACTGCTGGTAACAATGGACACTTTTTGAACTAATAATTTAGTTAAAGATTGGGACTCCATTATTAAAAGTCACCTTTTAATGTTCCACGTGGAACATTTCTTTAATTATCTTCCAAGATAAACCAATAGAACACTGATGTCACTGGGAGTAACCCCACTTATCCTAGATGCTTGCGATATGGTTACCGGTTGAATTGCGGCCATTTTTTCCCTAGCTTCAAAGGACAAGGATTTTAGTTTTGAGTAATCAAAATTTACTGGAATTTTAACGTTTTCTAGGCGTTGTAATTTATCGGCATTAACTCGCTCTTTCGCAATGTATCCTGAATATTTAACTTGAACTTCTGTTTGCTCCAACACTTCGCTGTCTAAATTTTGATTTTCAACAAAGGAGGAAACGGAGTCAAGAGTCAGCATGTGTTCCATGGTTACTTTAGGGCGTGAAAAGGATTTGAACATTTTATCAGATTGACTCACGGGAGCTGAACCTACACTTTCTAAAATAGGATTGATGTCTTTAGGAAGTACACTTGTTTGTTTAAAAAAGTTGATAAAGGCGTCAGATTTAGAGCGCTTTTCCTCCATTCGTTTTAGGCGTTCATTGGAGGCAAGACCGATTGCATGACCTATAGGGGTTAATCGTAAGTCTGCATTGTCCTGTCTTAAAAGAGTTCTATATTCCGCTCTTGAGGTAAACATCCGATAAGGCTCTTCGGTTCCTTTGGTAATAAGGTCATCGATAAGCACGCCAATATATGCCTCATCGCGTTGAAGTATAAACGCTTTCTTTTCGTTAATTTTTAGATGAGCGTTAATACCCGCCATAAGCCCCTGTGAAGCTGCTTCTTCATAACCGGTAGTGCCATTTATTTGGCCTGCAAAATATAGGTTTTCAATAAGCTTAGTTTCTAAGGTATGCTTAAGTTGGGTTGGCGGAAAGTAATCGTACTCTATGGCGTAGCCTGGTCTAAAAAACTTAACTGCTTCAAAACCGACCACAGAGCGTAGCGCTTTAAATTGAATATCTTCAGGTAATGAAGTTGAAAAACCGTTTACATACACTTCTACGGTATTCCACCCTTCCGGTTCTATGAACATTTGATGGCTGTCTTTGTCTGCAAACCGGTGTATTTTATCTTCAATCGATGGACAATATCTGGGACCTATACTCTGTATTCTGCCATTGAACATTGGCGATCGATTAAAACCCTCTCTGAGTAAATCGTGAACGAGGGCACTTGTATGGGTCATGTGGCAGTCGCGTTGGGACTCTAATACTGTTGTGTTCGTGTAGGAGAATTTTTCTGGTTTAGCATCTCCAGGCTGTATGATCATTTTGGAGTAGTCTAGAGATCTTCCATCGACACGTGGTGGAGTCCCTGTTTTCATTCTGCCGCTTTCAAAGCCAAATGATCTTAGTTGCTCTGTGATTCCTGTAGCCGCCTTCTCTCCTGCTCTACCGCCTCCAAATTGTTTTTCTCCAATATGTATTAAACCGTTTAGAAAAGTGCCATTGGTTAAAACTACGGCCTTACTTTTTATATCTATTCCTAAAGAAGTGCGTACACCAATGATGCGATTGTTCTCTACTAATAAGCCGGATACCATCTCTTGATAAAAGTCTACATTAGGAGTGCGTTCAAGCATCAACCGCCATTCTTCAGCAAACCGCATACGGTCGCTTTGTGCTCTGGGACTCCACATTGCGGGCCCCTTGGATTTATTGAGCATTTTGAATTGAATAGCAGATTTATCAGTTACTATACCGCTATACCCCCCTAATGCGTCAATTTCTCGTATAATTTGTCCTTTGGCTATTCCGCCCATTGCAGGATTGCAAGACATTTGACCAATGGTTTGCAGATTCATGGTCACCAAAAGGGTTTTAGAGCCCATATTGGCTGCTGCTGCCGCTGCCTCTGCCCCTGCGTGACCTCCGCCAACTACTATAACATCGTAATTTTCTCCGAACATAAGTATTATTGTTCCACGTGGAACATTTTTATTTTTTCGTTTTCTTTGGCGCGCATCTCAACAATCTGTTCTTCTCCTTTGTCTTTGTATTGCATTAAATGTAATAATCCATGACCCATCACTCGGAGTAATTCCTCATCAAAGGACACATCATAGGTTACGCTGTTTTCTAAAACACGCTCTACAGAAATATAAATATCTCCCGAAAGAACCTTTTCAACGGTATAATCAAACGTGATAATATCGGTATAATTATCATGCTGTAAATACTGCTGATTAATGTTTAGCAAATAGGTGTCGTCACAAAAAATATAATTTAATTCACCCAGTGAATATCTTTCGGAAACACAAACATTAGTTATCCAGGCAGCATACCTGTCCTCTTCTGAGAGTTTAAAATTGGTTTCGTAATGAAAATCAATCATTGTTTTTGAAATACGCTTTAACTTTATTTTGAAAATTTTGGCGCAAAGGTAAGGCTTGCTTGTTTAAAATCTCAATCTCATTACGATAATTCTCTAATAATGAGGGCTTGGTCGTTATAGGATTCGTGAAGTCTTTTTGGTTCGAATTGCTTTCCCGTTCTTGTTTCTTACCTTGTTTTAATGCGGCGTTTTCCAGTTTTAGAAGCTCATATTGTATGGTGTTTGCCTTGCTGATGGTGCGTTGGGTTATTCCATTCTCCAGCAGGTCGTTTTCAAAATCTTCCATTTGTCGCACGAGTTTTTCTCCTAATTTACGGTCACCACTGTTAAGCATATTTTCTAGTTGCTTTTCCAATTCCTGACGGATACGTTGTTGCTCTTGATATATCTCATAGATTTCCTGAAGCTCTGCTTCTGACATTCCTTGTCCGCTCCTCCCATTAGTACCCTCGCCATTTCCCTGACCTTGCCCTTCACCGCTCTCGCCATTTCCTTCACCTTTTTCTTTTCCGTTCTGTCCGTTTTTTCCATTACTATTTTCGCCCTCTTGGCCCTTTTGTCCGCCTTTGCCTTCCTTCCCATTTTCTCCATATTGACCTTCTTCTCCTTGTTGACCAGACTGTCCTTCTTTCCCTTGCTCACCCTCTTGTCCTTTTTGTCCTTCCTTCCCCATTTTTTCTCCAAGAGACTGCTGTCCCTTAATAATGTCGGGTAATTGAAAACCTTGTTGTCCATCTCCCTCTCCTTGGCCAGGCTGCATACTCTGATTCATGTTCTCCAATAGTTTCGCTAAAAAATCTGCTAAACTATTAGATGCTGTAAGCACGTATTTTTGATAAGAGACCCCTTGGTACATTTGCCCTTCGGCCATACGCTCTAGGGATTTATCTATATTATAGTAAACCTCGGTAATCTGTTCGTTTACAAATTCAGAAAGTTCAGCCTGTCTAAGAGATAGGCTAAATAGGCTATCGTCTACATGCTCAAACAAACCTCTTAATTCTTTTTGATTACGAACAGTAGCCCCATACTGCGAAACATCGTCTGGGTCTTGCGCGCTAATTTTGTCAAAGAGATTTTCTTGATTAAAGGAGAAAATAACTAGGTTGTCTAAAATCTGACGAAGCATTTCCGCATCTTCGGCAACGGAAGAACTGCTACCTCCACCAGATGAAGATTCACTTAGCGCTTCGCTCATTTCCTTCATTTTTTGCGCTGCCGATTTCTGATTCTTTTTGGCCGTTGAGGCGTTTTGCTCCATCTTCTCGGAATCCGAAGACTGTTCATTACCTTGGTATTTTTTAATTTCGTCCAAGGCCTTTTCTTGGTTCTCTTTTACCCCTTCCTTTTTGTCTTCGCTAAGGTCTAAATCAACAGGTTTTTTAAGCTCCTCATTATCCTTTTGCAACCCTTCTAATTCTTTGGCCAATTCTTCAAAGTCATTGTTTAGTTTTTCCTGGTCCTTATCTGAAAAGTCTTGGTTTATTTTGAGCTCCGAAAGTATCTCTTGACGCTCTGCCAGTTTCTCCAAGTCTTTGGCCAATTGTGCTGCTTTTTCAGTTACATAGTAGCGCTTTGTTAGCTCTACCAATTGCTCCAAACTACGTTGCGAGTTTTTTTGTTTTATTGCAACATCCTCTAACTTTTTGGTAAGCTCCTCTTTGTTTATTTTATCTGCAATTTTATTTAGCTCTTCCAACAACTTTTCGTTCTTGCGGGCTTCTAGCTCCTGGCGTTCTAGCCGTTCCTGTAAGAGCTGATTTAATTTATCGTCCTGATCGCTTTTACTTAAGTTTTCTTTTAGTTCTTTACTGAATTTTTGCATTAGCTCTTCCTGTCGTTCCTGTTTTTTAAGAAAATCCTTTACCTGATTTTTGTCGTTAAAATTTAAACTGCCTTTTTCTTTCTGTTCCGTGTTCAGTTTTTCCAGCGCATCTTTTTGTTCCTTAGCCTTCTCCAAGGTATTGTCTAGATTATCAATCAGGCTTTGTTGGTTTTCTAACTCTCTGTTTTTCAACAGGTTATCATTAAAAAGAACCTGCGTAAATACTTGACTCTTAGTTGTTTTGCCTTGTCGTAAACCGTCATTATCAGTCACTAAAAAGTAAAATGCATAGTCCTTGCTGGGATCAAGCGCCAACCCGGAGGGAAATGTATAATAAAAGGGAGTGATATTACTTTTCCCCTCTGTTATAGAAATACGCGATTTAGAAGTCTCATCCTCTATGTTGTAGTAAACGAGATCCACCTTGGCAACACCATAATCGTCGGTCGCCTCGCCTGAGTAATAAGAAACATTAGGGTTTATTGAGTCCAAAACCTGAACGACTTTTACAGTCGGATATCCATCTTTAATAACCTTAAACGTATAGTCTAATTTTTCATAATCGGTTACGTTCTTATTAGAGGTGGTAAGCTGATACTCCAAGTCCTTAT
>CAZUIE010000098.1:7384-13806 GCA_964620945.1 uncultured Maribacter sp.
GGCCCCGTTAGTAACTACTTGAAAAGTAAAAGGTTCACTTTCCATAACGGTAAGGTTGTTGGATAAGAGCTCAAACTGAAAAGGCGCGGGTGGTTCATAGGCCAAATCATAGTTCACCACGCGCTCGTAGGACCCAAAAAAGGAACTCCAATTACCGGAAACCCAAAGTAAACCAACCAAAACCAACGGAATAACGGTGTATTTACCGTAACGTATGGCATCTTTATAAGTGATGGCATTGGAAAACGGAATAGGTTTTAATTGTTCCGAACGCTGGTCTATACTGGCAAGTAGTAATTCTGATTTTTCTGGATTATCTGCAAGATCTAGCAGGTTGTACAACTTGTCACCAACGTTTGGGAAATGTTTTCCGATTAACACCGCAGCATCCTTTGTGGTAATACCTTTTTTCACCTTAAACAGGTAAAAAAGAGGGGTTAGGATATAGGTGAAAAGTAAAAAAAGTTCGGTTCCTATGAATAGCAAGAAGAGTATTAAACGTCCGGTCGAATTCAACCATAATGCATATTCTACACCCATGACGGCTAAAAAGAAAAGTAAGCCAAAGGCCAGGAATAGCAGTATCCCTTTGATTAATTGTTGCGTGTAATGTTTGCGGATGAACTCGTTTAGTTTATCCAGGATGTTATAATAACTGCCCAATTTGAACTATATTTAATACCAAGATACTTCTTATTGAATTTTTCAATTAGAAAATAGTGTTAAAAGCGTCCAGATGAAGGATTTAAAGTACCTAGCCGCATTGACATTGCCGCTTTCAGCTATCATAAGCTTCTATTTTAAGGAACAATGGAGTTTTTTTACGCCCTTCTATGCCTTTGTCATCATCCCTATTTTAGAGCTTCTCCTACCCCATGACACCAGTAATTTGGAAGGCGAAGAGCGCGAGAAAAAAAAGAAAAGCAAGTTATTCGATTTCATGCTTTATTTTAATCTGCCCTTAGTTTTTGGGCTTTTAGTATTCTTGCTATGGGATGTTTCCAAGCATAGTTATCAAACGTATGAATTGGTAGGCTTGGTGCTTTCTATGGGAATTGTTTTGGGAACCAATGGCATTAATGTGGCTCATGAATTGGGACATAGGGATAATATGCTGCAACGAACTTTTGCAAAAGCACTGTTGTTGCCCTCGCATTATATGCATTTTTATATTGAACATAATTTTGGACACCATGTACATGCTGCAACTGCGGAAGATCCAGCCACGGCAAGATATAACCAATCGGTATATTCTTTTTGGATAAGCTCTACGTTCAGACAGTACGCGAGCGCTTGGAAGCTTCAGCAGCAATTGTTACAACGAGGCAACCTGTTTTTTTTGTCCCTTAAGAATGATATGTTCTGGTATAGCCTAATACAAATTGGTTACCTAATAGCGGTGTTTTCTGTTTTTGGTGCAATAGGACTATTAATTGCTTTTTGTTCTGGTGTGGTCGGTTTTTTAATGTTGGAAACCGTCAATTATATTGAGCATTACGGGCTAATGCGCAAAAGGTTGCCATCGGGAAGGTATGAACGCGTGCGCGAAGTACATTCTTGGAACAGTAACCATGTAATTGGCCGCATAGTGCTCTATGAATTGACCCGTCATAGCGATCACCATTTTAAATCCTCTAAAAAATATCAGGTGCTTGATTATCATGACATTTCCCCGCAAATGCCGTACGGATATCCAACGTCCATGGTCCTATCGTTTATTCCTCCTTTATGGTTTAAGTTGATGAACCCACGTATTCCTAAAGAAATGGTGTTGACCGCATAGCGCTATTGTTTTTAAATTAGGCTATTATCTGGCCGACCCATCCTTTTCTACTCCTATCGCATATGCTATATTTGTGTTCAAATTTTAGTTATGAGTCAAAAAGTTCGTGTTCGTTTTGCACCGAGTCCAACAGGACCTTTACATATTGGAGGGGTTCGCACCGCTCTGTTTAATTATTTGTTTGCCAAGAAGCATGGCGGGGATTTTATTTTACGGATAGAAGATACCGATCAGAACAGATATGTGGAAGGCGCTGAAAAGTATATTATAGATGCTTTGGAGTGGTGTGGAATTTCTTTTGATGAAAGTCCAGAAAAGCCTCAGGATAAATTTGGACCTTACCGCCAAAGCGAACGGAAGCATTTATATAAAGCATTTGCCGATGAGTTGATTGAAAAAGGAAAAGCATATTACGCTTTTGACACTGCAGAAAAACTCGATTTTCACAGAAAAGACCATGAGGCAAAAGGCAAAACGTTTATCTACAATTGGCATAACCGATTAAAGTTGGACAACTCGCTTTCGCTTATGCCGGAGGAAGTCGAAAAACGTTTGGCCTCTGGAGAAGATTATGTGGTTCGTTTTTTGACACCCCCAGACGAGAAAGTCTGCCTTAAAGATATTATTAGGGGTGATATGGAAATAGATTCCAATGTGTTGGACGATAAAGTTTTGTTTAAGAGCGATGGTATGCCCACCTATCACTTAGCGAATATCGTAGATGATCATTTGATGGAAATTTCCCATGTAATCCGTGGAGAAGAATGGCTTCCTTCTTTGGCACTTCACCAACAATTGTACGATGCGTTTGGATGGCAAGCACCTGAATTTGCACACCTACCTTTGATAATGAAACCGGTTGGAAAAGGAAAACTGAGCAAACGTGATGGCGAGAAGGGCGGTTTTCCAGTATTTCCGCTTACTTGGAATGATTCTGTAGGCTATAAAGAAGCAGGTTTCTTCCCCGAAGCGGTAGTCAACTTTTTAGCGCTATTGGGATGGAACCCAGGTACCGAAAAAGAATTATTTAACATTGCCGAATTGGTGGAAACCTTTTCGCTAGAACGGGTAAATAAGTCGGGAGCACGGTTTGATCCGGATAAGACCAAGTGGTATAATCAACAGTATATGCAAACCAAGGACAATGCGGAACTTTCAGGCTTGTTTTTGGCAGAACTGCAACAACGTTTAAATATAAGCGACAGTAAGCGAAATCCTGAATATGTGGAAAAAGTCGTGGGCTTAATAAAAGAGCGGGCAACGTTTGTTTCGGACTTTTGGGGGCTAAGTGATTATTTCTTTGTGTCACCATCAACATATAACGAAAAGGCCGCTAAGAAGCAATGGAAAGAAGATACTTCTAGCATTATGGCCGAGCTGGTCGACGTATTGAAAAACCAATCTGATTTTAGCACAGAACTCTTGGAAACCAATATAAAGTCTTGGATATCCGATGCGGAGCTCTCTTTTGGAAAAGTAATGCCACCTTTACGTTTAGTACTTGTTGGGGATATGAAGGGACCCCATATTTTTGATATTATGGCGATGCTTGGCAAAGAGGAAACGCTGGGTCGAATAGAAAAAGCGATAGCTGTATTAGGGTAATCGCATCAGAAAGCACTAGTCTTCTCCCACGTGCTTTTTATAAAAGCCCCAAACTTCGTGCGCCACATCCCTACCTAATTTTAGTCCTGCTACATTATCTGCCTGAATATGATAACCCCCTAAAACCCTAGAAACGCCAGCCATTTCAGCAGTTTCGGTAAAAGTTGGAAAGGTAAGCGTGATAGTATCGCCTAGCTGGTCTGGCTCTGTCATTGCCCCCGCAACTAATACCGCTTCCGAACCAAAGGTTTCGCTCCCTGTCCATAGTTTTAAAGCTTCCGCACAGCCACCGCTAATAGTGCTATGGCCAGAGGTATAACTTGGAAATGGGGGACATAAAAAGGTGTCAGGAGAATAAGGTCTCCACTGCGAACCGTCCATTTCTATCATGCCTTTATCTGGCCCTCCCCAAGCTTTTATTGTTTTTCCTTCATAATACTCGTGTACCAAAGCATAAGGCCTAGCATAATCATAGAACATTTTTGAGTCCCATGAAGCTATAAAGGCATCCATGGCCACTACTTGGTTGTAGAAATACATTTTAACATCTTGATCTAAGGTATGGTTGTCCCTTCTAGAAACGTCCTGTGCGAACTTTAGCCAGTGCCCCGCTTGTTGTACCGATTGTGGTCCGTCTCGCATAAACTCCACAAGTGCTTTTTGGTAATCGGTTAGGTTGCTTTGCATTTCCACAACTTCCTTAACTTCCTTTTCTAGTTGTTCAGAACCTAGCATGGGTGGCGGTCCAGGCCTAAATTGAGCCCCTGTTTTTAGGGCAATCGGGGTAACCTTATCCCAAAAAGGGGTAAGACAGGCTGGGGCAAAGGTGCCACCTTTACCGTCAGAAAAATATTTGGGTTGCCACCTATTAACATCCACATTGGAATCTGCGGAGTTAATAGGCTCGTAGCCTACATAGTTAAAATAAGCCTCGCCATTAGAACCTTCTTCTTCTCCATACTGATTTGCACCGTCATTTTTTCTTGCTTCGATTACTGCTTTTGCAGCCAAATTTCCAATTCCCTCTGGGGTTGCTGAATCTAAACTATTGTTGTTGGGATCAAGCCCAAGTTCTTTCATGAAATTAGAAAACAGCTCCTTGTCTGAATAGTAGTACTCGCTCATTGCGCGAAATGCAGCAAAGCTTATGGCTATTTCTTTGTTTTTTAAGGTATGTTCTGCAGAAGGACGTTTAGGGAAATCTACTAAATACACGGGTGTAGCTTTTTCGTCATACATGGCCCAAGCGTCAAAAACAGAAACCGAGATTAACCCCAAATATCGCGATGTAATGGTTGGCCTGGGCTGAAACCGTTCAGTATCATTGGCGGTTGCCGTTAAGGCCATTTCACCCCATTGATAGGCAACGTTTTCTGTACCTGTTGGTTCAGGTGATTCTGAATCAACATTTTTTGTATGTTGCTTACAATTTAGAAGTAGGGCTGTTCCAAGGAACAAAAGAACGATTTTTTTCATGGCCGTTTTTTCTAATTACGATAACTATAGTAGTTTGGCGCGCAATTTATGAAATTTCAATAGTTTAAAAAACCACCTATAGGTTTATTAGTAAGATACAGCTTATTTTCATGTCTCTTTCTGGTAGTTTGTCTAGCTTGGATTTGCCCATTGCCAATCCAAGCAATCATCTTTGTTCCCAAAAAAATAGTATTTAAAACATGCGTTATCACCAAGATGTTCCCCTCTACTGTAGCTTAAAATCGCTCAAGAAATGAGGCTGCAAAAATTCAAAAGGTGGAAACTCTTCCTTTGATACGTTCAGCTGTTTTTCGTTTGGAGTTTTTCTAAGGGTTTTAAGAAGTTCAAATTGTTCGTTTACCATAGTCCCATTGCGCTAGGAAAATGCACCAATACTAAGCAGTGGTTTTTTATTTCAGCTTAAAGTTTAAGTCGAATACGTGCTTTTGATAATAATTGGGCAAAACGGATCATTATAAAAGCCCAAAGCAATGAACCGGAAACGGCCAACCAGGGCATTTCACTTTGTTTGTACCACAGAATGTTCAAGTTGAGCCCCCAGATTATAAAGTATAGCATATCTGGAGCTAAATAGGTGGTTAACGAATTTTTACCAGCTGGGAGAAAAGCACCACTCCACCGATGCCATTTTTTAATGTCAAGCAGATAAAACAACAGCGCAAATACTAATATACTTATTCCGTTGCACAGCATTACCCAAGACGGCGTGCCGATGAGCTTAGAAACAATAAACCAATTACGCAATATGAAACCGAATGCCAAAGCACCTAAACCAATCGGTATAATAAAACTTAAAAACCGTTTATAATCTGCTTTATACTTTTTTAACAGCACGCCTATGAGTAGGCCAGAAAGCACAATAGAAGGAACATTTCCGTTGATTACAACACCAAGAACAGGTTTAATTGGGTTTAGTATAGTGGTGTACGTTGTTTGGGCAAGAATATTTAAGAGTAAGAACACAAGCCAAACCCCTATAATTGACCCTATATGGTCTCTGAGCCAGAAATAAGTAAGCGCTGACACCAAATATCCCCAGCCAATTAAGCCAAGTATGCCCCACCAGCTGATACGCATCCAACCTGGGTTTTCTAGTGTGCCAGAACGATATACGATGGCTAATACTAAAATGCCTAAAACTCCAATGACCTTTAATATTTTAAATATGGAAGCATAGGCGGACTCTTTAGGGTAGTTGTTATAAATTAGGAAGATAGATACATATACCAGAAAAAGCCATAGATTTTTATTTATCCCTGTTAGCGCTGCGTTATAGCCTTCTCCATTTACAATAAAAACCCCAATAAACATAAGGCTTGAAGTTCTTATGAGGATATGTTTAAGTAGTTGCATCTTTGATTGACCTAGTTTTTCCCTTGCCATAATGGCAAAAGGAATAGAAAGCCCCACCATAAACAAGAACCCAGGAAAAACCCAATCAGCCAAACCCAACCCATCTTCTTCTATCGTCTTGTGAACCATCCATTTTGGGACACCTGGCACGTACAAATCATTTACGAACAACATTAAAAAAAGG
>CAZUIE010000099.1:0-1417 GCA_964620945.1 uncultured Maribacter sp.
GAGGGTATTTATTTAAAGGCAGTGTGTCCCGTAATATCGGCACCTGTGATTAAAAGATGTATATCGTGTGTTCCTTCATAGGTAATCACACTTTCCAAATTCATCATGTGTCGCATAATACTATAATCTCCCGTAATTCCCATGCCACCCAATACTTGTCGTGCCTCCCTGGCAATTTTTATGGCCATTTCCACATTATTGCGTTTTGCCATAGAAATTTGAGCCGTTGTGGCTTTGCCTTCGTTCTTAAGTTGCCCTAGTCTTAGTGCTAATAGCTGTGCCTTGGTGATTTCGGTAATCATCTCTGCCAGTTTCTTTTGTTGTAATTGAAAGGCAGCAATGGGTTTTCCGAATTGTACACGCTCTTTTGCATAACGCAGAGCGGTATCATAACAATCCATTGCGGCACCTATTGCACCCCAGGCAATCCCATATCGGGCGGAATCCAAACAGCCTAAGGGAGCACCTAAGCCTGTTTTGTTCGGTAATAGGTTTTCCTTGGGAACTTTAACGTTATCAAAAATAAGTTCTCCCGTGGCCGAAGCCCGAAGCGACCATTTGTTATGTGTTTCGGGAGTGGAAAAACCTTCCATGCCTCTTTCGACAATTAGTCCATGTATACGACCTTCCTCATTCTTCGCCCATACCACGGCTATATCTGCAAAGGGTGAATTTGATATCCAAAGTTTTGCGCCGTTCAACAGATAATGGTCACCCATATCTTTATACTTGGTTTCCATCCCACTTGGGTTGGAGCCGTGGTTTGGTTCCGTAAGACCAAAACAACCCATCCATTCGCCACTGGCCAATTTAGGTAAATATTTTTTCCGTTGCTCTTCAGTACCGTAAGCATAAATAGGATACATAACCAAAGATGACTGGACCGAGGCTGTAGAACGCACACCACTATCACCACGTTCTATTTCTTGCATTATAAGTCCGTAACTTATTTGGTCCAGACCAGCTCCGCCATATTCTTCTGGTATATAAGGACCAAAAGCACCAATATCCGCTAGACCTCCTATTATTTGCTTTGGAAATTCTGCTTTTTGGGCATATTCCTCAATGATTGGAGAAACATCCCGTTTTACCCATTGGCGTGCGGCATCGCGGACCAATTTATGTTCATCGGTAAGTAAATCGTCAATATTATAGTAATCGGGGGCTTCAAATAAATCTGGACGCATAGCTGATTTTTTTAATAAAGATAACTAAAGAAACGTTGTCCAGCACTTGATAATTGTATTAGACCGTTTCAAAATCCTTAATTTCCGGTAAAATTAATCAAATATCTTTTGTTTTGTATGTAACATTAACAAAACCTAATGTTACATTTTTAAATAAAAGGATTTAACCAAAGATTTATAGGCTTCTGTATACTGATGGCGTTCTGTTTCAATGGTAAGCTCATTGGTAA
>CAZUIE010000099.1:1517-13784 GCA_964620945.1 uncultured Maribacter sp.
GGCGGATTGGATACGATCAAATCATAAGGTTCGTCTATCTCGTCTACAAGTTCGTCTAAACCTGCATGAAAACAATAGAGACGGTCTCCCCATGGGGAGTTTTCAAAATTTTCTACACATTGTTCATAAGCGCTGTCATCTATTTCTATGCCCTCAATACTTTCGGCATCGCAGCGTTGCGCGAGCATGAGTGCGATTACTCCAGTACCGGCACCAATATCCAAAATAGTATTCGGTTTGGTTTCTATGGAAACCCAAGCTCCCAATAAAACGCCATCGGTACCAATTTTCATGGCACATTTATCCTGGTTCACCGTAAACTCTTTAAACATGAACGTATTACTCATTCTAGTTGCCCCGCTTCTCTTGTTTCAGAACCCTCCAGCTCTAGAAGTGAATCCCCTAAACGGAAACGCATTTCGTTTGCCAATCCTTTTATTTTGCTAACTATTTCAGGGTGTTCAGATGCTAGGTTGGTGGTTTCGCTTATGTCGTTTTGTACGTCGTACAATTCAATTTCTTTTAGGTCTACCATACGATAATCGCCGGGCAGGCCATCTTTTCCTGCTTCTTGCCCTTCCATGGTGCGGTAGGTATGCGGAAAATATAACTTCCATTTCCCATATCGTACGCCGAACATTTCATTTATCCGGTAGTAAAAGAAATAGGCCTCTTGTGGACTTTTATCTGCTACACCCTTTAACAATGGTAGTACACTTTTCCCATCAATAATCGTATCGGGCAGACTTGCACCCGTTTCCTCGGCAATGGTAGGTAAAATATCTATGGCCATCACAGGTTCATCAATGATTTTGCCTGCTGGAATGCCGTTGGGATATTTAATGATGAAAGGTTCACGCTGGCCACCTTCCCAAGCGGTTCCTTTTCCTTCGCGTAAAGGGAAGGCGCTACCTGCATGGTTCCCGTAGGATAGCCAAGGTCCATTGTCCGATGTGAAAATGACAATGGTATTATCTTCAAGTCCATTTGCTGTTAAGGCTTCCGCAATCTGACCTACGGACCAATCTATTTCCATGATCACATCACCATACAAGCCTCTGCCGGACTTGCCCTTAAACTTGTCGGATACAAACAAAGGTACGTGAGGTTGTGGATGCGGTACATATAAAAAGAACGGGGTGTCCTTATTCCTGTTGATAAAATCTACACTACGTTCTGTAATTTGAGTGGTTAGCTGCGATTGCTCTACCAAGGTGTCGATTACAGTTTCGTTTTCATACAAGGGAAGGTCGGGAAAATTGAAAATAGGGCCTTGTTGCGGATGGTAAGGCCACATGTCATTTGAATAGGGAATGCCAAACCATTCATCAAAACCATGGCGCGTTGGCAGGAATTTTTGATGATGCCCCAAATGCCATTTTCCAAAGATTGCCGTAGTATAGCCCTCAGATTTTAACATTTCTGCCAAGGTGGTTTCAGATTCATTTATTCCATGGGTATTGCCTGGCCCTAATGCGTTATGAATACCAATACGGTTAGGGTAGCAACCTGTAAGTATACCCGCCCTTGAAGCGGAACAAACCGCTTGAGCTGCATAATAGCTAGTTAGCATGGTGCCTTCCTTTGCCATTTGGTCCAAATGTGGTGTGGCAATACCGGCTGCTCCAAAAACGCCGACATCATTGTAACCTTGATCGTCAGTAAAAATGAGTATCACATTTGGCGGACGTTCCAAGACCTCTTCTTTTTTGGTTTCTTGACAGCCGTTCATTAAAGCCAAAACAGCAAAACCAAATACCGTAATCTTCGTATTGATTGAAATTAAGTACATTCTTATGAATTAAAATTGGGTAATATTCTACTCTTTGCATCGTTCAGATAGCTTCTACCAATGGTATACCTTAGACCACCAATTTCAACGCTATTTCCTTCTACCACACTGACTTTATCAATGGCAATCGTATAGGATCTATGTATTCTTAAAAAAAGATCTGATGGTAAATCGTCAGTAAAACTACTTAAGGTACTATGGATAATATATTTTGAGGTTGGTGTGATGATACGAATGTAGTCCTTTAGGCTTTCCACTACCATAATCTCATCTAAGAATATTTTTTGGAGTTTCTTTTTATCGACCTTGACAAAAATACTGGGTTTCTCTTTCACCGAATTACCGGAGACTTTTAGTGCACCTTGTTTTAAACCAATGATTCTGTCAACCGATTTTAGAAATCTAGGGAGCGATATGGGCTTTACCAAATAGTCTATCGCTTCCAGTTCAAAACTTTTTAAAGCGTGTTCTTCATGGGCAGTGGTCATAATAACGAAGGGTTTCTTTTGTAGGGTACCCAAAAACTCCAAACCGTCCAACATAGGCATATTAATATCCAAAAACATAATATCCACTTCAGTATCCCTTAAGAAAGAGGAGGCATCAACTGCATTTGAGAAGGTTTCTACAAGTTGTAGCTGCTTAACTTTTGAAATATAGTTTTTTAATACATTTAGTGCTAACGGTTCATCATCTATGGCAATAACTTTTAATATCATATTACTTTTAGTTTCAATAGTACATTAAACATATTATCCTCTTCAAAAATAGTAAGATCATAATCAGCAGGCTTATACCCTAGTTCCAAACGTTTTTTTACATTGGATAGGCCTATGCCTCCCGCTCTAGTCTGTAAATCCCTCGATGTATTTGCGTTTGGAATGGTGTTGGCTATCTTAAAGATCATAAAACCATCGGAAACTTCTAGGTCAATGGCAATATACATTTTACCAATATTTTTACTCGCTCCATGTTTAAAACAGTTTTCTACCAAGGGTATGAGGAGCATTGGCGCAATTTTACATTTGTTTAGCTCTCCCGAGATGTTCATGTCAATTTTTAAAGAATCATCGAAGCGTATGCGCTCTAGATCTATATAATTTTGAATACATTCTATTTCTTTGGTAAGGTCCTGTTTTCGCTTTTTTGTTGCATAAAGGAGATAGCGCATAAGGTCTGAAAGTTTTAAAATGACCTCCGGTGCCTTGTCCGACTTTTCCAAGGTTAGGGAATAAATATTGTTTAGTGTGTTAAAAAAAAAGTGAGGCGACACTTGCGACCGTAAAAATCGGAGCTCTGTTTGTAGTTGTCGTCGCTCCATATCGTGCAGTTTGCTACTTTCCTTTAACCAATCAATGGTCAATTTAATGGCTGTAAAAAAGGAGATAACATAAACTTCTCCAATCATGGTCTGCACGGCGTAGCCAAAGGTAAGCGTGTTGGTTTCAGTTGGGCCTTCTGGCCATACATCGGTGCTAACGAGATAGTAGGTGAGGTTGTATTTTACCAATAACATTACAAAAATTGCCAAAATGATGCTTAAAGTGTATAACAGATATTTTTTGGTATACACTAGTTTTGGCATTAGGTAGTAGGCGTTGAAGTAGGCTAAGGTCATATGGATGGGAAAACCAATCAAGTTGGTTTTTAACGAATACATAAAATCGTCGTGAATACTGCTCCATCGCAAGGTATTGAACAAAAAATATACGCCCCAAAAAACAATATGATGCCAGTACTTTACACCATAGTTGGAGGAAGACCCGGTCTTTCCTAAAAATACACCTACCTTCTTGTTCAACTGCATATTAAGATACGTACTTCAATTGGATGGAACGTTTGGCATTGCTGCTATGTTATTAGTCTAATTTTATTTTCAGCCCACTAAAAAACAGTGAAATTTCTAGACTAACAAAAATCTGGTAATTTGTCCCAATCAAAAATATAAGGGACTAAAATACTTAAAAACAATAGAATAAAAATTTTCTGAACAGGAAGATGTTATTTTGATTTTTCATAGCCCAAATTAGACCTTTGGTTTTCCATTAAGCATTTAAAATCGGTGATTATTAAACTGGTAATGTAGTCACTTTAAACAGGTAAACACTTTTAGTAGGGTATTGGATGACAATGTTGACCTTATTAGAAAAAAGATAACCTGATCGCGAGAAATCTAATACTAACAAGCATAATTTATATACCAATATTTATGAGTAACGTGGTCCTAAAAAGTAAAAAGTCTATTGTATTAACTCTTCTTATGTTTTACATGGGATGTGTTTGGATAATGGCACAGAACATACCAAGAACTTATGTTGCGCATTACACAGCGGAAACAATAACTGTTGATGGTAAAATGACCGAGGTGGCTTGGCATAAGGCTAAATGGTCTCAGTTGTTCATAGATATTGAGGGTCAAAAAACGCCACAGTTTGAGACCCGTGTGAAAATGTTATGGGATATGGATAATCTCTATATCTACGCAGACTTAAAAGAGCCCCATGTTTGGGGGACTTTGAAACAAAAGGACACTGTGATTTTTTATAATAATGATTTTGAGGTGTTTATAGATCACGATGGTGATACCCATAATTATTATGAATTGGAGATTAACGCTCTTAATACCATTTGGGACCTGTATTTATCTAAGCCATATCGCAATGGTGCACATGTGCTGAATAATTGGGACATTAAGGGGTTGAGGTCTGCGGTATATGTTAACGGTACACTTAACGATCCAAGCGATATTGATAAGGGTTGGATGCTAGAGATTGCCATTCCTTGGTCTTTTACCAAAGGAAGTGTAGAGCCTGCTACCGTGCCTAAAAATCAATTTTGGAGGATAAATTTTTCTAGGGTAAACTGGGATTTTGATTTGGTAGATAATCGGTATTCTCGAAAAAAAGATGACCAAAGCAATTATCTTCCCGAGAATAATTGGGTATGGTCGCCACAAGGTGTTGTTAATATGCACGAACCGGAACATTGGGGCTATGTTTATTTTTCTACCGATAAATTCGCACAGAATACTACGTTTACAGTTCCCCAAGACGAGTATATTAAATGGTATTTATATGAGCTATTTCGAGATTACCGAGATGAAAACAAACGAAACGTGATCTGGAAAAAGGATGGACTTAAATTGACGACAAAAGCGAAATTGATTTTAGGAAAATGGATATCGCCTATATTGGAAAGGAATAACTTTGGCTTCCATATTTGGGCCCTAAGTCCGTTTACAGGCAATAAACTAGTCATATATCCAGACGGAAAATTTGAAAGTATTACTGATAATAAATAGAAAAAGCACAGTGGTTAAACCATTTCAATATAAAACGATTCCTAACAATATGCTACTTTAGGTTGTTTGTAACGCTATTGGAACAAGGAATCCAATACAGTGTCTTCTACTAATACAGGTACCGTAACATTCAAATTTGGTGTACGTTCCATTTCTCTTTCAATAGCAAAAATGGCCGCTTTGTTTCGTGCCCAACTTCTTCTGGATATACCGTTGTTGACATCATAAAAGAGCATGCTTCTCAACTTTTTACTCGCTTCTAGGGAGCCGTCTAACAACATGCCAAATCCTCCATTGATTACTTCGCCCCAACCAACGCCACCGCCATTGTGTATAGAGACCCAGGTAGCGCCTCTAAAACTATCGCCAATAACATTATGTATGGCCATGTCTGCAGTAAATTTACTGCCGTCATAAATATTGCTCGTTTCCCTAAAGGGTGAATCTGTACCGCTTACGTCGTGGTGGTCGCGCCCTAAAATAATAGGGGCTGAAAGTTCGCCTGAAGCGATCGCTTGGTTAAATCCTTCCGCAATCTTCGCACGGCCTTTCGCATCAGCATATAGTATTCGTGCTTGGGAGCCCACGACTAATTTATTCTGCTCCGCTTCCTGTATCCATTTGATATTATCCTGCATCTGCTGCTGAATTTCCTTCGGAGCGGTTGCTTTGATCCCTTCCATCACCTTTAAGGCAATTGCATCTGTTTTTCTGAGGTCTTTCGGGTTTCCGGACGAGCATACCCAACGAAAAGGACCAAATCCATAATCGAAGCACATAGGCCCAAGAATATCCTGAACGTAACTAGGATATTTAAAATCGATACCGTTTTCTGCCATTACTTCCGCTCCAGCGCGTGAGGCCTCCAGCAGAAAGGCATTGCCATAATCGAAGAAATAGGTTCCTTTTACTGCATGGGCGTTAATGCTGGCCGCATGTCTACGCAAGGTGTCCTGAACCTTGTTTTTGAACTCTTTGGGATTTGCGCTCATCAATTCGTTAGACTCTTCAAAGGATATTCCTGCCGGATAGTAGCCGCCTGCCCATGGATTGTGTAGGGAGGTCTGGTCGGATCCGAGATGTATAAAAATGTTTTCTTTGTCAAAACGTTCCCAGACTTCAACTACATTTCCTATAAATGCCAACGATACAACTTCTTTTTCTCGTATTGCTTTTTTAGCGCGGTCAACCAGCGTATCCATATCAGAAATAAGTGCATCTACCCAGCCTTGTTCGAGTCTTTTGGTAGCAGCGATAGGGTTTACTTCTGCACATATAGTAATACATCCGGCAATGTTTCCGGCTTTGGGCTGTGCTCCGCTCATTCCGCCTAGACCAGCAGTGAGGAAGATTTTACCGGCCGGACTTTCAGCTGGCTCTAGCACTTTTCTAAATGCGTTCATAATCGTTATGGCCGTTCCATGAACTATGCCTTGGGGACCTATATACATGTAAGAACCGGCAGTCATTTGTCCGTATTGGGTAACACCAAGGGCATTGAATTTCTCCCAATCGTCCGGTTTGGAATAGTTCGGAATCATCATACCGTTCGTTACTACTACCCTTGGTGCCTCTTTAGAGGACGGAAAAAGTCCCATTGGATGACCAGAGTAGATATGTAGCGTCTGTTCCTCCGTCATTATTGCCAAGTATTGCATGGTAAGTAGATATTGCGCCCAGTTTTGAAAAACCGCTCCGTTACCGCCGTAGGTAATGAGTTCTTGTGGATGTTGTGCCACTGCTGGATCCAAATTGTTCTGAATCATCAGCATAATACCGGCTGCTTGCGGGGATTTTGCCGGATAGTCCTGAATGGGGCGTGCCAACATATCGTACTCTGGCATAAAACGGTACATGTAAATCCTACCATAATCGTTTAGTTCTGCGGCAAATTCTTTGGAAAGATCCGCATGCCAAACCTTTGGAAAATACCGTAAAGCATTTCTTATCGCTAGCTTTTTTTCTTCTAGCGATAGTATATCCTTTCGCTTTGGAGCATGGCTCACATCTTGCGAACGTTTTTTCTTTACGGGTAGTTCCGAAGGAATACCTTGTAAAAGTTGTTGTTTAAAATTCATTTTATATAGCTTTTCTCCAAGCGCGTAAAGGCTTGTTTTTTTATTTTCATTTCGGGTACAACAGCGCCTTTTTTGGGGCTTTTAGATGGCTTCTATTTATGCTTGTCAAACACCTTTTCGCCTCGTTTAAAAACAACACACGGTTTTAAATTTCCTTGGTTGTAAAGGATTTCTTGGTAATTTGGGGTGTGGAAAAGACTGAAGTCAGCCAACATACCTTCTTCTAATGTTCCTCTATCCGATAGTTTTAATGCAGAAGCACCTCTAAAGGTGATTCCGGCTAAAACTTCCGCATTCGATAGCTTTTCAAAGGCACCAAGAATAGTGGCTTGTGTCAAAAGGTCGCCCATGGGTGCAGAACCGGGATTATGGTCGCTTGCAATGGCCAAGGCACCACCTGCATCCAGTAATTTACGGGCAGGGGTAAAGGCAGACCCTAAGCCGATAGAGGCTCCGGGTAAGGCAGTAGCGATTACGTCGCTTTTTGCCAATAGGTCTATTTCTATCTGGGTACTTGCCTCCAGATGATCGGCGCTTAGGGCATTGAATTTCACCGCAACCTTACTTCCGCCCGTAGAAAACTGGTCGGCATGTACGGTAATATCAAAACCCATTGTTTTTGCTTTTTTAAAATAAGACGCAATCCCTGTTGCTGAGAAAGCACTTTCCTCTATAAAGGCATCAACACGGTTGGTAAGGTTTTCTGACTTTAATTTTGGAAAAAGCATAGTGCTAATTTCCTCCAAATATTGTTCGGCAGATCCTGGATAATCTTTAGGGAGTATGTGGGCTGCAAGACAGGTTGCGATAAGGTCCGCCGAAGTGGAAGCATTAGCCTCTTTGATGGCGTAAAGCATCTTAAGCTCTTCTTCTACAGAGAGACCATAGCCACTTTTTACTTCTATCGTAGTAACCCCGGTTTTTAAGTGTCGGTTCGCTCGTTTTACAGTTCCTTTTGTAAGCTCGGACTTGCTCGCTTTTCTGGTTTGGGTTACCGTATCCCAAATACCGCCGCCTGCTTTTGCAATTTCAAGATAGGTTTTTCCGGCATTGCGCAGGGCGTAATCATTGGCACGGGACCCTCCAAAACAAATATGCGTATGGGCATCTACAAAACCAGGTAGGCAGGTATGGTCTCCCTGTAGTTCTTGAATTTCGATGTCGCTAAATTTCGATTTAAGTTCTTGGAAACTTCCTATTTCTTTGATGTGTTCTCCTGCAATCAAGATTCCGGCATCGTGCAAAACTACTAGTTGGTTATCCGAAAGCGCTCCTTTTAAAGGTAGTCCTGTCATAGGAAGCAGATTTTTAAAAGGGCCTATAAGTTTTAATTTTTTCATTTGCTTATTTTATTTTGAAGAAAAGGTTCACGGTGCTACGGCTGCTGTTAGTACCTGTTGCTAACAGCTTTTTCCATCAATACACCTCAAATTCCTCGGAGAACTTCGTCTTTAAGGATACCGCTTCTTTTTCGCTGATGCGTTCGATTAACTTGATGATGGTTTTGTCCTTTATCATTTTAATTCCTAGTTCAATATCATCTGCAAAAACCCTATCCCTGTCTGCAAAAGATACTTTTTTCCTGATTTCCTTGTGAATTTCATCAAGAAATAGACCTGATTTCATGGGTTTTCTAAATTCAAAAGCCTGGGCTGCGGTCAATAATTCAACGGCTAGTATTTTTTCTACATTACCAATAACTTGTAACGCTTTACGGCTTCCAATAGAACCCATGCTCACATGGTCTTCCTGACCAAGGGAGGTAGGAATACTATCTGCACTGGACGGAAAGCAAAGACCTTTGTTTTCACTCGCTAGGGCGGCTGTTGTATATTGCAGAATCATGTAGCCGGAGTTGATACCTGTGTCCTTCATCAATAATTTAGGTACCCCTGGACTATTTCCTTCCAAGGCCAAGTAAATACGTCTGTCCGATATGTTTCCAATTTCCGATGCTGCCAGGCACGCGTAATCCAAAGCCATAGCCAAGGGTTGTCCATGAAAGTTGCCTCCGCTAATAGTAAGTTCCTCGTCTATAACTACCGGATTGTCCGTTACCGAGTTCAATTCTATTTCTAGAAGTTCTTTTAAATGAAGCCAGGCATTTCTAGATGCACCATGCACCTGTGGAATACAGCGAAGTGAATAGGGGTCTTGTACACGCTCACAGTCAATATGGTCCTCCAAAATTTCAGAGCCTTTAAGTAAGCGCTTTACTCTTTTTGCTACATGAATATTTCCTTTAAATGGTCTTAATACATGTAGTTCCTTATAAAAAGGTTTGACCGAACCCTGTAATCCTTCGATCATCATTGCGCCAATAATATCTGCTTGGGTTAATACGGAGTGTAATTTTTCGACCACTTTTACGGCATGCGCTGCTATAAATTGCGTTCCGTTGATGAGGGCCAAACCTTCTTTAGGGCCAAGGTTCAGGGAAGATAGTCCTGTGCGTTCAAAAAGTTCTGCCGTAGTCATTGTTTCGTTATCGTACACTACTTTTCCTAAACCTATCAACGGCAGAAACAAGTGGGACAAAGGTGCTAAATCACCCGATGCACCTACTGAACCCTGCGATGGGACTACCGGAATAGCATCGTTTTCTATATGCCAAATGATTCGTTTTAAGGTAGTTTCCGCTATTCCGGAATAGCCTTTGGCTAAAGCGTGTGCTTTCAATATAAGCATCAATTTAGCAATAGTTTTGGAAATGGGTTTACCTACACCTACGCTGTGGCTCTTTAGTATGTTCGTCTGTAGAATATTGGTTTCGGACTTAGATATTTTGGTAGTGCATAGCGGCCCAAACCCTGTATTGATGCCATAAACTGGTTCTCCCTTGTCTACAATGCGTTGTACGATTTGCCAGCTCTGGGTTATGTTCTCTTGCGTAGTTTTTGAAAGTACAATTGTAGTGTTGCCCTTTGCTATTTGTAAGGCAGTACTTGAGGTAAGCCACTCTTCTCCCAAGTTAAACGTTTTTGATACGGCTTCCATTTCAAACTGTTTTAGTTTTTTAAATTTAATACTTATGTTTGATACTTGTTGATACTAATTTATTACATTATCGATAACTATGAGTACTCAAATAGAATTGCGACATCTTACGTATTTTTTGGCCGTAGCCGAAGAGTTACATTTTAGAAAAGCGGCGGAAAAACTATTTATCTCTCAGCCCGGCCTAAGTAGGCAAATTAAGCAGCTGGAAGAATTACTGCAGGCAAAATTATTTTTGAGAAACAACAAAAAAGTAGAGTTAACTCCTGCTGGGCACTATTTAAAACATAAGGCAGCCGATATCTTTAGACAGTTAAAGGAGACTCAGAGAGAGTTGCAATTAATTGCAGACGGAGATACCGGAGAGTTACGCATTGGTTTTTTGGGTTCTGCAATGCAGAATGTTATTCCAAAATTATTAGTTGCGGTCAAGGATAAGTATCCAAAAATTAAAACGGCGTTAGAGGAACGTTCCAATTTGGAACAGGTCAATGCTGTTTTGAACAATGAATTGGATATCGGTTTTGTCCGTTTGGATCGCGTCCCCAATGATTTAAACATGCAAACAGTGTTCGAAGATACGTTTTCGTTGGTGCTACCGGAAAGCTATCCAATGTTAACAAGGGAGTACAATGGTATGGCTCGTTTTTCAGTAGATGATTTCATATTGTTTAGTGAAGAATATAGCCCCTTTTATTATGATACGGTTATGAGTATTTGTGCAGATGCGGGGTTTAAACCAAGAGTATCCCATAAATCGGTACATGCACACACCATCTTTAAATTGGTAGAAAATAAATTGGGAATTGCCATTATTCCTACGGCACTGCAGTCAGGTTTTCAAATGCGAATAAAATTTGTGGAATTAAAGGATGTGAAGCAACGTGCACTGCTGTCGGTTATCTGGAAGAAGGAAAACGCTAATCCTGTGTTAAAAAATTGTCTGGATTTACTTTTAGCAGGATCTTCAAGCAAAATAAGTAAACTATGATTTTTGATCTGATAAAAAACCGTCGTTCTGTCTTTCCCGCGCAGTATATAGATACACCCATCGCAAAAGGGGATTTAGAAAAAATATTGGAATCTGCCAATTGGGCTCCTAGCCATAGAAAGACCGAGCCTTGGCGTTTTAAAGTGATACAAGGTGAAAAGTTGGTTGAACTCGGGGAATTTTTATCTAACACCTACATTGATGTTACGCCCAACCCTAAACAAATCAAAGCTAGAAAATTAATCGAAAACCCTAAAAAGGCGGGAGCTATTATTGCTATATGTATGCAAAGAGACCTCATGGAGTCTGTTCCAGAATGGGAGGAGGTAGCTGCTACCGCTATGGCGGTACAAAATATGTGGCTTTGTTGCACGGCCTTGGGCATAGGCGCGTATTGGAGTTCACCTACCCTCATCGCATATATGGATGAATTTTTGCCGATGAACGAAGGGGAGAAGTGTTTAGGTTTTTTTTATATGGGGTATTATGCCGGCGAACTTCCAGAGCAGACGAGAACTCCTATAGCCGATAAAACAATCTGGATAGATTAATTAAAATACGGAAAAAGGTCGCTCTTGTATTCCCAAGTTTTGGCAATAAAAAGGCCTAGATATACAATAGCCACCATAAACTTTAGAAAGGTACCGGTCAAAAAACCTAGAAATGATCCAAAAGCAGCTCTTGTTGCTGTTGTTTTATCCGCCTTATTAAGTAATTCTCCTACGAGCGCGCCTATAAAAGGCCAAATGATAATACCTAAAAGCCCTAAAACAGGAAAGAAAAGAGCGACTAATAATCCTATGGTGGTGCCTATCATTCCGGCTCTAGTACCACCAAATTTTTTGGTCCCCATGACGGGAATTATATAGTCTAACCCAAGAATAATAAGGGCAACGACCAAGGTAATGCCCAATACCCACCAATTATCCGGAACAGCTTTGGTGAGGTATAAAAGTAAAAGACCTACCCAACTAATAGGTGGCCCCGGTAAAACAGGCAAGAAGCTACCTAAAATACCAACCATCATCAACACAAAACCGATAATCAATAAAGCGATATCCATGAAAGGCCTTTTTCTATGGGTCTAATATAGCGCTATTTTGTTACA
>CAZUIE010000100.1:0-12263 GCA_964620945.1 uncultured Maribacter sp.
TAGCCACATACGCTTCCATTTTTGCCCTAATGGCTGGTTTCCACCAAAGTTTGGCGGCTTCTTTTAATGCGTTTCCGGCTTTGGAGTCCACCTTGTCCAACAGGTGTTTCCGAACTTTTTGTTTGGTATTAAGCAGAATCTCTTGATCCGCCTCTAAGTATTTTTTCATCCGTTCCTCGGCCCTTTCCAAGACATGTTCCAAGGGTAGGAGTTCATCTACCAAGCCGGCTGTTACCGCTTCTTTTCCGGATAATAATTTGCCTTCCAAAAGATAGCGACTAGCCAGACCATCTCCCATCCAGAAGGCATAAATTTCAGTCAAGTTTTGACTAATTTGAATGTTGACCGCCACTTCATTGAGCCCGATAACGTACTTGTCTCCATTAGCCATATAGCGGTTATCGCTGGTAACTGCAAGTACGGACCCACCGGCCGGTGCATGACCGGTAATAGCTGAAATAAAGGGTTTCTTGAATCGTACTAATTCCGCATACAAGCGTCCAAAGTCATCGAAAAAATCAGAAATCTGTTTTTTGTTATATTTCATAAGCGCAATCAAATCCAGTCCCGCAGAAAAATAGTGCGGCTGTCCCGTAAGTATAACCCCTCTTACTTCTGGGTCTTTTTCCAGGTCGGCAAATGTTTCACGCAATTCCTTGACCATTTCATGGTTAATGGCGTTCACTTTTCCTCGGTTCATCTGAACTATGGTATAGCCTTCTTTTTTAGTTAGTAGTATGTTTTTCATAGGTGTTTATAAAGATGTTCCTCCGTCTAGGGTTATGGTTTGTCCAGTTATGAATTTCGAATTATCCGAAGCTAGCCAACAAATGGCTTCGGCAATTTCTTGTGCCTCGCCAAAACGTCCCATAGGTATCATATGTTTTAGTTTTTCCTCGATAGTCGGACTTGAGGCCAATAATTGGTCTAATAAGGCAGAATGTGTAAAACCTGGACACACCGCATTGATGCGAATCTTTTTTCTACCGTATTCTAAAGCGGCAGATTTAGTCATGCCCACTACTGCATATTTGCTTGCACTGTAGGAAAGGTTGTTCCCAGATGCTTTTAATCCTGCTAAGGAAGCTACATTAATGATATTGCCACGTCCTTGAAGGGTCATTTGTTTTAACGCAACTTGCATACAGTAAAAAACACCCGTTTGGTTTACGGCAATGACATTGTGCCAATCTTCATGCGTATGCTCTGCGGTTTTAAGTTGTTTTTTACCGCCGATACCGGCATTATTTACCATAATATCCAATTGCCCGTGCTTTGCAACAGTTTCCGTTATTAAAGCTTCCACGGCATCAAAATGTGTTACATCAGTTTCAATCGGTTCTGCTTTTCCGCCTGCCGTTAGGATTTCGTCGACTGTGTTTTTAGCTTTTTCCAGACGTATATCGGAAACAATAACGATAGCACCATGTTGTCCAAAGAGTTTTGCCGAAGCTGCTCCGATACCACTGCCTGCACCTGTAATAATGACTATTTTATTTTTTAGATTCATGGGTAGATTTGTTTTTTTCATTCCCGCGAAAGAGGGAATCTATAAATTAGTAAGCTTCTCTTTGTTCACTTCTCGTAATTAGCGTTGGACTTCTATTAAGAAAACCTTTATATCTGTTATAGGATTCGTTGATTCAATATAAATTGTCAATCTTATTTTTTTGTATGGCTTGCCAAGCTGTATTACAACATAGTTCCGATGCTTTATTCAAATGGGCGAATTTAGGGTCTTGTGTATGGCCATGTTTGTACCGGTAATATATCTGCTGGGCAATAACGGCAATTTTAAACAGTCCATATACATAATAAAAAATCAGGTTATCAATACTTCTTCCACTTTTAAGCGCATATTCCTGTACAATGTCCGTCCTACTGGGATTGCCTTCCATCACGGTAGGGGAGGGTAAGCCTTGTTTCATTAAGTCAGGGTCGCTTTCTGTGGTCCAATAGCCTAGCGAAGTGCCCAAGTCCATTAGAGGATCTCCTAGCGTACACATCTCCCAATCCAATATGGCCGTAATATATGACCAGCTATCATCTTTAAAAACTACATTGTCATACTTGAAGTCATTGTGAATGAGTGAATGGTCAAACTGTTTGGGTTGCTGCTCGTGCATCCAAGCCATTACTTTCGTCGCTACGGGTACGTCATCGGTGGCTGCCGCTAGATATTGCTTGCCCCAATTACGGACTTGACGGTCCACATAGCCTTCTGGTCTTCCTAAATCGGCGAGGTCTGCTGCCTTGTAATCAATTTGATGGAAAGTTACAAAGGTGTTTAGCCAAGTATTGGCAATGGTTTTAAAGTCCTTTGAGGTTACCTGTTTTTGATGCGCACTTTTGGCTGTCAGGATAATGCCATCTATCTTTTCCATAATATAGAACGGCGCGCCTATGAGGGTTGTATCCTCGCAAAAGCCATGCACTTTAGGTGCTTTGTTAAAAACGGGATTCAGGTGTTTTAATACTTTATATTCACGACCCATATCATGACCGCGTTTTGGGGCCGAAAAAGGAGGCCTGCGAAGCACGAGCTCCTTGTCTTCAATTTGTAACAAATAGGTTAGATTGGAATATCCATTGGAAAATTGCCTTACCTTCAATTCACTATATGTAGAATTCAACAGATGCTGTTCCAAAAGAAACTGTTTTATTTTTTCTTCTGGAAGTTCTTCTCCTTTTCTAACCGGTTTTGTAGTTTGGATTATTGCCATGGGTACTCCTTTGCGTATTTTTTAATGGTGTTTTTACCCAGTTGGCTCATATGTACCTCATCCGGGCCATCAGCCAAGCGCAGTATCCGTGCTGCCGTATAAAAATGTGCTAAGGGTGTGTCATCGCTTACCCCTTTGCCACCCATAATCTGTATGGCGCGGTCAATGACGGTTAAGGCCATATTAGGTGCTACAACTTTAATCATGGCGATGAGGTCTTTCGCCTCTTTATTCCCTTGCTTGTCCATTTTATCTGCTGCTGAGAGCGTCAATAGCCGGGCTTGTTCAATTTCACAGACCGATTTCGCAATATCTTGCCGGATGCTGCTATAGGTATCCAGAGTACGTCCAAAGGGTTTACGGGTTACCGTTCTTTTGGACATTAATTCCAAGGCCCGTTGCGCCATACCAATAAGTCTCATGCAGTGGTGTATCCTACCAGGCCCTAGGCGGCCTTGGGCAATTTCAAATCCTTTTCCTTCCCCCATCAATATATTCGATTTTGGAACCCGTACATTGTCCAATAGAATTTCGGCGTGACCCTCGGGAGAATCGCTGTAGCCGAATACGGGTAGATGCCTAACGATTGATAATCCAGGTGTATCCATGGGAACCAGAATCATACTTTGTTGTAAATGCCTGGGGGCGTCAAAATCAGTTTTTCCCATTACGATTGCGATTTTACAATGGGGGTCCATCGCTCCTGATGACCACCACTTTTTTCCGTTGATCACATAATCGTCACCATCGGCAACGATAGCTGTTTCTATGTTAGTAGCATCGGAGGAGGCTACATCTGGTTCTGTCATTAAAAATGCAGAACGGATGTTCCCATTTAGTAAAGGCTGTAGCCATTTTTTTTGCTGTTCTGGAGTTCCGTACTTCGCTAAAACTTCCATATTTCCAGTATCCGGTGGACTACAATTAAAAACTTCCGAGGCCCACAGAATACGGCCCATGATTTCTGCTAAGGGTGCGTATTCCAAATTGGTGAGGCCAGCACTGAAATCTCCATAATTATTTGGAAGAAAAAGATTCCATAAGCCTTCCGCTTTGGCCTTCTCTTTTAAATTTTCCAATCCAGGCCATTTGGTCCAGGCGTTTTTTGGGTCTAAATTAAAGGCATCTACCTCACGCTCTACAGGAAGAAGCTGTTCGGTAATGAACGTTTTTAATTTTACTTGAAGTTCCAAAGACTTCTGGGTGTATTCAAAATCCATGTGCTTGTTTTATCCTGAAATTAAATAACCTCCATCGGCTGCATAAACACCTCCGGTCATGTAAGAGCCTGCATTGGAGGCCAGTAACATTACTAGTCCCGCCATTTCATCGGGTTCCGCCATACGCTGTAGGGGTACCATTTGGTTATACCCGGCGACTAATTTTTCATTGGACCATAGACTTTCGCTAAACTTGGTCTTAATGAGTCCCGGACATACCGCATTGGACCGGATGCCATAACGGCCCCATTCCTTTGCTTGATTTTTGGTCATCATAATAAGGGCAGCTTTGGTCATGCTATAAAGCCCCAATCGGAAGCCCGGATGAATGCCTTCTACGGATGCAATGTTGATAATGCTACCTCCTTTTTCTTTCATATGCGCCTGTGCCAAATTGGAAAGTAGCCACGGCGCCTTTACGTTTACGTTCATGATTTTATCAAATATCGCTTCATCAGAGCCTTCTAAAGGGCCATAATACGGATTGATTGCGGCGTTGTTGACCAGAATATCAATATGGCCAAACGTATCCATGGTTTGCGAAATCAAATTTTCGCATTGCGATGTATCCCCAATATGACAAGCGATGCCAATGGCTTCCCATCCTTTTTCTTTGAAATCTTTTGCAACGGCATCTACGGCATCTTGCTTTCTGCTACTGATGACCACTTTTGCCCCATTCTCTGCTAAACCTTGGGCGATGGATTTTCCTATGCCCTTGCTAGACCCTGTTATGATTGCTACTTTACCAGTAAGGTCAAATCTTTGTTTTATACTCATTTATTTATGCTTTTGTGCTGTACACCACGCGCTTTACGCTAAATGCTTATCTGTTTTAAGAGGGTTGCTAAGCTATCTTAGTTGAAAACTTTTTTATCTGATTCGACGGTCAATCTTTTTCCATTCATTATAATTTCTGCTAGTCCGGTTGTTTTGGGTAATTCATAGGTAAAGTAAAATTCCATAGTGTGGAGTTTACTTGCATAAAAATCTTGGCTATGTTCATTTTCACCTGTAACTAAGGACTGTTGTGCTTCGCGACCCATATCCAACCAAAGCCATCCGACCAGTATATTGGAGAAGAATTCCATAAACGGAGTTGCATCAGCCAAAAAACGTTCATAATCTCCTTTCATAGCATAGCCCATTAAGGACTGCAACACCTTTTGGGTCAATTCGAGTTTTTCACCCAATTTTTTGGCATATGGCGCTAATGTTTCATGGGCCATGCTCGCCTTTATGCTTTTGGTGATTTCTTCCGATAAGAGTTGTAGTGCTTTGCCATTTTCCATGGTTACTTTTCGGCCTAACAAATCTTGTGATTGTATGCCGGTAGTACCTTCATAAATGGAAAAAATACGAATGTCCCTTAAGTATTGTTGTAAGATAAAGTCGGAACAGAAACCGTATCCACCCAAAACTTGAACTCCGTTATCGACTGCAACCTTACCCATTTCAGAAGGGTAGGTTTTTACCACGGGAGTTAAAATTTCTAAAAGTAGTTTGTATTTTTCCCGTTGCTCAACATCGGTATGTGCAATGGAGTAATCGTGATATTTGGCAGTTAAAAATACCAAACTCAAGGATCCTTCTGTAACCGCCTTTTGCAATAGTAGCATTCTGCGCACATCTGGATGATTTATAATCAAAGTCTGTTCCTGGTTGACATCTTTTTTACCCGTACTTGCCAATTTGCGTCCTTGTGCGCGTTCATGGGCATAATTTAAGGAGGCATGGTAGGCTGCTGTTGCTATGGCAGCTGCACCCCGTCCAACAGCAATACGTGCACCGTTCATCATCAAGAACATATATTTAAGGCCTTTATGGGGTTCTCCAACCAACCAACCCTTGCAATCTTCTTTATCACCAAAAAATAGATGTGTCGTGCAATAGCCTTTTTGACCCATTTTTTCAAAATCGGCAACCGTTTGCACATCATTTGGTATTAAACTACCATCGACATTAGGTCTTTTTTTGGGCACTACAAAAAGTGAGATTCCTTTGGTGCCCGCGGGTGCTCCTTTAATCCGAGCTAAAACTAAGTGTACGATGTTTTCAGCCCCTTGGTAATCACCACCAGAAATAAATATTTTCTGTCCGTGTATTTTATACGTGTCCCCGTCCGGGGTAGCTGCGGTTACAATGTCGGATAAAGAACTGCCCGCCTGAGGTTCGGTTAAGCACATGGTACCGCCCCACGAACCTTCTAGCATTTTGGGGACGTAGGTATCGTTCAAGT
Source organism: uncultured Maribacter sp. (assembly GCA_964620945.1). GTDB lineage: Bacteria > Bacteroidota > Bacteroidia > Flavobacteriales > Flavobacteriaceae > Maribacter. Next base: position 6,183 of record CAZUIE010000100.1, read on the forward strand.
GCTGGTTTCCAAAATGGGTAATCAATTCGGCAGCTCCAATAGTGAGTCCTATATAGCCCGGGAGGTGATTATTCGCGGCTTCTTGTACAAACCCCAACGCATTCATTACCATGGATGGTAGTTGAAGGCCACCATTTTTATAAGGGAAAGCTCCTGCAATAAAGCCCATCTCCCCAGCCTCTTTCATATATTTGGTTACCTGTGGATGCACAACGATCTCCCCATCTTTAAAATGGGCAGGGTTTTCGTCCATTTCCCTAAAATAAGGGTGCAATTCCTTATCGGAGAATTCTTTTACCGAGTTGAGTAACATCTCAATGGAAGCGGTATCATATTCATTGTAATCCGGTAGTTCCAAGACATCTTGAAGTCCGTTTACGCGATAGAGTAAAAATTTAAGTGTTTCTAGGTCTATATATTCATTTGCCATGATGGAGTCTCTTTAAAATATTCCTTCTCAAGATAATTCAATTTCTGGCCAATTCCATTAAACTGGTTTAATAAACAAGAATGGGATGTATCTAGATGCTTTTGCCGTACTATTTGTTCTAAGGTGAGGTATATCCATTAGATGCTAAAAGTTAGCTCCGATATAATTTTAAATCCCCTATATTTAGGGTGTAACCACAAGAACCATACTACTGCCCATGGACGCTGTCTCTAATGCTATTTTAGCCTTTTCATTAATCATTATCATGTTCGGTATGGGGCTTTCTTTAGGTCTTAGGGACTTTGTGGCTGTTTTTATAAAGCCAAAAGCGATTATCATAGGCCTTATTTGCCAATTGATTTTGTTACCTATAGTGGGTTTTGCCTTAATCGGAATATTTACCTTACAAGCTGATATTGCTATAGGAATTATCATTTTGGCCGCTTGTCCAGGCGGACCTACGTCTAATTTGATCACCCACTTGGCAAACGGAGATACCGCCCTTTCGGTTTCTATGACGGCGGCCTGTAGTTTTATTACCTTATTGACTATTCCTTTTATCATCAATTTAGGGTTGCAAAAAATATTGGGTGCGGGGACATTAATTCAATTGAATGTGCTGCAGACTATTATGCAAGTGTTTGTAGTCGTGATTGTTCCCGTAGCCTTTGGAATGTTGCTAAACGCAAAACGTCCCAAGTTTTCGTTACGAATGCAAAAACCTGTGAAAAGGGCTTCGGGTATCTTTTTTGTGGTCGTTCTTCTGGCAATTATCCTTAAGGAACGAGCAACTTTATTTTCGAACCTTCAAGAAGCAGGGTTGGTTTCCTTGAGTTTAAACTTGGTCACCATGGTGCTGGGCTATGGCCTGGCCTATCTATTTCAGTTATCTCTAAAACAACGTATTTCAATTACTATAGAAGGGGGTATTCAAAATGGTACTTTGGGTATTAGTATTGCCACTATTCTTTTGAACAATACCGCTTATGCTATTGCTCCGGCAGTTTACGGGGTAATTATGTTTTTGACCGCGGGTCTATTTATTTTTTGGAGTAACCAAAGATTGAAAGAGGAAGTTAGAAGTTAGAAGTTAGATGTATTTTAATTAATGATTTTTAGGATGTTTACTCTTATGTTCTTCCCCTTTTCCTAAACGTTTCCTCAGTTTAGATAGGCCAACTGGCGTAATGCCTAAATAGGAAGCGATCAAGTATTGTGGCACACGTTGCAATAAATCAGGCCGTTTATGTAAGATCCGGAGATAGCGTGCATCATTACTTCTGTTGTTGGTTCGGTCCACTCTATGAAACATTTTAAGGAAGGCTTCTTGCATGGATAATCTACCAAAGCGTTCCAATTGGTGAGATGCCTCAAACGATTTTTCCGCTCTATCTTTCCGTACCGCCAATATCACACTAGGTTCCAAGGCTTCTAAATAGCATTGTGAGGGGACACCTTTAACATAAGCTATCAAATCTGTAAAAAAAACATCTTGTGTATAAAATTCCAACACGGTCGGTTCACCATCATCCATTTTATAATAGGAGATACAACCGCTGTCTAGATAGTAGAAATAGGCTACAATATCACCTTCTGAAATTAAACGTTCCCCTTTTTCTAGGGTAATGACATCATAAAAATTAAGCGCGTCTTCCAATTGAGGATGGTCTACATGAGTATAGGACAACACCTTTTCTCTTATGTTTTTAAATACATCGTTATTCATTGTGTACTTGCTAATTGACTTCTATAATGATATTATATCAAAGATAGATAATCTGATTTTTTACAGGGATAGCCAATTCTTTGGTCTTAGATAAGGAGTAACTCTAGAGGTTAAGGCAAAAGGAATATATAGGTTGTCCCTAATACTTAATGGCTAAGCAATACCTAGATTAGTACGTATTAGCGAATACTTCCTCGCAAGTACATTGGGAGGTCCTTTGGTTGCCATGACGATAGCTAAAAAAACAAAAAACCCTTGAAAATCAAACGATTAACAAGGGTCTTCGTACTCGAGATGGGACTTGAACCCATACGGACTAATGTCCATTGGATTTTAAGTCCAACGTGTCTACCAATTCCACCACTCGAGCCTGACTGCCGTAAGGCTCGTCTCCGACTATCTTCCAAAAAAAAGATATGGACAAAAAAAACGCTGACAAGCAGCGTTTTTTGGAGCGAAAAAAGGGATTCGAACCCTCGACCTCCACCTTGGCAAGGTGATGCTCTACCCCTGAGCTACTTTCGCGTTTATAAGCTATTTAAAAGAACATCATTCGGTATGAATGCGGGAGCAAATTTAATACATTTCTATAAATTCCAAAGTATTTTATCCTAAAAATTGATGCTAAATCCTGTTTTAAAAACGAAGCCATCAATAATGAATCCTAACTAGTTGCTTTCTTGTTCTTTGTGAGTAATCGTTTTATTTCGTTTAATTTCATGAGAGCTTCAACGGGGGTAAGCGTATTGATGTCTAAATGAAGAATTTCTTCCTTTATTTCCTCTAAAAGTGGGTCGTCAAGATTAAAAAAGCTCAGTTGCATTTCCTGCCCGTCAGTTAGGTGGGCTTTTTGCGCAGCATTGAGGTTTTCGGTGAGCTCTTCGTTCGAATGGGATTTTTCTAATTTTTTTAGAATTTTATTTGCTTTTTGAATGACTTGCTGCGGCATTCCGGCCATTTTTGCAACGTGGATACCAAAGCTATGTTCACTTCCTCCGGGTGTTAGTTTTCTTAAAAATAGCACATTGTCCTTCAGTTCTTTTACGGATACATTGTAATTCTTAATACGGTCAAAGGTGGTAGACATCTCATTTAGCTCGTGGTAATGTGTAGCGAACAGGGTTTTGGCCCTAGCCGGGTGTTCGTGCAAAAACTCTGAAATGGACCAAGCTATAGAAATACCATCGTAGGTGCTTGTACCTCTTCCTATTTCGTCTAGTAGCACCAAGCTTCTTTCGGATAAATTATTCAAAATAGAGGCGGTTTCGTTCATTTCGACCATAAAGGTAGATTCGCCCATGGAAATATTGTCACTTGCTCCAACGCGCGTAAAGATTTTGTCTACATATCCTATGGTAGCTGCCTTGGCAGGAACGAAACTACCCATTTGTGCTAAAAGTACAATAAGAGCGGTTTGCCGTAATATGGCCGATTTACCACTCATATTGGGTCCAGTAATCATTATAATCTGTTGGTCGTTTCTATTGAGAACTACATCGTTCGCTATATAGACTTCGCCAAGTGGTAATTGTTTTTCTATCACCGGATGTCTTCCATTGACAATGTTGATGTCGGTAGAATCATTGAGTTCTGGTGCCACATAATTGTTTTCTTTTGCCAATTGGGTAAAACCACAAAGACAATCAAGCTGGGCAATCAGTTGCGCGTTGTTCTGTACGGGTGCAATATACTCTTGCATCCATACTATCAGTTGGGAAAATAGCTGTTGTTCCAGCATTGTAATCCGTTCTTCGGCACCTAGAATCTTGGCTTCATATTCTTTAAGTTCTTCTGTAATGTAACGCTCGGCGTTAACTAGGGTCTGTTTGCGAATCCATTCTTCGGGAACCTTGTCCCTGTGCGTATTCCGCACTTCTATATAATAGCCAAAAACGTTATTAGATGCGATTTTAAGTGAGGTGATTCCGGTGGCCTCCGTTTCTCTTCGCAACATATTGTCCAGGTAGCTTTTGCCCTGGGAAGCAAGACCCCGCAACTCATCCAGTTCTTCAGAATATCCAGAAGCAATCACATTTCCTTTCAAGACATTTACCGGAGCTTCTTCGTTCAGCATTTCCTTTATTTTACCTCTCAGTAAATCGCAGGTTTGCAATTGGTCTCCTATAAGGGCTAGAGCATCATTGTCCGAAGCGGTGGCCAATTGTTTTACCGGAACGATTGCTTCCATGGAATTTTTAAGCTGAACAACCTCTTTGGGATTCACTTTCCCAGTGGATATTTTGGAAATAAGCCGCTCCAAATCTCCCATTTGGGAAATGTTGGATTGAAATTTTTCAAGTAATGCTTCCTTCTCCATCAAATGGCTTACTACTTGATGCCTATCTTTTATTTTTTGAATGTCCTTTAGGGGAAGTGCTAACCATCGCTTGATCATTCTACCGCCCATGGGTGAAATTGTCTTGTCTATAACATCGATAAGTGTAACCGCATTTACATTTGTTGACTGATACAACTCTAAATTTCTGATGGTGAAGCGATCCATCCAAATATACTCGTCCTCCGTAATACGTTGCAGGGTGTTGATATGCTGTAGCTGTCTGTGTTGTGTTTCGGAAAGATAGTGCAATAGCACTCCGGCAGCTATAATACCATAGGCCAAATGGTCCACGCCAAACCCTTTTAATGTCTTGGTTTTAAAATGGTTGGTAAGGTTTTCTAAGGCATAGTCTTCCTGAAAAACCCAATCCTCCAAATAGAAGGTATGGAACTGGGCTCCAAAAATTTCGTTGAATTCCTTTTTATGCGCTTTCGAAATCAGCACCTCGTTCGGTGCGAAATTTTGTAGAAGCTTGTCTATTTGCTCTTCGTTACCTTCGGCAGTCAAGAACTCACCTGTGGAGATATCCACAAAGGACACACCTAGTTTTTTTCTTCCAAAGTGTACCGCACATAAAAAGTTATTGCTCTTTGCGCTAAGAATATCATCGTTTAAGGAAACGCCCGGGGTTACCAATTCCGTTACCCCTCTTTTTACGATAGTCTTAGTTTGTTTCGGGTCTTCTAATTGGTCGCAGATAGCTACGCGCTGTCCAGCTTTCACCAATTTTGGTAAATACGTGTTCAAGGAATGGTGGGGAAAGCCTGCTAGTTCTGTCCGTTCTCCACCATTGTTTCTATTGGTGAGAATAATCCCCAGAATTTTAGAGGCTTTAACGGCATCAGCACCAAACGTCTCATAAAAATCCCCAACTCTAAACAGCAACATCGCATCAGGATATTTGGTCTTGATGGTGTTATATTGTTTCATTAAAGGGGTTACCTTTTTTGTCTTCTCCTTACCTACCACTTTTTTAAATAACTATCTATTTTTTTCAATAGTAACGAATATATACTATTCTCCATGGGATTCTTATTTTTGTTGATATTTAAGTTTGATAGTTGAAAAGTATTGCAATGAGAAAGCTAAAAAACGAAGAATTGGACAGATTAAATGTTTCCCAGTTCAAAACAGCAAGAAAAACCAAAGTAAGTATTGTTCTGGATAATATTAGAAGCCTTAACAACATAGGTTCAGTATTTAGAACTGCCGATGCTTTTCTCTTAGAGAAGATTTACCTCTGTGGTATTACCGCAAAACCGCCACATAAGGATATTCATAAAACTGCCCTGGGTGCTACGGATAGTGTCTCATGGGAATATGCGGCCGACACATTAACGCTTATACAAGAGCTGAAAAAAGAAAGGACTATCGTAATCGCGGTGGAGCAAGCGGAAGCATCCGTGCAATTACAACATTTCATACCATCAATAAATAATTCGTACGTGCTTGTTTTTGGTAACGAAGTAAAAGGTGTAGACCAAAAGGTGGTTGCGGCTTGTGATACGGTACTGGAAATTCCACAATTTGGAACCAAGCATTCTTTGAATATTTCGGTTAGCGTTGGGGTAGTGGTATGGGACTTTT
>CAZUIE010000100.1:12363-13734 GCA_964620945.1 uncultured Maribacter sp.
ACCAAGCATTCTTTGAATATTTCGGTTAGCGTTGGGGTAGTGGTATGGGACTTTTGGGCTAAGTTGAATACATAAAAAACCCAACCGAAGTTGGGTTTTTGGTATAGTTTGAGTTAGTTAGTTTACCATTTAAGGAATACACAATTACGTGATTACAATTTTACTATGCAAGAATTTTTTTAAAATTATGTTAATCTTACTGTGAAATGGCAAAGTTTTCTAACAATGTTAAAATGTGTTCATAGTCTTTTTTTTGGCCAACAAAGTCCAACCCCGAAACATCTATAATCAGCTGGCTATCTTTAGGGTAGGTCTTTAAAAAGTCGATATAACCCTTGTTGATATTCGTTAGATATTCTGCCTGTATACCTTGTTCATACTCCCGTCCTCTTTTTTTTATTTGTTCCAATAACCGTTCAGTAGTCTGGTACAGGTAAACGTATATTTTGGGCTTTCTAACCTCTTTGTACATAAAATTAAATATTTTACGGTACAATTCATATTCCTGTTTTTGCAAGGTAACCTTAGCGAAAATGAGGGATTTAAAGATATCATAATCGCTGATCATGAAGTTTTTAAATAGGTCAAATTGGTTGGTATCGTCCGAGAACTGCTGGTAGCGGTCTGCCAGAAAGGACATTTCCAAAGGGAAAGCGTATCGTGCCTGGTCTTCATAAAAACTGGGTAAGAAAGGATTTTCCGCAAAACGTTCCAATATCAATTTTCCATTGAAATCTTCGGAAATCCTTGATGCTAAACTGGTTTTGCCAGCACCAATGTTTCCCTCTATGGTTATAAATTCCAGACTCGTAAAAAGTGCTGTTCTGTTTTTGTAGAGTTTGCCCTGAGTTTTTTGGAGCTTTCCTTTGTCCCGACATTCCTGCAGCAGATTTCTGCTATCCTTTTTTAGGGTAGGGTGATAAAACTGCGGGGCAATATCCGCTAAAGGTTGTAGTACAAATCTACGATCGGCTATTCTTGGGTGCGGTATAGCTAGGTTTTCTGAAACTACAACTTCATTTCCGTAATATATTATGTCTAGATCTATAATTCTACTTTTATATCCTTGTCCAAAACTTCGTTCCCTGCCCATGCTTTTCTCTAGCTGCATTAGAAGTTCAAGACAAGTCTCCGGAGTTTTGTCTGTTACCAGATGTATGCAGGCATTCAGAAAATCGTCGGATTCAAAACCCCACGAAGGTGAATTGTATATCGGGGAAATACCGGTAATTTCACCAAGCGATTCGTTCATACGAAAAATAGCTTTTTGCAGATTGAGTTTTCTATTGCCTAGATTACTCCCAATAGAGATGTACACTGTTTGTTTTACCGCCATAATATAATGGCAAAATAAACAAAACAAATTCACTT
>CAZUIE010000101.1:0-13718 GCA_964620945.1 uncultured Maribacter sp.
TGGCCATTGCGGTCGCTATTGCGGTCTTTGGTTTGAATTCAGGACAAGCCTTCGCGGGTGTAATAGGACCTTTGGTGGAGGTTCCGGCATTGATTCTATTGGTCCGGGTTTCCTTTTGGCTTCGGAAGAAATATTATTTGGCATAAAATAAGCACTGCATAGCCTAGGATGAAAAATTTAAAACGAACTATTGTAGGCTTGTGGTACACCTCAACTAGAACTTTGGAACATTCCTAGACTGAGAATACCGATATTTTAGCAAAAGATGATAAAATAATCAATAAGAAGAGAGCAACGACAAAAATGAGAGTTTTGTCCTTATTGCTTTAAAGCAAATAACATGGACTGTGGTATAGTGGCGGGATTCATCGAGGTAAATGAAGGATATATTCAAATAAAACAGTAGAAGATTGATTTTGGAATAAACTAAAGGTGCGTATGTTTAAAACAAAAAATAATGGGATAAAATCAACCCATGACCAATAGGGAAAAAGAACCATAGGGCTGCGCGATTTATTAGGATTATTCGGCTGCCTTAACTTCTGGTTTTAATCCGTTATAATGCTATTCACGGGGAAGTTTTGGTAGAGAAATCTATTGTCCTTGGTGAAACCTGTAGCTGCGAAATCTTTGTATAAAAATCATGGAGTAGGCTGTGCTGTAATGTTTATATAACGAAAGGATTAGTGCTATATGGCCTCGACAATGGCTATCGAAGAATCTTTATACAATGTACCGGTCCAAAATTAAAGAAACCTTGCAAAATCTGTGATTTGCAAGGTTTTATTTTGTTGAAATTGTCTCGTAGTGACCCTGACAAGATTCGAACTTGTAACCTTCTGATTCGTAGTCATATCTCATTCACAAAACAAACAGATATTATATTAATAATAAAATACATTATAGTACCGTATTTATTGACTTTAAAATACTTTTGTTTGTAAATATTACTTCTTTGTTTTGTGTTATTACACTATATTTGTGTTACAAATGTGTTACAAAATATAGTTAGGGATATGAAACAAGCGGAAGTGAGTATTTATTTAGATAAGAATAGACCCAAAAAAAACGGGTTATGTTCCCTAAAGATTAAAGTAACCTACAATCGTAAACGAAAATACTTCGCAACCGGTACGGATTTGACCCCTGAAAGTTTTGAGCAAATATTTTACGGCAAAAGGAAAACAGCGGAACAAAAAGCAATAAAAACCAGAATAGAGTATTTTGAAAAGAAAGCGAACGATGTAATCGATATTCTTAATGTATTTTCATTTGATGCCTTTGAGAATGAATTTTTGGACGAACGCAATACAGCGGATAGTGTTTCCTTTGCCTTTGATAAGTACATAGCCAATTTGAAACTTGAAAACAGAATAGGCACAGCGGTAAGTTATAATTGTGCAAAGAACAGTATAGCGAACTTTAAAAAGAATTTGACCTTTGCCGATGTTACCCCTACTTTTTTAAAAAAATATGAAAATTGGATGCTAAAGAACGGTAATAGCGTTACCACCGTAGGCATTTATCTTAGAAGCCTAAGGGCTATTTACAACCTACAAAATATTGATAGGAGCGTTTATCCATTTGGAAAGGAAAAAAATAAGTATTCAATTCCCACAAGTAAGAATACCAAAAAGGCTTTGACCGTTGATGAAATTAGCAGTATCTATAATTACGAAGCGCAACCCCAAAGTAATAGGGAAATGGCTAAGGATTATTGGCTTTTCCTTTATTTGTGCAATGGTATGAACGTTAAGGATTTTTGTTTGCTCAAATGGCGCGACATAGAAAATGATATGCTTACTTACAAGCGGGCTAAAACTGAACGCAGTCAAAAGGAAAGCAGACGTATTTCGGTAGCCCTGAAACCTGAAACTATGGCAATCATAAAAAAATGGGGGCAACCATCCATTAACAAGGAAGCATACATATTTCCCCACCTCAACAATAATATGAACGCAGAACAGAAAAGGGCTGCATATCAACAATTGACCAAGGTCATAAACAAGTACATGAAGCAAATTGTTGCCGATTTAGGCATTGATAAGAATGTCACCACCTATTTCGCACGGCATAGCTTCGCAACCGTTTTAAAGCGTTCAGGGGCTAAGATTGAAATGATAAGTGAACTATTAGGACATAGTAATGTTAGCGTAACTGAAAGTTACCTAGATAGCTTTGAGAATGAGCAAATACAAAAAGAAACAGATGTATTGACGGCAGGGTTTAAAAAGGCCAATTAAATATGACTCTATTTAATCCCTCACGATTTTCACCATTACCATAAAAGACAAATGAATTACGAATTATTACTTTTTAATGCACTCAAAAAGGCAGAGCCAAATTATTTGGCGGAATACATTTTCAGGGAATTTAAAAAAGCGGAAGAAGAATATTATTCCAAAGGAGAGTTCTTCAATGGTTGTCTGAACGTATTAAAAAAATGGGAAAAAAGTATTGATAATAGTTATGAAGCAGCCTTTAGAAACTTTTTTGAAAAGGAAAATTTAATTCACAGGGCAAATGGAACGGAAGAACAAAAAAATCGTGCTCTAAGACAATTAGAAAGAAAAAAACAGTCAACTTCAAAAGAAAATTTTCCCGCGCCAATATTTACTGAAGAAAAATCATTCATCGGTGGTGTCAAACTTGCAGAGATTGCAAAATTAGCTAAGGCAATGGAGAACGTATTGAAATTGGCTAAAATAAATAATGAAACCCTAACCGGTGAAAAAAGCGGAGAGGAAATATCCGAGCAGGAAACATTTACTTTTAAAAACAACTTTGATAATATTAAACCAACAGAAATATACAAACACTTTAAAACTAGTTTAGTGGATAAAGGATATTTAACCAAACAAGAATTGAATGAGTATTTGACAGCAGCGTTTGAGTTGAAAACAAAACCTGAAACACGTTTTAAGTTAAAACATACACCAACAAAGCAGAAAATTTATACAGTTTTTTATACTTACTATAAGGATATTTCGCAAAAGAAATACAAAAGGCAAAAAGAATACGCAGCCCTTTTAGGTGATTTTTTTGAAGGATATAAAACAGAAATAATACAAACAAACTGGTCTAGGGAATACAAGGCAAAAAGGTAAAAAGTCTACTATTTTATTACGAAAATTACGAAACCTATACTAACATTACTAACCTCTTTATGAGGGTTTTAAGTCATTATACATTGCTGAAAGTTTAATAAAAAACAAGTAAGCAAATGGAAAATTTAACATTCGACCAGTTACCCAAAGCGGTAATAATTCTGACCAAAGAAGTTAGCGAACTCAAACGCCTTTTTATTGAAAGGCAGGAACAGCCACCGACCCAAGAATCCGAACAGCTCTTGACCATTGATGAGGTCGCAGCACTATTGCACCTTACCAAGCCCACCATCTATTCAAAACATTCTAAAGGGGAAATACCCGGTGTATGCAAGCAGGGAAAACGCTTGTATTTTGACCGCAAAATTATAATTGACTGGATAAAACAAGGGCGTAAAAAGTCAAACGCTGAAATAAAACAGGAAGCAGAAGCCTATTTGTCTAACAAGAAAAATGGGTTGAAATAATGGAAAACCACAATAACAACCCACGTAAAAGGCAAAGTAAAGGTAGTAATCATGCTACACAATTAAAAACCATATTTTACTATTTGCAGTATAATGTAGCAACGGCTACGATGGTTTATAAAGCAACTGGAGTACCTCAAAAATGTATTACAAGGTATAAGCGAGATTTGGAAAAATTAGGTTTATTGGCGGAGGTAAAACGCCAAAGATGTAAAATAACTAATTGTTGGGCTTGGTACATTACGACAAACCAAAACCTATTCCCGAAGTCGAACCAACTTAATTTATTTTAATATGGAAAGGAGTAATTACTATTCCATATTTAGTGAATGGCAGAAATCCTTTACTAAAAGGATTAAGAGCGAAACAGGGAGCCGAAAGATTGATTTTAATTTGTCCGATGCTATTAAAAGAAGTGTAAACATTAGAACACCTTTTGATAGTTGCATGATACTTTACTTCAATTTTATAAATTCAAATCCATTGCGTGAAAACGATTATTTCAAGTACTTGGATTCATACAGCAAAGGCAAAGAATTAAAACTAAAATTCTTTAGACATGACGTTGGTAAGTTGAAAGCGTATTACAAAAAAGCGGATAAAGAAGAATATCAGCCGTTCAATTTGGAAGCGTATAAAAAGTATGTTCTGTTTATGATGCTAAAACTAAACGGATTCTATAAAAGTCAGTATGATTCATTTTTTGGCGTAATACAAAAGGATGGACGAGAATATAATCCTTTAACGTCAATCCCAAGTGTTCTACGTGGTGAATTACCAGTAAAGGTAAAGGAATTTGATATTAAAAGGGCTTACCCGACTTTTATTGATAATCAACTTAATATTAAGCGTATAGAAGATGTTTACAGCCTTATAGACAAGCGCAAATTCAATATGTTGCTCAATACCCATAGTGGAATTAAAAACGCCACCTTGCAAGGTACACGGGGTTCATTGAGAACAGTGTACGGCAATAGGGTGGATGAGGTTATCACAGATAGTAGATTCCACACAAAAGGAGGTTTGTTCAAAGAACTGGTTTTAATGGAGGAAAGAGCAATCAATGACTTTGTAAAAGCCAACGATTTAAAAAACTATGTACGGCTGCATGATGGCGTGTTCGTTCTTGCAGAAGTGGAATGTGCTACGCTAAATATTGAGCCGGTAGAATTTGCCATAAAGGAATGTATTAAGCCTGCCATTATTAACGATACACTAAGTTTTTACGAGTTTGATGGTTTGGGAAAGTTGACCACAAGCCCAAAACAGTATGCGGATTTTTTTGAAGCTGAAAATTTTGTGAGGGTTACCGAAAAGGAAAATGACAGGGTTACTATTTTTAAAGATTCAAATAACGTGGTCGAGCCAATAAACCACAAAACCGATGTAGTACCGTTTCTAAAAAACAATATTAACGAGTACGACACATACGATGTCGAAAATAGGATTGCAAGGGAAGCAACAGGCACTATCTACGGAGCTTTCTTACTATTAGAGCCTAAACCCCTGGTCTATTTTTCAGATGAAAAGGATAGTTTCGGACTACCCTTTAAAAATGGATTTTTCAATTACAAGTCAGGTAGTAAAGACTTAGAGCGAAAAGAGTACAAAGATGTAAATGGTTTCTTTGCACCTCACGGAACCCAGACAAGGGAGTTTCATTACAACCCGGTAGATGAAGGTGTATTTGAAACCTTTTTAAAGATGGCCTGTACAGGGAAAGACCCACGCACCCAAAAGTTGACGGATGATGACCTAGCAACCTTTGATAATTTTCGTTTCATGTTGGGTTATTTGTGCCATAATTTCAAGGATTCCGCTTTTTCCCCTGCAATAATCTTATCGGATGAAGGTGCAAACGATTTGAACCGTAACGGTGGCCGTGGCAAAACAATAATCACAAATGCAATTTCACACGTTCAAAAGACCCTAATAAAAGGTGGTGATGAATTTAGGCCGGATTACATACACAACTTTGCAGACCTTACCAAGGATGTGAGCGTGTATGTATTGGATGACGTCCCAGCCGGATTTAATTATGATGCTATGTACACAAATATTTTAGGCGAGATAAGCTGCCAACGGAAAGGGAAGGCAGCACAAAATCTAAGTTTCAAAGAAGCCCCAAAATTCCTTATCACCACAAATTGGGCGGTCAGGTTCGACAAAAATAACATCTCGACAAATAGACGGTTCCTTGAGTACAAGCTTACTGATTTTTTTAATATCAACAGAACACCCAAAACGGTATTTAAGCAAACTCTTTTTGTGGATTGGGATTCGGATGAATGGAACAGATTTTACAGCTTTATTTGTAGATGTACGGCTGATTACTTAGAGAATGGACTGACCCCAATGGAATATGACAAGGACTATGATAATTTTATTGCTCACTTCAATAACGATGCGGTGCTGGATGAATTTGAACGGATATTCAATATTGTTAGCGGGTATGCGGACGGTTTTAATGTTTCCGATTTTTTGATAGCTTACAAAGACCCTAGCAATCCTTTAAGGTACGACAAGTATTTTCACAACAATAATGTAAAAAGGTTGATTCAGACGTATTTGAAGTACAACCGACTGGATTTTGAGTATTCGCAGACCAATAGAAAATGGAAGGGTATTAATGTTGCGGTGGTCGAAAATGTGGAATTTTAGGTGTTTAGGTGTCATGGGTGTAATAGAGATGACACTGTTATTACACCCGTTAAAACTCTTGAAACATTATATTTTATTGGTGGTTTGGTAGTTTCATTACACCTATTACACCTAATAATCAATACAGAAATGGGTAAAAAATAAATATTTAAAAAATATAATATCAATAGTATAAATAACCTAAAAATAGGTGTCATAGGTGTAATACTGATTGTAAATACCTATAATACAGTAGGTTGAAACATGATTTAGGTGTAATGGAGGGTGTCATAAGAATTACACCTATTACACCCTTAAAAGAAGTGATTAATAAGTTAAAGTAACAAAAAGTAACATTATGGCATTTACAACAGAAACAGCAAAAAAAGCGGGTAGTCTATCTACTAGAAAAGGAACACCTAATAAAGTAACCCATGAGATACGAGAAAGTTTGAAACAACTACTTGAAACTAATCTTGCCAGAATACAGGAAGACATTACAGCACTAGAACCAAAGGATAGGGTTAAGGTATTACTTGAACTGGCAAAGTTCGTGTTGCCTACTTTAAAGGCTACTGAACTAAAAACAAACGAGGATTTTAAGACAATAGAAATTAAAAGAATCATTCTGGGAAATGGAACGAATCCTAATAAATAGTATTGACGAGTTACTGAAATTCTTATCAAAACCCGAGCTAAATAATGCCGAGCTTTGCAGTGTGTTAGCCGATGGCTTTGGCGTTTATGCAGACCCCTCTAAGGACAAAGAAGAGATAATAAAGGGATTTAGAGACCTATGGAACAATTATCGTTTAAAAGGCTTGGATATGCCTTTATTTGTTTAGTTTTTGCTTTAGTTCTTTGATGTGAGCAGTTTTACTTCGACAATTCAAGATTCCATTTTATTTGAATATTCTTCTTCACTTCAAATCACCCATCGCAATAATGGTGTTATTGGATAGTCATGGAAGAATTGATAATAATGATATTGCCTCAAGCGCATCGAGGCGACAGATGCTGATAAATAATTATCACACGGTCTTTTACTATTTTGACTGCTTTTCTTCTAATTTTGCTACAATCCGTTTTACGTCGTTATAAACATGCTCTGGACTGGTCATATCCGCCTCGCCGGAAGATAACAATTCTATTACGTCGTCTTTTGCTGTTTCTGCAATTTCCTTCCAAGTAAATTTACCATCTTTTTTTTCACACATAATATACAGTTTTAGTTATTTGTTTTAAATATGTATTACGAATACCAGCAGTACTTTTTGTAACTATTAGCTTATTGTATACCCTATTTGGTAATCCAAGCAGATTTTACTTAAATAAATTTTATGCTGTATGGGTAACAGCCGTGTTTTAAGTATTTTAAAACTATTATCTGCCGTCATATGACCAATGTGGTTTATCCGTTTCTAACTTGTAAACACCATAGGTAGATCCAACTTCAATTAACTCTTTATTTTCCAAGATATTTTCATTGAAAGTTAATTCAACTATTTTTCCTTTTTTGTCTTTTACATTAATAATACCATTCCAAATAATGTCCATATCAATGGCTTTTCCCTTAATATGATTACTTTTCATTGAAGGTGCAACAACAGATCTAGGGGGGACTGCTAAACCAAAACCTTCAACCATTTCTCGAGCGGAATTAATGGATTCTTCTATACTTCCATGGTCCCATTTAATATCTACCCCATTTAGAATTTGTGCTTCCGAAGGATCGCATTTTTCAATATAAATTTTCCAAGACCAATGAAATAAGTAAGCTCTTTTTGGACTTCTTTTGGTAGTATTGATCGTTATTGATGCCCCTGCTTGTTTTAGGGCCTGCATAAACTCAAGTATACACGCCCTAAAATTTGGCTGTAAATCTTCTATTTTACGGCTATTTCTGGCGTTCTCATTCGCCCAAGCAACCCAATATTTACCACTGTTGGTCATATTTTAAGTATCATATTTGTTTGAAAGAAAAGAATATTTCTTATTTTTTTGCAGGGGTCAAATTACTTCTACAAATGAACTTATAACTGTTTTATCCATTCGTTTGTCATTATTACGTTTAATTGACTTTTGGTTTTCAACTATCCGTCCCGCCTGTACCACCAGTACCGCCTGTACCACCTGTGCCTCCCGTCTCACCAGTACCACCTGTACCACCTGTGCCTCCCGTCTCACCTGTGCCACCTGTGCCTCCTGTGCCTCCTGTATTATTACCTTGAATAGAATCTTTGATTTCGTTTACTAGAATATCATAGTCTCTTGTATGCTTCACAAAACCGGTAGCAAATTTCTGTATCCATTCTGGGTCTATAAACATGAATGTTTCCCTAAGGACATCTATTGTTTTATCATGCTTTTCGTAGCTGCCACAACCAAAGCCAACAACAGTATCAATATCATCAAGACTTGCTGACATCACCTGTATACTTACTAATGGCATCCCCATAATGTCTTCCACTACAAAAAGAATATGACCAAGTTTTACTTGTTGTCTAGTCTTTGTGCCACCCAACTTTATCTTTCCTGCTTTACCCCCCATAGAAGAAAGAACTCTTTGCATAACTACACTAACTCCTCCCTCTAGTGCAAAGTCTCCAACAAGCTGAGAGATCATATCTAAATCGAGAGTTACGCTAGTATCTTTCTTTTGATATTCTCTAACCTCTTCTTCCACTAATACAAAAAACTTGGATTTGTTCATCAAATTCGAGATATAATCATAATGAAAAAGACCCAGTTTTACATTTTTCCCGCTCGCATCCTTATAAGTTGGATTTTCCTTTTCCGTAAGTGCAATGGCGGTAGCTATAGCATCAAATAGAACTGAAGTTTTCTGAAATTCTGTTACCACTTCCTCCCTTAACTCTGTTTCCTGCAGAACCGTTGAAGAAACAAGTATATTTCCAGTTTGATTTATGGCGTAATACTGCGCAATTGGTTGGTATTCTGACACTTTGCCTGCATTAATCTGATCCCTAAGCGATTCTAATGTTTGTTGGTTTCCGTTTGCCATTGTTTTGTATTTAGTTTTATTAATAATAACTATTGCTATCGTTATTAGGAGTACAGTTACTATGTATGCTATTAATGTCGTAAGAGTATTAAATTCTATAATTGAACTTAGCAAGACTAAATTTTTATATTGGATACAGTAACACTACCTAATGACGTTTGGACCTGAAATGATTTACTATTTACATACTAGCAAAATATTCTGATTTTCTCCATAATACTTGTAAGGTATAATTTAATTCTAAGATAACCTGCAGATAGATTTAAAATTAAATGCTTTTTTTAACTTCCTCCACGAAAATGTACTGCCCCAGTTCAAGCTAGCCATAGGGATAGCAGGACCAGCACTCAACTTTGAATAAGTTAAGTCAACTTTAATTTGAAGATATTCGTGCCCATTATTGGAATTAACCTAAAAACTTTTCTATTTCCTTTGCGTTTTTTGGTATTTTACTAACAATTGCCTGCAATTTTTCAATATCATTTTTGTTATTCTGTAGTGTAGTTTCAATCTGCTTTATTTCTTCTTTTGCTCTTGCTTCCGCATCGTCTAATACTGTATTTTTTCCAACTGCAGCAGTACCCCTCATGTAAATAAAAACATTTCCCGAAGATCCGATTTCTCGAAAATCAACATCATAATTGAATATCAAATTACAATTAGGATAAACCAACCTAGCCTTTTCTAGCAATTTTAATTTTACATCGTTAACTGCATTATCTTGAACATCATTTTTAGTCCATGCATCGTCGATAGCAGATTCAATAGCATATCCGATTAATCCGTTTGCAAATCTATCTCCTGTTGAACTAGCTCCAAATTTAGTTGTTATCCCTACATCAATCATCCCTAATTGTTCAGAATCATTAGGAATTGTGTTATAAATTTTAATCTTACTGGCAATTTCGCTTGTTAATGAATCTTTTTTTAACTGTAACTTTTTCAATTCATTACTATTCGATTGTGAGTTCGACCTCAAGGATTCAGTAAGCCGATAAAAAAGACCCGATTCACCTTTAAAATCAGACTCAAGCCAAACCTGCTTTTTGAATTTTTCTGGTAAAATATCATTAAGTTTTTCAATTTGTTTTTCAGTAAGTTGTTTGCTTGAAAATATTCCCATTATGAAGTTGTTTTATTTGGTTTAAAAATTACGAATTGTATTTTAGCTAAATGGGTAAAATATTTTTAATAATTATTTTTTTGTTTTTTATTTCTTGTGAGACATCAGATACGTCCGATGAAGGGCCTTTTGCTGATTGTCCATGTGAAACAGTTAGGGGGTATCAAATAAGGGTCTGTGAAGGTCAAGATTGGGATGAGGCGAGCTTTGAAGCTCTAAGATTACATGAGCAAGACAGTAATTGTAATTAGTATAGTATTTGTTTAAACTAAATGATTAAATTATAGAATCCCTCTCTTTACGGTGTAGTTCCCAACCCTTAACGGGAACACCCCAATAACCTAATACCGGCATAATAAAAAGGGTAATCTTAGAAGGGTATTTATAGTATAGGTTTATTTCCTTTGTATCTACCTCGTATTCCACAAAAAAACCTTCCATGCCCAAAGGCTTCTGTACAATGTTTTCGTCCTTTAAAGCACACTCATAGCGCTCTTTACCTATCTCTTTAAGAAGTTGGCGAATTGATGCTAAATCGTAATTTCTAAATACCACAATATTGGACATTATCCAAAATTATGGATTTAATCCAATTTTTAATATCAAATTTTCGCTATAATTTCCCTAATCGTGATAAGACCCTTTCATTAAGGGTTTAGAATGCTATCATATTTCGTTCCGGATGCTCTTCAGGTATAAGACCTCCGATAAACAGAAATTCATAAATAAAACCGGGCTATTATTAAGAACAACATTGCCAACACAAAACAGGTCGATACAAAAAGAAATCCTTTATGTTTAAACTTAGGTTGTTTCATGTATCTTGTTTAGTCAAATGGAAATCCGGTAGCTATTCTATAGATAAAAGCGTAAAGAACCACGATAAACATTATAAAGCTGAACCATGCGAAAAACTTGAAATAGCGTTTGGCTATGTAGTTTCCGAGGCCTCTAAAACCTTCGCTATAAATTTCTTTTAGTAGTAAAACTGTTTTCATGTTCGGGGGTTTAAAATTAGGTGCAAAGGTCAGGACGACACTACTTCTTTTATAGGTTATTGGGTATAACGGATGAAAAAATTGATAAGTAGCACATGCCAAAGATGAACCGCATTTAAGTCAGACCAACCGCAAGAACGGTTTTTTACTTAATCGGAGAATAATATCAGATTATCCATGTTCAAAGCAATATGCTTAAAAGCATTCATCGAACCCTATTTAATAAAAACGTCTAAATTCAGTACTTTTAGTAATCACTCAAAATATTCAAATGTAATGGGCAGCGAAATACTAAGAATAAAGGAAGTGTTGGAGCAGAAAGGAATATCAGCAGCACGACTTGCAAAGGAGGCTAATATTTCATATTCCAGTCTATGGATGGCTATCAACAATAGAAGGCTTCCAAGGGTCGTTTTATTGGTAGACATTGCAGAGCATCTAAACATCGATATACGTAAACTGTTCAAACCAAGTAAGGCTGTTGGGGAGGTAAATGGTTTTTTGGATTACAACGGTCAGCCACACATAATAAACAATAGGGAAGATCTTGATAGGTTTGTAACCTTTTTAAACAATGAGGGATGAGGTTTCTAATTTTGTCCTTATTCTTTATCGGTTGCAATTCCACTATTGACCCAAAAGTTTTGGAAAATGAAAATATTGAACTTAGGAAACAGGTTGATAGCCTTAAGAACGAACTGAACAAATGTAACATGATGATTGAATCCTACGAAGGTTTACCAATGGGTATTTAGTACTAATTATTAATACAATGTAGCTTAGCGAATGAATGAATGTATTGATTGCGGAGAGATAACAAATAATGGTAAACCAAGATGCTATGTTTGTTGGGATGAATTTCAGTATGACAACAATCCTAAGTATAGAGCAAATGAAATTGCTAAGAATTTGATATTTAATTATCAGTTAATAAAAGGAAAGTTTGCAGAAGTTATTGTTGAAAGACTACTTGTTTCGTGTGAATTTGAAGTGTTTAAATTTGGAATGGAAAATACTGTGCCAAACCTACCTGATTCTTTTTATAATCCAGCTAGTAAAATAGGTAAAGAAATACGTTCAATGCCAGATTTTTTGGTTACGGATAGCGATGATAATCTCAATTATGTAGAAGTCAAATATAGAAAAAATGGTGTTCTAAATTATAAGGATTTGATTGAGGGCTATAGGTACGAAAGTGGATTGTTAATTCTTTTGTCTAGTAATGATATTAGGGCGATGTCAATAAAGGAACTTAAATCAAAAAAAATAATGACCCCAATTAATTCAAAAGAATTATGGGAATTAGATAATTTTGAATTTGAAGAGTATGAAATTGAATTGGTAAAAGCTTATAAAGAGCTAGTTAGTAGTGTGTTTAAAGACTTGTAATATGGGTATTTATGATTTCAACATACTTTCCGATCATGATAAGTATGATACCGTATTTACTAAAGGTCAATTCGTTGATAGTGTGAAAGATGGTCGAATTACCTATGTTCTTTATGCTTTATCTAGTTTTTGGGTTGAGGTAATGTATGATACACCCACTAATAAAATTCTAGAGATAGGCAGTTTTATAGAAGGTGATAATTTAAATCGGTACAGCAATGTGCCTAGTAAAATATAGCTGCCCTGTGGTGTATTTAATGAACATTTATAAACTGTACTTTAAGACTTTTAACAGTTGTAATTCAATAACTGTAATAAGAATAATCACAGTTTATTTTAAGCCAGCTTATTTAACTCTTTAATTTTTGACTGGGCTTCAGCAAGTTGTTTTTCCCTATGCTTCCTTAGGATGCTTTCTTTTGTTTTAGGAGCATTTTGTAAATCATAAACGACATCATTATAATACTTTATGGCCTCTTGAATATCCCCTCTATGTTCTGCTTTCTTTGCCTTCTCTAAATTCAAAACACTACCTAATACCTTAGGCACTTTTTTTTCGCCTGAAACTAGAGCTATAATTAATCCAATTATAGGGGATAGTAACAAAGATAAAATAAACGTACCCCAGAAGCCAACAGTTTTACTTTTTCCAACCAATCCTACCAACCCGGAAAAACCAATCCAAAATACCAGTATTATTAATTCCATAAAAAAATCCAGATTAACGAATGTCCTTAAATATACATTTTTGTAACCAATTTTTCTTAGTGATATTTGAGATTTATACTTGCTTAAAACCGTTTAATAAACAATTATGAAGCCGTAAAAAAGAAGCTAAAATCCGTTAAGTGTTACAATTGTGTTACAATGACGAATTAAAAAAGGGCTACGTTTCTGTAACCCTTTGATAATCAAGTGACCCTGACAAGATTCGAACTTGTAACCTTCTGATTCGTAGTCAGATGCGCT
>CAZUIE010000102.1:0-12415 GCA_964620945.1 uncultured Maribacter sp.
TGACCTATTTTAAAATTGGTGGAATTTTATTTGGAAAGTCCATAGAATACTTACCATAACTTATCTGCGCATGGATCCTGTTTCGATTTTATAGTGTTCCGGTAGATAAGCGTAAGGTAAAATCGAAATAGGGCGCATGCTACTTTCGATTTGGAACACTGTCCCTTTTTTTGAGCCATTGTTGGTAATCGTCATAATACTCGGGGTGTTGGTCGAAATAATCCCTTAGGCTAGTGATGACCTCTTGCCTCCCTTCGGAAAAAGATTCCTCCCGGATTTCTTCTATCCCGGAAACTTTAAAAGCTAGATAGCCGATGATGACCAGAGAGGTTGCCCAAATGGAATAGTGCAACCACTTTTGAAATTTGGATACCACGCTAGCCTTTGCCAACCGCTCTTCCAATGAATGGACGGATTCCTGAAGGTTTAATGTTTTTTGCTTTTCTCGTTGCAAATGCGTTTCCAACAGTTTCTCGATTTCAGAAGTGTCGGGAAGTATCCTGATTTCCTCAACGTTCTTGGTGAGCCGTTGTAGTTTTGCCAGGGCCTTATTGAACCCGTCCAGTTCGTCCGTGAGCAGTTCCATGATCTCGTCGAGTTTTTTGTATCCCATTGTTTTCGTTTTAAAACCCTATCCCTGTATCTATTGTTTTTTTAATTACCTGCTTGATTCTTTTTTTTGCAAGTGCGCTTGCCATATTGGAACTCAGCTCCAAGGCCTTGCCCGAGATGTTTATAGAAGGAGCCTTCTCCAACCGTTTCTGTACTTCCATATCCGTGGAGAGTCCGCTAAGCAACTTGCCGCCCGACATGGAACGGTGCACCTCGCTGCCCTTAAAACTCTCTCCCTTGTACTCGAAGCGGAAGCCCTGTAGACGGTTCGCTTTGTTAATAGTTGGCACAACGGCTACGTGCTGAGCCTTCATCGCCTTTATATAGGCATCCAAGGTCTTCAGCCGTTCGTTGGCCATTGTCCTTTCGTGTATCCTCCTTATTTCGTTGCGTATGGCTACCGATTGTAATTGCTGCTCTAGCTGTACCTCCCTTACCGTGGTAAGCCCCATTTCCTTGGCAACCTTCTCAGCCGCCGATTGGCTCCGTTTTCCTATAAAACCGTCGTTGTAGGCCTTACCGTCAAAACCGATTCGGTTCACATAAAGATGTACATGGGTATGTTCCTTGTCCCTGTGTGCGAACGCAATGGCCTGCCGTTCCTTCAATTGCATTTCCTTTAAAAAGCGTTCCGTCAGCTCACGGAGTTTTTCATTGTCCAGTTTTTTACCGTCCTCTACCGTAGGGCTTAGGACAAAGCTCAGGGTGTTCTTCTTGCAGCGTGCGTTCATCTCCTGTGCGATCCTGAATTCTTCCGTAACCTCCTGTGCATTGTCCCCGGCCACATATTGGCAGAGTACCACTTCGGCATCCTTCCCCTTGTTCCATCCGTACGACATGGAAGCTCCCGTATGTGCTATGGACTTTCCCATGCCTATCATTTTCTGAAGTTTTTAAGATGTGCCCCTATCTCCCTTGCCAATTGTTCGACTTCTGATGCCAGACGGGGATTCCGTTTCCTGAACATATTCCCGATACGGGTGAAGTTGGTCTTGTAAATGATCAAGGTCTTATAACATTCCAGTTGTTCCTCGTTAAGCCTCTCGACTACGGTTTGGCCAAAAGCGGTACTGCGGCAATATTCCGAAAGGGATATCCCGGCACGTTCAGCCCTTTTTACGAGCAGCTTTTTTTCGTAGATGGAACACCGGAATTTGATATAGGTCCTTTTCATTTTATTTCTTCTTTGCGACCATCGGGAGCAGAGCAAGTTTGTTTTTGTGGCAACAAAAACACATCTTGAATTCCCTGCCCGATAGCATATTCCGTATTCGCAGCTTGCCATTCGTTCATGTCCTTATACCCATTATAAATTCCCGACATATCCTTGGCACCCCTATGTTCCATTAGTGTTTTCGTGACCGACCTACCATTGGAATCGTTGTCCAGATAGAGTTCAACGGTCGTATACCTCTTTGAAATCGAGCTTGCTTTTTGGATTAAAACCGTGGAATTCAGTATTAAAAAATCCGATTCTTGTTCCATGACCCCTATGTAGCCTACGATGGACAGTAAATCGAACATGCCCTCGGTTACAGTAAGTTTTTGGTGGCCGTTATTGATATGGGTGACATCTTTGGGTGCTGTACAGTTTTTCAGGTACTTGTTACGTAGCTCCCAACCACCGGAACCGTTCCTCAGTCCGATGGCGAAATACGGTTTTCCTTTAAAAGTATAATGGACTTCCTTCACGTACTTCTTCGCGATTTGAATACTTATCGCCCGTGATTTGATATAGCCCAACAATGCGAGATGTTGAAGTGTCCCAACTTTTGCGATGAACACCTTGTCGTCGATACAGTTTTCCTTCCTTAAAATCGGTTGCTGCTGAAAAGAAAAAAGAGTCGTTTCGTTTTGTATAAACTCCAATGCCTCGCTAACGGTTCCCTTGGTAATCTGGCATATCAGGTCGATAACATTTCCGCCTTTTCCTGCACCATGGTCGTACCATCTGTTCAGTTTCTTGCACACCTTGAAAGAGGCTTGGGTTTCGGGGCGGAACGGACTCGGGAACCAAGCTTCTTTATAGGTCGTCCTTGTCGGAAAGTGCCCTAGTTTTGCCAGCGCCCTTTCGATGGGAAAAGCTCGGGCTCTTTCGCACGTTAGCCTATTTGTTCTTTTTCTTTTCATCAGCTTCTTTTTATTGAATTCCGGTTACCTTCCTACCTAACCCAATAATTACGGGGTCTTTTATCTAGGTCGGATTGGTTTTTGTGCTTACCTATGTTACCTTTTTAGGTAGGATGGGTAATACTTAGGTAAGAAGGGGTTAAAGAACCTACCTTGAGTTATCTCCTGTTATTATTGACTTTTCTACCTCTTAGGTAACTAGGTAGGTGTTATTCCTGTTTCTTCGAAAATTCCATTTGCCAAGGGCTATCCGCGAAGACGGGTCTTGCCAGATAACCGTACACCTGTCGCTTGGGATGTTTTACCCTTTGAAAGTTGAAGCCAGACAATGCCCGTCCCAGGTTAATCTGGTTCAGGCGAAGGTTCAGGCAGCTAAGCTGGACCAACACGTCCGAAGCGGTAACAAAATCCTTCAGGTCATCCGACTTTTCAAAATACTTTGAGACCAGTTCCTCCTCCGTGGTCAACTTGGTGTATTTCTTGTTCCGCTCCTCGTTCTCCTGGATATCCTTTATGGATAGTTCGGGATTGTAGTTTGGTTCGGTATAGGCCAGATGGTATGCCTGTGACCATACCCCGTTTATATCCACTTCTTTTGAATACCCGAAATCTATCTTTCCCTTCAGCTCAAAACACAGCCAACGAACGGAGCCGGTTTCATCGTTTAAAAATGATGCCATGTTCGTAGAACCGACAAAGGAGCATATCCGGGGCAGGGTGGTATTCTTTTTATCATAGGGCAACCGTTCATTGATGAAGGTCTTGGAGAAAAAGGATTTCAGCGCGTTGACATCCTTTTTGGAAAGCACGGCCAGTTCATCTAGATTATAAATGAAGTTCCGGCATAGCTGTATCCGTGCATCCTTATCGTTACTGATATCCTCCGCCAGATATTCCGCCAGTTCTGGCGGACATAGAAATCGGCACCAAGTGGATTTTCCGGAGTTTTGACCTTGATGTGAGAGTACAAAGGCCTGTTTGTTGAAGTAGTTCTTTTCTAAAGCACATTTAACCGTACGTACCAACCATTTTTCAAAATGGTAATCGAAGGCCTCTCGTTCGTACGTGGGCACATAGGAGGTGAGTTTCAGGATATGATTTTCCCCGTCCCATTTCGGAAGGTTTTCAAAATATTCCTTTATGGGGTTACATTTGGGAATGCATTCCGAACGGATAAGGGTTTCCAATTTCCCGTTGGGAATTTCGATGCCTGCTTTTGCAAGTTCTATGATAAGGGAGTTCAGGTTCAGATACTCCCATTGCTTTGAGGTTTTAAAGGCTATCTGGAAGTCATGCGATATCTCGTTATAGGAGATGTCGTACCTGCCCTCCAGATATTCCAACGCGTAGTCGTATACCGTCTTTTTCTTGGCCTCCCTTACATGGTACAGTCTTTGGTTATGCCCGTCCCCGATCATCGCCATCCATTTTTGGGGATATCCTTTCGGTCTTCCCCACTGGTCACGTTGTTCGGCCTTACGCTGTGCTGCAGGAGCCATTCGTTCAATCTGCGCTTCTCGAAGAAGATGATCTTGCCGTTTGGCTTGGAGTGCGGAATATTCCCTGAGGCCGTCAGCTTATAGAGATAGCTTCTTGATATTCCGGTATAGTCACAGGTCTCCTCGAAGGTAAGTACCTCCTTATTGGCTGTCATCAGCCGCTCCAAACGGTCCAGCCGTTCCAGTATTAAAAAATTGTCCATTTGTTTCTTTTTGAGATTGTTAAATGAACAAAAGCGCTTTTGTTTTCCTTTGTAGAATTCTTTGGATAAAGGTAGGCAGAAAGTAATGCCAAGGCCTTTCGCCCGAAGTAATGTTATGCACAAAAAACTGATATACAATTGTTTATGTTAGAACAGTATATAACGAACCAAATCTAATGCGACGGATTTTATCCGGTGTCAAAACGATTCAAATGGTACCGTTCCATATTTCTCAAAAAGGTTGGGAATTTCGGGTTATTAACAATTCAGACGAAGTAAATACAAGAGTTTAGGGTAAAACAAGTTTGTTGTTGCTTCTCCTTATTGACTAGTCCTTCATTATTATTTGTATTCCTATATATCATACTGGCCCTATAAATGGTTGTTTTAATAGGACAGTTCAAATTCTGTACTACATACGCTATTTTCCGAGTTTTAGTCCGTATTGTCCCCTGTACCATCAATATGCATACAATAGTACCAACGACCAAATCGGGTATACCCGAATCTAGCCAAAGCACAAGTAGACCCGCAATGATAACACCAAGATTTATAATAAAACCATTTGATGTAAAAATCATGCTAGCTTGCATATGGGTATCTTCTTTGCTCTTTGATTTTTGGAGTAAATAAAGGCAGAAAGCATTTACAATGAGAGCAAAAACGGATATAACGATTATGGTGTAGAAATCGGGTAGTTTTTCATTCCCTTAAAACCTTCTCGATATTTCTAGAAATCCCAAAGCGGTAAGTATTATTTGAAAATATACTGCGATTTTCGCAATCGGTTTTTTTTTGGACAAAGTGCCCCCAACTGCGAAAAGACTGATTCCATAAACAAATGAATCCGCCAAGATGTCCAGGCTATCCGCAACCAAGCCCATTGATTTTGAAATAAGGCCAGTTGTCATTTCGGTCAAGAAAAAAGCGAAATTTATGGCCAGCCAGGCCCATAGGAGTTTTTTTGATTTGTATTTTCTTCAAAGTCAACTTGGTCGGTATGCTCCGTGGTCAATTTCTTCCCCCTAGCCCCAAACCAAGTATTGCCTGTTCCGTTTGAAAATCATCTCCCGAGTGAAAGACCGTCAGCTTACGGTTTGGAATATCGAAATTTAGATTTCTAATCCCTGAAATTCCGTCCAACTTCATCAAGGTCAAATTCTCTTTTGAAGGACAATCCATTTGAGTAAATTCAAAAATCGACTTGTTCATTACGAATGAGTAATTAATTCATACCCAAAGATAAATGAATAGTCTCTTTTCCAACGTTTTGTAAAAAGTCCGGGATGTAAAACCGGTCGATGAAATCGGAAGAGCCATAAATGGTTCTTTTGCGAAATCTTTTAAATAAGCATAATTAATCCTTTATTTAGATTTTAATTTCAATATTACATCCTTAATAATTTTACTAAAATCAAGTATACTATGAAAATTATTATGTTCAGCTTGTTGTTGCGGTGTACAACCCCAAAAGTTAAATATTTAAAGAGATTATGTTTCTCTAGATTTTTTTGAAGTAATAATGTATGCGAATGAACTTAACCAAATCTTTGAAACCATGATCATCTCCATTTACACAACATGTATTACCGATTTCACATCTTTTATTGTGGTGGAGAATGCTGCTTACGTACTTTGATCATGATTTAACCACATAGTGTCCCCCTTATGAGATTAAGAAGTATAATTGTAGACGATTCGTATATGCAGCGAATGGCCGTTGCCAGATTAGTGAACGATCATCCGAACCTAGCACTGGTCGCTGAATACAACAATGCTATGGAAGCAATAAACGGCATCAAGAACAATGAGATAGATCTTATTTTACTGGATGTAGAAATGCCGATTTTCAATGGTTTCGATCTTTTGGAGTCTTTAAACAACAGACCACAGGTGATTTTGATTACCGGCAAACCGGATTACGCCCTTAAGGCCTTTGATTACGACGTAACGGATTACCTTCACAAACCCATCAACTTCACCCGTTTTAATGCTTCTATCAAGAGAGCAGTAGCTAAATATGAGCAGATATATAAAGTGAACGAGGATGAGGAGCATATCTTCGTGAAAAGCAATCTAAAAAAACGCAAAGTTGTTCTTAACGACATAAAATGGATCGAAGCCCTTGGCGACTATATCAAACTGGTAACGGATGAAGGTAATATCGTCGTACTATCTACCATGAAATCCTTTGAACAAAAGTTGCCGGAGGATAAATTCCTGAGGATCCACAAATCCTATATCGTGAGCCTAGAAAAGGTCGAGAAGTTCAATAGTAAAAATGTTGAAGTTCAGGGAAGACAGATACCATTGAGCAGAAACAAAAAAACGGAATTGGTGGATGCGCTGAATGGCTTTCAGTTTTAACTAAAAGGGAGGATTGCAGGAATAAAAAAAGAAGAACGTCAAATTCCCGAAAACGGTCGTGGCTGTTGCAGAACCATAAAAATAATGAATACGTATATTAATTCATTTTTTTGGATATCGTAACTAGTTGATTTGCAGTACTATTAAAACTAAAAGACTATTAATTTTATAGGGCTTTGGAATTGTACAACAGTCACGGCCGTTTTATTGGACTCCTTCGTATAACTAAAGGCTTATTCATAGAGTGTCCCATTGTTGGTCTTTTTTATTAGCTTCGTTATTAAACTTTTTATGGGACAGAAAAAATTACATCGTTGTGGATATTTACAATTCCAGGATTATTTAGAAAAATTGATTATTTCGTTTAGAGCTTCATCAGCATTCTTATGAATAAAGTTACCTTGATAACCTATTGTGGTGCTAAGATGAGTATGCCTGTATAATTTCTGGAGCATTTGAGGTGATACTTTATCTCCGGCAATATTCCCAAAACTATGGCGTGCAATATGATTAGTAATTTTCTTGTCGATTTCGGCTAGGTCGGCAATTTTGGTTAAATTGTCGTTCAGTCTTTTAATAGACGTTTTTATTCTTGTGTAAACAGCCTTGGAATCCTTGAGCGGAATTGTTTTAAGTTCCGGAAAAATATAATCGGAATTGGTTATTTTATCTTCGCTGTAATATGTTAAGATTTTAAGCACCGGTGCAGGTAGTTTCAGAGAGTCGGCCTTATTATTTTTACTCATCTTATAATATAACCTGTCCGATACAATATCACTCCATCGCATTCTTAACACATCAGAAACTCTTATTCCTGCGAGGTAAAATGAAAACAGGAAAACATTCCGCGTGTGCCATACGGTAGTTCCTTGTACTAGGTCGAGTTCTTCAATTTTACAAATTTCATTTTCATCTAGACCTATTTTAATAGTCTGGGGATACTTGATTTTTATTTTATCCTTCCCGAACGGATAAAACTTTCTATCTACAATTTTCCTGCTAATAGCCTTGTTATAAAGTAATCGAATCATGACGAAGACGTTCATAACTGATCTTTCAGATAGACCAGCCGTCGTTCGGAGATATATTTTTAACTTCTTTAATAAATTTTCGTCAATTTCTTCAAATTCGAAGTTGCGCTTTTTAGCGAATTCTTTTATTCTGTTTATTTTGCTTCTATCAGAAATAGCTCTGTTATGATTGTTGGCTTCGATTAGGTCCTCAACATGCTCATCGGCAAGTTCAAAAAACAATTGTCTCTTGGTATTTTTTCTGATGGAGTCTATAATTTGTTTTGCGGAATAATTCTGTTTCGAAGCTTCCATTTCAAATATGATATCTTCAATCACATCAAATTTCTTTCTTATCAACCTATTCAACTGCTTATTTCTTGAATGGGAAGACTTTACTTTTCCAGCTTTTTCGTCCCAAAATTTCGGGTCTACCTTTTGTCCCAAATGGTAATAACTTCGTTTACGATTTACAGTGAGCCTCAGAGCAAGTCTAAAATCTTTGTTTCCTTTTGAGTCGGTTTTCGTGTGTAAAACTGTTTTTAAGGTTGCCATATCTTAACGATTTTTTATAAAGATAAACATTCGGGGTAACACATAGGTAACACATTTTATGGTATTATTTGGATATAAATGAATTCAAGTAAAATTATAAAGTGTTATAAATCAAATAATTGAATTAATTTTATTGAATTTGATATGTTTAAATGCTGAACTTAGGATCTAGTGCCGCAAGGTGTGAGAGTTCGAGTCTCTCCGCCTGTACAGTCTAAAAGCTTCTCAGAAATGAGAGGCTTTTTTATTGATGGAATATCTCTCCTCCCTTGAAAGGCATCAGGATAATGGAACGAGCTACCTTGTGCATCAATGTAGAAATTTGGATTCCTGTCAAAGTTGTACTGAGACGAAACCTTTTACCGATAAAGCTTACCATTCTGAATAAAGGATACAAAAATCTTTATTATTTCATCCTTATGACTTTTATCATGTTCTTCATTCCTTAAGGGTTATAAATTTGCTCCTATGAAAAGTTTAGTCATCATTTTCATAGCCTTTACTATGTTGCTAAAGCCTCTTTGGCCCGTAGCAGAATACATTGTTAACTACGATTATATCGCAAATGTCCTCTGTGAAAACAAGGACAAACCACAGTTGAATTGCGATGGTAAGTGTTACTTGGCAAAACAGCTGGCAAAGGAAACCGAAGATGATGGTAAAAACCCTTTTGAACAGCGGCGAATTTCAGTGGAGCAGGTTCAGCCCATTTGCTTTGAAGCCCTACTAGGTTTAGATTTTTCTCTAGTGTTTTGCTTTTCCAAAAAGGAACCGATTGGTTATTTCAAAAAATTATTTTCTTCTCCCCATATTTTAGATCTGATTCAACCACCAGAGATTTGCTAGTCTAATAACTACATCTACTTATTTTTTAAAATTTTAGCACAATCAGTTCAAACAAGAACGGTTGCACTATACCATTGTTGAATCATAACATATAATTTATGAATTTTTATAAAACTAAGTCAATGGGGCTGCTTGTTGCCCTATTGCTAATTTTTAATGTAATAGCAGTAAAAGCACAAGAAAAAAGTACAGTACGACTATTGGATAGAGATAACGCTCTAGCTATCGTAGGCGCAACATTTGAATATGGCATCCAAAATGGTATTTCCGATGAAAATGGGAATATTCAATTTGAATATGAATCCGGTTCATCCATTTATTTTTCCCATATTAATTACGGTAAATGGAGCTTGGACGATAGTGGGGTTTTGGCCCTAATTCAAAACAAAGTGCTATATCGTCAAAATAGTATCGTAAACTTGTATCCGGTTACGGTTATTGCGCTTCGTCCAAATAAAAGTCCGGTTGAAAAATTAGAATTGGATTATCAGGAACGTTTGGCGCATGATGCAACTTCCGTGTTGAATCAAAATCCGGCGTTAAACAGTATTCGTAAAGGTGGTGGTTATGGATTTGACCCTGTATTCAGGGGATTTAAGTACGATCAGTTGAACGTTGTGCTAAATGGTGCACAAAGTGCGACTGCAGCCTGTCCTAACAGAATGGATCCCCCTACAAGTCAGATGGCACCAAACATGATCGATCGTATAGAGGTGTTAAAAGGACCGCATGCATTACGTTATGGAACTGGTTTTGGGGCTACGATTAATTTTGTGCCGGTAAAATTGCGTTTTACAGAGGAGCAGGATATGTATGGAAGAGTATCTAGCGGATACGAGGGTAATGGTTCTATATTTAGAACCGAAGGTCAGTTTGGCTTTAGCGGAAATAACCAGGATGTTGCGCTCTTTGGTTCGTGGTCTCAAGGTCAGGATTACACCGCAGGAAATGGCCAAGTAGTAAACGGAGAATTTAACAGGGGTAGCTTTGGGACAAATTTAGGCTTTAAATTTGCGGAAGATAACCAACTACGTATATCTGCCATTTACAATGTTGCTAGAGACGCTGATTTCCCCGCACTACCTATGGATTTAAGGGAAGACGATACCTGGATGTTTAATGCCAGACATGATATTACTTTTGATAAAGACCATCTAGCGTCTTGGAATACGACCATTTTTGCATCCTTTGTGGATCACCTTATGGATAACTTGCTCAAACCGCTTGACCCCAGAATGTTAAACGCAGCGACAAACGCAAAAACCTCCAATTATGGCGGAAGAACCGAAGGGATATGGAATTTTGAATCTTCCAATCTTTTTGCAGGGCTCGATTATAGGCGAGAAGGTGCCGAGGGTATTCGAACACGAGAATTTTTAATGGGGCCTAATGCCGGTAACACAGTAAGGGATAATGCATGGCAGGACGGCCGGATTGATAAAACAGCTGTTTTTGGCGAATACCATTTAAACTTTGAAAAAGTACGATTTGTATTGTCAACCCGATTAGAATTAAATAGTGCCGATATTGATGAGCCTACTCCCGAATTCTCTTTAGTATATGATGATGCACGAGTGACACAGTTTAATCCTAGTGTTAGCTTAGGGGCAACGCAGAATCTTGCAGAAAACTTGACCATGGGACTTTGGTTGGGTCGAGCGCAACGTAGCGCAGGACTAACAGAACGTTTTATCAACTATTTCCCGGTAGGCCAAGATCCTTATGAGTTAATAGGTAATCCTCAATTGAACGCCGAAATTAATAATCAGTTGGATTTGACCTTTAATTGGCGTAAAAATTCAACAAATCTGAACGTAGATTTCTTTGCCGGATACCTTCAAGATTTTGTTTCTTCGGTAATTGATCCTAATCTTACCCCACGTATACCTGCTAGCCCTGGCGTACGACAGTTTGTGAATATTGAGGACGCTTTTAAAGCCGGTTTTGAAGTAAATTGGACACAAGAACTTGTATTAGGGCTACAGCAGCGAGTAGGAATGGCCTATACCTATGCCCAAGATTTGGAACGGGACGAACCTTTGCCGGAAATTGCACCATTGGATTTTAGATATACGCTGATAGGAAATTACAATAAGGGAAAGCTGCAGCCCGAACTTGCCTTTAGGCATGTACTGGAGCAATCACGGATTTCGACCGAGTATGGCGAGACAACTACGCCTAGTTTTTCTTTATTGGATGTGAAGTTGGCCTATGAATTAACAGATGCTTCACGAATAACGCTCGGGGTGAATAATATATTCGATGACAATTACTATGAACACTTGGCGCGATCGGTACGAGGAAATAACCTCCCCATATTTGCTCCGGGCCGTAATGCTTTTGCATCTATTAATTTTGTTTTTTAAAGTGCCTTTGGAGTAGTATTTAATATAAAAGCTGCTGAAACAACGTAATGATTTAAGGTTTCAGCAGCTTTTTGCAATACTACTATATCAAAGGAGTCCTTTTAATATTGTTCCGGCCAATTGGCACAAGCGCACTTATAGCCTTGCCAGCATACTCCCCGTCTTTGTGAACGTTATTGGTTATCGTCGTATCATTGGACACTAATATTAACTTTATTTTACAAGGCGGACAACTTCCTGTCTTGGAATAGGTTTTGCCATCTTCGCAATCCATGGGACATTGGTGGTGCATTTCTGCAACTATTTTGGTTTTTGAATCTTCTTTGGTTTCTTTTGATATGCTTTACATGATTAATTTTATCTGTTTTGAAGATTAGTATTCATTTAGAGCGTTAAACCATATTCCTTTTACGAAACTATGACTCCACCCAATTGCGAATGATTGTATATTCAAAAACTCTTTAGTACTAATTCTTCTATTGTCTTTGTTACTTATTCACTGCATTTTAATTTTTCTTTGTTAAGGATATCTGTTTTTACAAAGTCATTTCTTAATTCTGGGTCCCATTCAAAATCCACTATTTCTGTTATACTGAAATTTTTTCTTGGAGCTGTAGACAGTAGTTGATGCGAAAAGCGATTTTCGAGTTGTTTTAGTTTTCCCAAATCACAAGCGGATAATTCCCCTTTTACCGCTTTGGCTCCGAGTTTATCAATCTCACCTGGTTTTACCCCATTGTTCAGTTGTACAGAAATGGTTTTGCCGGTGTCTAGACGCTGTACCGTAAACAGTCCATCAATAGAATCCGAAACGTAAAATGAATTAT
>CAZUIE010000102.1:12515-13700 GCA_964620945.1 uncultured Maribacter sp.
AGACGCTGTACCGTAAACAGTCCATCAATAGAATCCGAAACGTAAAATGAATTATATTGGTATCTACCACCTGTCAAATATATAGCGGCATCGGTTAGGCAAGGTGAAGGTTTGCTTACGATTCTCGTATTGGTGCGGTCAACAGTACCTTCTGGATACAATTCAGCCATTGCCTGTTTCAAGGCAAGATGGCCCACTACCAATCCATCACAAAGATGGCCGTGGAATTTCACGAGGTCGTCCAAATCAATATTTTGAATATTTCCCAAGCGCCCTTTTGAAAAATCCGTGTCGTTTACCCGCATACCTGTTTTAATGGCGGTCTGCTTTTTTGGTAGGTATAGTTTCAAGGCTTTGTTGGCCGTTGTTATTTCATCCAAATGGCCCATAAAAGTTTGGTCGTCCTTAATATAATGTACGTGTACAAAGCTGGTAGAACCCGTAAATACTCCTTGATGTTTCTCCGAATAGAAGCCCAATAGTTCTCCTGGTGTATTTTTCAGAATGAATTTTTGAGATTTTATGTCCGCTTTGTATCCTTCAATTTCTGGGCTTCGGGGCGTTACAATATGAGTGGTTAACTCATCGAATTCCCCTGCAATCCTAAAAGCAAAAGGTTCATTTAAATTATAGCCCTGCTCCTTCGCTATTTCGCTTACTTTTTTTTGTATTTCTGCAACACTACCTATGGTGCCCATCAACTGAAATTCTTCCCAATCTTTTACATTGCTGTACACAAAAAATGGAGAACGGATATCCCAACTTTGGCTTACAACGGCTTTACCTTCTGTAAAAGCAGAGGCAAAGAAAGGCTTCCCTTTAAAAACTGTTATCTCTCCCTTCATTTTATCATAGGGACCCATGGCGAACAAATTTGATTTATCAGGTAGGGTATCCAACCAAACCTTGAGGTCGTATGTAGTTCCCATGTCTTTCATTGCTCCTTTGGTGAACACTTTGGGGACGATTTGGGAATTTATGTTTTGAGCCAAAAAGGCTGTTATCGTTAGGATAAAGACCGTGTTAAGTAGTTTCATTTATTACTGTTTTTAAATTATAAAATCATATTAAAAAGATATCCTGAAAGTATGATACAGAGCATTACGACCCCAAAAAAGACGCCTATCAATTTTAAGGTCATCACTTTTTTAAGCAGCATTGCCTCTGGCAAGGATAGGCCTACTA
>CAZUIE010000103.1:0-13597 GCA_964620945.1 uncultured Maribacter sp.
TCTACTCTATTAGAAATAGCATCGATCAAGGGGTGTCCTACGAAGTTAACCGGGTACTTATGTTTATTGTAGAACTCCTTTTCAAAGGGAAGAATAACGTGCATCGCATCTACATCACGTTTTATTTTTGCTATTCTTCCTTCTCTAGAAGCCCAAAGTTGGGGCGATATGTAGTAATTTGTCCTAAATCCTTTGGTTTTCGCCCATTTGGCTATCCGGAGATTAAATCCGGAGTAATCAATAAAAACGATGATATCTGGTTGAAAGTCGCTAATATCTGATTTGCAAAAGGCAATATTTTTAAAAATGGAATTGAGGTTCATAAGCACCTCCAAGAATCCCATAAAGGCCATTTCCTTGTAATGTTTTACCAAATTTCCGCCAGCCTGATGCATTAAGTCCCCTCCCCAACAACGAATATTTGCATCGGCATCTATTCGTTTTAAAGCTTTAATAAGGTTGGAGCCATGAAGATCTCCAGATGCCTCCCCAGCGATAATGTAGTATTTCATTTTAAAACACCTTATAGTAGAGAATAATGAACGCCGTAAGCATTGTTGCTATTAGAACGCCCTTTGCGCGTTGGTTTCGTTTTAGTTTCAGAAAACCAAAGAACGCTGCTAAGTTTAATAAAGCGCCTAAGGCTAAAAGGCTACCTACATGGCCTTGTGTTACCGCTGCGTTGTAGGTTTCCATAATACTGAATTCTGAAAATAAGAGAATATAAAGGATTGTTCCCGTAGCGTTCGCGATAATACCTACTAAAAAACCAATAATCACTTCTTTTTTACTGTTCATAATTTAAAATACAAATATCAAGTTCAGATCCATAATTTCTTCGGCTATCCGCTTCACCTTAATAACTCATCCCTTTTACCGGTTACTGAATCAAAGTCCCCAAGAATTTAATTCCTGGATAACGTGGTGTGCGGTAAGATCAAACTGTGTGGGAACAACTGAAATAAATCCGTTTGCTAATGCCCATTCATCTGTATCTTCTCCCTTATCTAACAATTCAAATTTTCCTGTTAGCCAATAATAATCCTTGCCCATTGGACTGGTCCGTTTGTCAAATTTTTCTTTCCAGTTGGCTTTTGCCTGTCTGCAAATTTTCACCCCTTTTAATTCCTCCTTCTTAAGCCTTGGAATATTTACGTTGAGGACTACGCCTTTAGGAATTCCGTTGCTCAATGCTTGTGTTACAATTTCGGTTATATACGTACCGGAGTGCGAAAATTCGGCATCCCAGTTGTAATCGCAGAGGGAAAATCCAATAGCTGGTATTCCTTCGATACCTGCCTCTATGGCAGCACTCATAGTACCGGAGTAAATAACATTTATAGAGGAATTGGATCCATGGTTTATACCGCTAACGCAGATATCTGGTTTTCTGTCCAGTAATTCTTGCAAGGCTAACTTAACGCAATCCGCAGGTGTTCCGCTACAGCTATATTCCTCAATTCCAGTGTCATCCGTATCGGTGGCCATTTTTTTGGAGTAGAGGGTGCTATCCAGGGTAATTGCGTGTCCCATACCAGATTGTGGACTATCTGGTGCCACTACGATTACATCTCCCAATCCCTTCATGAGCTTTACTAAGGTCCGAAGTCCTGGAGCTGTAATACCATCATCGTTGGTCACTAAGATCAAGGGTTTTTTCATACAATATACTTTGCTGGGTAAAAATACGTTTTTATACAGGATTGGACGCTTGTCGCGTTTAACAAAAAATTAAAGTCATCTTGTTAACTTGGCATGGTTTTTTCTCTATCTTAGAGGATTAAGGCATAGAAAAAGAGTATTTTAAACCCCGATGATTTTGAAAAAGAAAACAAAAAACAGTTTTATGAAAAGAAATTTAGTCTACATTTCTGCATTGTTGTTAGTTGCTGTGGCTTCGTGCAGTTTCACCAGTAAATCTTTTGAGAACGATGATAAGGATAAATTGCTATTGGATCTTATTACATATGTTCTTGAAAAGGGACATTACGAACCGAAGCAGATAAATGATGATTTTTCGGTGAGTGTATTCGAGGATTTTATTGATGTTATAGATCCTACAAAACGTTATTTTCTTGCTTCAGATATTGCAGAATTTGAACAATATAAATTTCAAATCGATGACCAGATAAAAAATACGGATATTGCTTTTTTTAACTTGGTTTATACAAGATTAATGGAGCGTATGGAGGACGCTAAAGGAATTTACAAAGAAGTGCTTAAATCGCCTTTTGATTACAATGAAGATGAAAGTATAAGTATAAAATACGATGAAGAATCTTTTGCTTCCGGTAAAAAAGAGCTTCAGGAGCGGTGGAGAAAGCAATTAAAATATGCTACTTTAGGTAACTACGATTCCAAGTTGATTCATGCAGAAAAGAAGAGCGAAGATGGTGTATTTGATGATCACGACCATAGCGCGCATACCCCCGAACAGGCAGAGAAGGAATCTAGGGAGTCTACCGAGGCTACTTTAGATGAGTTCTTTGATTTTGTAGATGACCTGCAACGAAAGGACTGGTTCGTACAGTACATTAATACAATTGTAGATGAATTTGATCCTCATACTTTTTATTTTGCACCAGACGAGAAGGAGAAGTTTGACATGGGCATGTCCGGTAAGTTTGAAGGTATTGGTGCTCGCTTACAAAAGAAGCCAGAAGGAGCAAGGATAGTAGAGGTTATCTCCGGAGGTCCAGTTTGGAGAGATGGACGTTTGGAAGTTGGAGATCAGATTATCAAAGTAGGACAGAATGGAGAGGAGCCAATAAATATAGTTGGAATGCGCATAGACGATGCTGTTAAACTAATTAAGGGAGCGCAAGGCACCATCGTTGATCTTACGGTAAGAAAGGTAGATGGGTCCTTGGAAGTGATTTCTTTAACTAGGGATGTAGTGGAGCTGGAGGAGTCCTATGCCAAATCTGCTTACATTATAAAGGGAGAAGAAAAGTTTGGGATAATCAACCTACCAAAATTTTATGTTGATTTTGAGGATTACAGCGAAAGAAATGCTGCATCCGATGTAGCCAAAGAAGTTGAACGATTAAAGCAAGAAGGTGCGGAAGGTCTTATATTGGATCTCCGCGATAATGGAGGAGGTTCGCTAAAAACAGTTGTTGAAATGGCCGGATTGTTTATTAAGGACGGCCCCGTTGTTCAGGTACGTTCGGGGGGAGAAAAGAAAGACGTGTACGATGATAATGATGAACGAGTGCAGTGGGACGGCCCCTTGGTTATTCTGGTTAACGAGTTGTCTGCATCGGCTTCAGAAATTTTGGCAGCGGCAATGCAGGATTATAAAAGGGGAATTGTAATTGGTAGCAAACAAACTTTTGGTAAAGGTACCGTACAAAATGTAATACCTCTGTCCAACATTGTGCGCAGTAACGAACACGGAGATTTGGGCGCCATTAAATTAACGACCCAAAAATTCTACCGAATAAACGGTGGATCTACCCAATTGGAAGGCGTTAAAAGTGATGTTGTTGTCCCGGACAAATATAGTTATATCGATTTAGGAGAAAAAGATCAGTCAAATCCATTAAAATGGGATAAAATTTCACCTGCGGAGTATACCATATGGGATGGTTATATTGATTATGAAAAAACTATTGAAAATAGTAATAAGCGTATGGCTGCCAATCCTCAGATAAAATTGATTGAGGAAAATGCAAAATGGCTAAAGTCGGAACAGGACGAAACAGAAATTTCCCTCAATTATGAAGTATACAAGGAAGAGAAAGAAAAGGACAAGGAACAGTCTAGCCTCTTTAAAAAGCTATCTGATTATGATTCCAAGTTAACTTTTGAGTCTTTGCGATACGAGAAAGAATTGTTTGTGCAAGATTCCGTTTTACGCGAAAAGAGAGACCGATGGCACAAGAACCTGGCCAAGGATGTTTACGTAGAGGAAGCTGTAAACGTTTTGGAAGATTTAAAAATGAATAATTTAAGAAACATGAAATTGGCAAGTAGGGTAAAGAACTAATCGAATTTCTTAGGAATATGAATGTAAAAAACCACTCGTTTAGAGTGGTTTTTTGTTTTATGCCTTTAATTTATCTGCATGTAGTTTGCGGAGAGTCGCCAACTTTGGGTTAATGACTACTTGGCAATACCCTTGCGAGCTGTTATTTTTATAGTAGTCCTGATGTTCGTGCTCCGCCTCATAAAAGGTGTCTATTGGACTGATTTCCGTAACTACGGAATTACTGTAATAGGCACCTATTTCTTTTACTACGGCCTCTGCTATATCTTGTTGTTTCTTATTGTGATAGTAGATGACCGAGCGATACTGCGTACCCCTGTCTGCCCCTTGTCTGTTTAAGGTAGTTGGGTCGTGGGTAGTCATGAAGATGACCAGGATATCTGCGTAGGAAATAAGGCTAGGGTCATAGGTGATTTGAACCACCTCGGCATGTCCTGTTAAACCGGAACATATTTCCCTGTAGGTAGGTCTGCCCGGTACGGTACCTCCTGTGTAGCCTGAAACGACCGAGGATACTCCTTTAACTTCTTGAAAAACGGCTTCGGTACACCAGAAGCAACCACCACCAACGGTGGCAACTTCACTAGCTGTTCTATTCATATTAATCGGCCTTTATTATTTTCATGGATTCCGAGTTAATACAATACCGCAGCCCACTTGGCTCTGGACCATCTGGAAAAACATGGCCCAAGTGAGCATCACAGGTATTGCAAAGCACTTCTACCCTTACCATTCCAAATGAACTATCCTTATGGTATTTAATGGCATTTTCCTTTATAGGTTGGGTAAAACTTGGCCATCCTGTTCCTGATTCAAATTTAATGGTAGAATCGAACAGCGGCGTACTACAACAGATACATTCATATTTTCCGGCATCATGGGTGCTGCATAAAGCGCCAGAGTGGGGTGCTTCGGTTCCTTTTTTTCTTGTAACCCTAAACTGCTCTGGAGTCAATAAATCCCTCCATTCGTTTTCGGTTTTCTCAACTCTTGTTTCCGGTATCGGGTTTCCGCTTACCGAAAAATGAATCACATCTTTCCAAGTAATCATCATAAGTTTTCTTTTCGTTTCATTTTTTTTACTCCTCTATTGGTCGCATCAGGAAAGGAAGTCTTACAAAATTAAGCTAAATTTGACCAATGCGTATGTCCTTTAAAAATAGAACAATTTACTCCGTTTTAATAGGTGTTTGCATCATTGGTTTTTGGCTTTTTGAAAACTTCTACACACCAAATACGTACTCTAACCAACAATCTTCCAAAACAGGTTCTGAGCTCCCAAGTAAGTATTTG
Organism: uncultured Maribacter sp.; assembly: GCA_964620945.1. Taxonomy (GTDB): domain Bacteria; phylum Bacteroidota; class Bacteroidia; order Flavobacteriales; family Flavobacteriaceae; genus Maribacter. The sequence goes on from CAZUIE010000103.1 coordinate 5,285, forward strand.
CCTAGTTCTACCAAAGGAGAAATAGTACATCACAATCATTTTTCGCTGTCCTATAATGAAGGGTATGAGCAGGCAGAATGGGTGGCTTATGTACTTAAAAAGCAACACTTGACCTATGACGACAGAAAGCGACCTTATTTTATAGAAGACCCGTATGTAACCACAAAATCTGCAGACTGGCGCAATTATAAAGGTTCTGGTTATGACCGCGGGCACCTTGTACCTGCTGGTGATCGCAGATATACACTACAAGCATACAACGAAACATTTTATACCAGTAATATAAGTCCGCAGGATCGCGAGTTTAACGCTGGGTTATGGAACAGGTTAGAAATGCAAACTAGAAAGTGGGCCAAGCGGTATAACACGCTTTATGTGTTTACCGGAGGCGTATTAACCACTGGGTTGGATGAAATAGGAGAGGAGGATGTTGCTGTGCCAGCATACTTTTATAAAATTATCGCAAGGGAAAATCGTGGTGCGTTAGAGGTTTTGGGGTTCTTAATGAAGGGTGTTGAACAGCAGAAACCTTTAGAAAGCTTTCTTGTTCCTGTAGATTACATAGAGGAACTCACCGGAATAGATTTCTTTTATCAATTTGAAAAAGATAAACAAAGTAGTTTCGAATCTGACGTAAAGCCAAAAGCTTGGAAATTCTAAAAGTTCTCTTTTAGTCTATTAGTATCCATTTTAAGAAATATGAATAACAAGATGGTAAAGAACAACAATCCAGAACCACCATAGCTAAAAAACGGTAACGGAATACCAATGGTAGGCAATACACCGATTACCATACCTATATTTATAAAATAATGGACGAATAATATGGAAATTACACCATAGCCATACATGCGTGCAAACGCATTTTTTTGACGTTCTGCCAAGGAGATAAGCCGTAGGAACAGAATAGTGAATAATAGTATTACGGTTCCTGTGCCTATAAAGCCCCATTCTTCTCCAACGGTACTAAAAATATAGTCGGTATGTTGTTCTGGTACAAAATCCCCTTTGGTGCGGGTGCCTTCAAGAAAGCCCTTTCCAAAAAACCCACCAGATTCTATTGCTTTTTCAGATTGATAGGTATTGTAACCAATTGTCTTTCGTATTTCTTCTAACTTGTCAGGGTCTTTTTCTAAGCGGAGCCATAGACTAAAACGATCCCTGTGCCTTTGCTCAAAAACATTATTAAAAACAAAATTCACGGAAAGTGAGAATAGAATAACGGCCACTGTAATTAATGACAGGGGGATAACTGGTATTTTAAAGCTTTTACGTTTTAAGGTATACACCAGTATAATGAGGAGGGCAAGCCCAATAGTTATCCAAATAGTTCCGAACATTAGGGTAGTTACGAAAACTAAAATTAATGCAAACCCTATCCCAAGGTAAAACAATGGAAGTCCTTCTCTGAAAATAACGAAAATTAACGCGAAAAACACCAAGGCACTTCCTGGATCTGGTTGGGGGATTATCAAAAGTGCGGGAATTAGGATAATTAACAAGGCGTACAGCTGATCTTTTCTACGTTTAATATCTGTTTGAATATCGCTTAGGTATTTTGCAAGTGCTAACGCAGTGGTTATTTTGGCAAGTTCCGATGGCTGAAAATTCATAAACCCTAGACCGTACCAAGAGGTAGCGCCCGCAATAGTTTTTCCAAAAACAAAAAGCCCTATTAGAGTTAGCATAGAAATCAAATAGAAAACACTGGAAAAACGCTCATAGAAGTTTACCTCTAGGGCCATCACTAGTATAATTGCCACAAAACTTACGCCAATAAAAAACAATTGCTTACCATGAAGGGTACTAAAATCGAACAGGGAAGCTTGGCTTTCCGTAAAGGTGCTGGAGTATATATTGCTCCAACCAATAAGCACTAATGCTAGGTAAATAAGAACGCTTATCCAATCTACACGTTTTAGAATACTTCTACCAGACACGCTCGTTTATTTTAAACTCTTCACCACTATATGGTTTGGCGTATTCGTGTTCCAAGGTTTTTTCTAACATCTTTTTTTCTAGATCGGTTCTAGTGATGTCTCCCTTTAGATACTTTTCAATCATAAGGGAAGCGATATGCCCAGCGTATCTACCCCCAAAATATCCATTTTCTATATAAACGGCTATAGCAATTTTTGGATTCTCTACAGGGGCAAAGGCAATAAAAACAGAATGATCGGTAAGCTGTGTTCGTACCCCGTCTATTTTAGTAAAATTTTCTGCAGTACCTGTTTTTCCTGCAATGGTTATTCCAGGTACTTGGAGCCATCTCGCAGTTCCTCCGGGGCTTGTGTACACCTTGGACATACCTTCTATGACAGGCTCAAAATGCTCTTTGGCTATCGTAGTTTTTTTTGCTTCTGTAAATTTGGGATTACTAATGGGTTTTCCCTCTATCTTTTTAAGAATATGTGGGGTATAATAAAATCCTTTATTCGCTATTGCTGCCGTCATGTTGGCTAATTGGACGGGTGTTGCAAGTATTTCACCCTGTCCAATGGCATTGGAAATAATATAAGAAGAACTCCATCTATTATCGCCGTACCATTTGTCATAATATTCTTTGTTAGGAATCCGTCCTTTTTGTCCAAAAGGCAAATCGTATCCTAAATAATCTCCCAGGCCGAAACTTTTCATATGACCCTCCCATGCATCCATGCCTTCATCTGTAGTCTCGTATTTTTCAAAAATTTTACGAAAGGTCGAAGCAAAGTATGCATTACATGATTTGTAAATACCATCTACCATACTGCGAGAGCCACCACCACAGTGGCAACCTCTTTTTTTCTTACCCACATAAAAGCCATTATAGCAACGCACGGTCGTGGATTCATCCATAACACCCTCTTGTAGGGCAATTAGTGCATTTAATGTTTTAAAAGGCGAACCAGGAGGCTGTTGCGCGTGTATAGATCTGTCCCATGTTGGGTTGGCTATAGTGTCATTGTATAATTTTGTATAGTTTTTAGACCTTTTACGACCTACCAATAATGACGGGTCGTACGTTGGACCTGATATCATGGATAATATTTCGCCCGTAGCAGGCTCAATTGCAACAATGCCGCCCCATTTACCGTTCATCAATAGCTCACCATATTCTTGCAAGGTTTTATCGAGAGTAACGCTGATTTGTTTTCCTTGTTCCGGTAGGGTGTCCAAAGTGCCGTTTTTGTAAGGTCCTATATCCCTGTTGAACCTGTCTTTTTGAATATACTGTACACCTTTTCTACCCCTTAATAAATCTTCGTAATAACGTTCTATCCCTGTTCTGCCTTTGAGCTCACCTTGTACATAATATTTGTTCTTTGCTAAATCTCCTTCATTTACTTCGCTAATGTAGCCCAGAACATTTGCGGCACTTGGAGTGTCATAATAACGCAAAGAGCGTTTCTGAATGTAAAAGCCGGTATATTTTCGCATTTTCTCCTGTAGTTTGGCATAATCCTGTTTGGATAACTGGTGAACCAGAACCGAAGGCAATCTTGGTGAGTATACACGGGCTTTTCGTAACTTGTCTATAAAGGTTTCCTTGTCAATATCCAATAATGTGCAAAACTCCAAGGTGTCCAACGCTTTTACTTCTCTTGGAATAACCATTACATCGTAAGCAGGGTCATTGCCTACCAGCAACTCCCCATTTCGGTCATAGATATATCCCCGTTCCGGATAATCATAAATAGCCTTTATGGCTGGGTCTTCCATTAACTGATCCGGTGAAAAGCTGAAAATTTGCAAATAGGATAGTCGTGTAAGGAAGGTAATCCCTATGAGTATAATTATGGATGAAAGGAGAATTTTTCTCATTCTTTTTTAGTGCTAAACAACGAAATGAACAGGAGACATAAAATCAGTGTCGCAAGTCCTATAGTTAGTGTTTTTTGCAAAATTAACAAGCTATTGGTAAAGCTGAAAATTTCTAGCGTAAAGTACGTAACATGATGTATTATAATTAATAACGCCAAAAAAGTAATTTGTTGTGCCTTAGTACTGTTGTTTAATTTAAAACTTTGGAATTCATAATTAACACCAAAGACAAAACGCATAAGAACAGGCCTAAAGTAGGCTATAGTTACCGCTGCCGCCGCGTTTATCGCTAAGGTATCAGAGAAGACATCTATGCAAAAACCTAAGAGAAAACTAACAATCATAAATGTTGCTCTATTCTCCTTAATGGGGTACCAGTAAATAAAAAGAATGTAGACAAAAGGATTAATGTAACCAAAAAAATTAAGCCGATTAAATATGAGTGTTTGCACCAACACTAGTAGTGAAAATCTTAAGAGATTTATGAGGAATGAACTACTAATCATCCGTTTGGGTTTCTAACTCAAGTTCTAATACTTCTTCGCGGTTTCGATTTTTTATGATGTACACATTTTTAATATTGGTCATATCGTTAAACAGGGCTACATCAATAAAATAGAAACTTTTTGAGCTATCTAGGTCAAAACTGGATATGGTTCCTATAGGGATATTTTCTGGAAAAATACTGCTACTTGCGCCAGTAAGAATGGTGTCTCCAACGCGCAATGGTGCCAACCTAGGTATATCCGTAAGTTGTACAGTGGTATAATTCTTTGTGTCCCATATCAAAGATCCAAAATGATTGGAATTTTTAATTTTTGCATTGATTTTGGATTTATCGTTTAGGATGCTTTGTACCGACGCAAAATTGTTAGATGTATTTTCAACGATTCCTAGGATGCCCTTGTCCGTAATCACGCCCATATCCTGGGTAACACTATCCGCTTTCCCTTTGTTTATGGTAATGTAGTTTCTTTGATTGGAAAAACTGTTTTTTATTACCTTCCCCGTAATTACAGTATAACTTATTGTACTGTCCAATGTTGTGTTTAAGGAAGATTCGTTGTTATATAGTTTATACCTTAGCGTGCGGTTCTCCTTGAGCAGATTTTCATTTTCTTCTTTAAGGTCAAAATAAGCAGTGGTGTTGGAGGATAGTTCAAAAATACTGCCCGAGATATAATTCGCTGAATTCAAAAATTTTGATTGATGGTACGAGTGGGATTGAAATGTAAAAATAAAGGTAACGAGCAAAAGAAAGATGTAAAGCAAAAAGGTCTTATACCGAATAAGAAAATTTATAATCTGCTGCATTCACTTTTAAATTTTCAAAACTGTTGACTCCTCCAATACTATTTTGAAAGAATCAATGGGGATGTTACGCAAAATTATTTTATCAGTATGCTTTTGTATCTTTCTAGGTTTTTAAGTGCTATTCCGGTACCTCTAACAACAGCTCTTAACGGGTCTTCGGCGATATACACAGGAAGATCTGTTTTTTGCGATAACCTTCTGTCCAATCCGCGAAGCATAGAGCCGCCACCTGCCAAATAGATACCTGTATTGTAAATATCCGCTGCTAACTCTGGAGGCGTTTGCGATAGTGTTTCCATTACCGCATCCTCTACACGTAAAATAGATTTATCTAGAGCTTTTGCAATTTCTCTGTAGGAGATTTGAACTTGTTTAGGTTTACCGGTCAATAAATCACGTCCTTGAACCGACTTCTCGTCCGGTGGGGATTGCAAATCTTCTGTTGCCGATCCGATTTCAATTTTAATAGCTTCGGCCGTTGTTTCACCAACATACAGGTTGTGCTGGGTACGCATATAGTAAATGATATCGTTAGTGAAAACATCTCCTGCAATCTTTACAGATTTGTCACATACGATACCGCCTAATGCAATTACCGCAATTTCTGTTGTACCACCTCCTATGTCTACAATCATGTTTCCTTTTGGTTGCATGATGTCCAAACCAATACCAATAGCTGCCGCCATGGGCTCGTGTATCAAATAAACTTCTTTGCCGTTTACGCGTTCCGCAGATTCTTTTACCGCTCTCATTTCTACTTCAGTAATACCTGAAGGAATGCAAATGACCATACGTAATGCTGGAGGAAACCATTTTTTCTTTAATGCCGGAATATTTTTGATGAACATATTAATCATCTTTTCTGAGGCATCAAAATCGGCAATTACACCATCTTTGAGCGGGCGAATGGTCTTTATATTTTCATGGGTTTTTCCTTGCATCATGTTGGCTTCTTTGCCCACAGCAATTATTTTACCGCTAATTCTATCTCTTGCAACGATAGAAGGACTATCCACTACCACTTTGTCATTATGTATGATAAGGGTGTTCGCCGTACCTAGGTCAATGGCTATTTCCTCGGTCAAGAAATCAAAAAATCCCATAGATTATTGTTTGGTTATGGATAAAAGGATGCATTTCGTCGGTAAATGTAATAAAATTAATGCTTAAAATGACGTGTGCCTGTCATGACCATTGAAATTCCGTTTGCATTACAATAATCCACACTTAATTGGTCCTTTATAGAACCGCCTGGTTGTATCACACTAGCGATACCTGCCTTATCTGCAATCTCTACACAATCGGGAAAGGGAAAGAACGCATCACTAGCCATTACGGCCCCTTTTAAGTCAAAATTAAAGGATTGGGCTTTGTGTATTGCTTGGTTTAACGCATCTACTCGGGACGTTTGTCCGGTTCCACTAGCACATAGTTGTTTGTTTTTTGCTAAGACAATAGTGTTGGACTTGGTATGTTTGCACAATTTTGAAGCAAAAATTAAATCTTCTAGCTCTTGCTCGGTTGGTTTGGTTTCCGTTGCATAACTTAGATCGGTAAGAGCATCTGTTTTATGGTCCTTTTCTTGGAGTAGCATACCGTTCAAGCAGGTTCTTACCAACATATTTGGCATTTCGGTTTCGTTCTGAACCAAGATAATTCTGTTCTTTTTGCCTTTTAGTATTTCTAAAGCGTCATCGGCATAACTTGGAGCGATAACCACCTCACAGAATAACTTATGTATTTCTTCTGAAGTGGCTTTGTCTATTTCTTTATTGCTGATTAGTACACCTCCAAAAGCGGAAACGGGATCTCCCGCCAAGGCATCTACGTAGGCTTTATGGAGTGTACTTCGTTGTGCCAATCCGCAAGCGTTGTTATGCTTTAAAATAGCAAAGGTAGGGGCATCGTTTTTAAATTCCTCCATTAAGTTAACTGCCGCATCTACATCTAATAAATTGTTATATGAAAGTTCCTTGCCATGTAGTTTGGAAAACATAGCGTTAAAATCTCCAAAGAAAAATCCTTTTTGATGTGGGTTTTCTCCGTATCGCAATACTTTGCCATTGGTTTCGCTAACTTTTAAGGCTGCAATATCATGGTTCTGATTAAAATAATTAAAGATGGCCGTGTCGTAATGAGAAGAAACATTAAAGGATTTTGCGGCAAAACGCTTTCGGTCTTCCACAGTTGTACTGCCGTTACCGTTTGAAATTACGGTTAGGAAATCTGAGTAATCTTCCATGGAAGAAACACAAAGTACATCTTTAAAGTTTTTTGCTGCCGCTCGTATAAGGGATATTCCTCCAATATCAATCTTTTCAATAATATCTTGCTCAGAAGCGCCGCTTGCAACTGTTTTTTCAAACGGATATAAGTCAACGATTACAATATCCAATTGCGGAATATCAAATTCTGCCAATTGCGCAACATCACTCTCATTGTCCTGGCGGTTAAGTATACCGCCAAATACTTTTGGGTGCAATGTTTTTACGCGTCCGCCTAAAATGGAAGGATAGCTAGTAACATCCTCTACAGGAACAACATCTATACCGAGGTCTTTTATGAATTTTTCGGTTCCGCCGGTCGAATAGATGGTAATTCCAAGTTCTTTAAATTTTCTAACGATTGGTTCCAATCCGTCTTTGTGGAAGACAGAAATTAAGGCTGAAGTTGCTTTTTTAACAGTGCTCATGTGTAGTGCTTGTGATTAGTAGTATAAGCACACAAAAGTAATTTTTTTAATGCGGTTTTTTATTTTAGGTTATCAACAAATACGGTAAAGTTTTACACTTATAATGGTACTTGTCAGGTTTTTACTGAATCAAATTCAGCACAAGCAAAACCTGACAAGTCTAATCATCATCTTGTAACATGCACTTGTAATGGTCTTATTTAAAAACCTGACAGGGTAATAGTACTTTTATAGACTAATGAATTTGGCAACTTCACCATTCACAAATTCCAAAAACCGCTCATCTTCCTCGGTAAACGGGTCCGTTATGTTGGAATCAATATCTATTTGACCAATATTTTCTCCATCAACGAACAAAGGCACTACGATTTCCGATTTTACGCTAATGCTACAGGCAATGTAGTTGTCCTGTGCTTGTACATCTGGTACTACAAAATTTTGATTGCTAACCGCTACTTGTCCGCAAATACCTTTTCCAAATGGAATTATCGTATGGTCTGTTG
>CAZUIE010000104.1:0-13257 GCA_964620945.1 uncultured Maribacter sp.
TTATTAACAGTACCTTCTTGAGTAGCTGTAGGACGCACCTTCTGAGTCCACTCGGGATCAATACGAGACATACGAGTGTTGATAAGGTTCATGTTGTTGATAGCTTTGTTTGCCCCGTCAAGCAACTCCCTTGGACCACTGACAGGACCACCATCAGGGCCACGTAGCTGAAGCAAACCAGTCGTAGTCTTCACCACTTGGACACCTTCTTGAGCCAAAGCTGCTATCTTTGTGTCAAGCAGACTTTTGTTACGAATGTACTGTTTAGAGGCAAGGTGCCACAGACTACGTTTAACATCAATGTTACTTGTTCCTGTACCTTGGACAACAGTAGCTAGACGATCCGTAGCGGAAGGATTAAAGATAGACTTCAAGGCGTCAGGACTAAGCGGTTGGTTCAGAGCCTCAAAGACAGCAACAGAATCTGCCATAGTATCCGCTAGAACTTTAACACCACCTTGGTTAGTTGGGTCAAAGCTGTTTACTATAGCCGCCGCTCCCTTGATTGTCTCCTCAAGGTATGTGTCATCTTCGTCAAGCTTCGTACGTTTCTCATCTACTGCTTCAGGTGTGACAACTGGTGCTCCACCACCAGCATTTCCTCTAACAATATCTGGACCAGTCATACCCATCATAGCTGGACTAAAGACATTAAGAGAGGCCCCACCTTTTTCGTTGGCTTCTTTAAGTTTCTTAAGGTAAGACCCAAAGTCCTCTGACTTGTAAAGCTCATTAGCAAAAGCTGCGCTAACAGCTTCACGCATCTCTCTATTCCCGGCAGCGATACCAAAGACATCAATCAGGAGTTCCTGTGCTTGAAGCTCTGAAGCTGCATTAAATGCCTCAAGAACTTTAGCCGGTTCAGCGATGTTCTCATCTACCATAGTTTGCAGATCAGTCAGAGGTTTGAGAGCTTGGTCAATACGAGTCTCGTAATCTTCTGGAAGGAGTCCAGCAGCAGCAGCATCTGCACGGTACTGGTCCCTAGTCATAGTAATGATTTCATTCAGACCTGTCATAATTTCTTCTGGTGAATCAAAGTCAGCTACACCAGCAGCAGCACTACGGATCAGATCATCCCTAAATTTACGTGAGCTTTCTGTCCAAGTAGGCAGGAAACCTTCAGCAGCTTTTTGCCGCTCAAGAGTATACAGTTCCTTATCAGCCTTCACTTGCTCTAGACGTTGGTTAGTTTGAGCGAGACGAGCTTCCTGTGCAGACCTTTCAGCAAAGATCACACTCATATTACTCCGAGTAGTCTCGTAGTCAACAGTGTTGTCATCGTTATAGGCAATAGCTTGAATAGCGTATGAAGCATTAGCTGGATTTGTGAAGAACTCATTCTGTTGTTGTACTACAATGTCTCCAATACCCTCTTCAAGAGGTTCTGTTGTGACACCATAAGTACCCTCTGCAATTTGTCTAGCTTCCGTGGCGTACTCAGGGTTCCTAGTTATAAAAGTACGAAGAAGTTTACGGCTTTGGTTTGTAAACTGAGCATCATCTATATCTGAGTTCTTCAGGTCTTCGATTTGCCTAGCAAAAGGAAGAAGAGCACTCTGTTCCAACTCTTTAGAAGTAGGTTTAGTAGGAGCATTAGCCTCGTCTAAAGCATCCTTTCTATCAGCTAAAGCTCCGAAAAGACCCAGACCAGCCGAAGCCAGTGAGTAACCAGCAGGGAGTGGGTCTGTAATCGGTTGCCTTACAGAAAGTCCAGAGGAAAGTTTAGGTGCTAGATCAGCCATTATTCAGTTAACTCCAGTAGTTTATCTGCAATTACATGCTTGCCATTTTCAAGGGCTTTCTTTCGGACAAAAGACAAAGAGTCAAACTGACTCCTAAGCCTAAACATTATAGTGTCTACCTCGCCCGGAGTATGCACTGACAGGATAGCCCCGATATCATTAGCAATATTTGTAACTGCTTCCCAGTCTTCTTTTTCAGAGTAGTCTTTTATCATACGATCTAAACGTAGAATTTCTTTAACACTCTTTTTCAACTGCCTGTCGTCCATCATCTGGTTTCCTACGGTAGTCCAGAGAAGCTCACGCTCAGCTAGTGGGATACCAAGAGAAGCTAACACAGTATCTACTTCACTCATGTCAGTGTTTGTAGGAGCAAGAGTGTTACGGCTGTACGTCATACCGTACCTCTGAGCCATCCAAAGAGTATAAGCCCTATCGTAAGACGTTACATTACGAGCAAATCTGTTCCAGTCGTAGCTAGTGTAATCAAATTTACCGGCAAAGACATTCTTTACGAGACTGTTGAAAGCTTTAGCTGACTCCCAAGAGATACTACCACCGGGACCAACAGCAGTTTCGAACAGACCTTGGTCCTTAATATTACGATACAGATCAAAGAGACCCTCACCTACAGCGAGACGTGCACTCAAAGCTGTCTCTTCACCAGTAGCAGCAGAAAGGAAGTAGTCAAGGGCACCAAATCTAACCGCATCGTAGATACCTGTGGTTGGGTCAATTGCTCCCTCGTAACCATACCGATCCTGAAGGTAGCCAGCGACAGGAATACCAGCGGCACCATAGGCAAAGACGTGCATAGAGGCAAGACTAGCCCTTTCTTTCCCAGTTAGAATTTTGTTAGTGAAAAGTTGCTCAACCATACGGACATGGTAGGTTGTAAACTGGAGAGGGACAGCAAGAAGACTACGTTGCCAAGGTGCGGCAGAGGCACTGGTCATAGATGCAGTCAGTACATCTTGTCTATGGACCATAGCATTAGTCACAGCATCTGAGAAGATGTCTTCATCAGGGTAGATACGGCGACGTTCAGCTAGGTTTGCTAGAGCAGCCCCGATACGCGCAATCTTTTCACCCTCATTGAATGGCACCTGTCCTGCTTCAATAAAACTTTGAAACTTGTTTGCACCGATAGGACTATGGGGATTGTTCTTTTCTACAACAGTTCTTTCAACAACATCCCTACCTGTGGATTTCAACCAGTCTCTAAGCTGAAGTAAATCGTCTGCCTTAAAACCTGCGATAGGTCCGATAGTATTAGCTATAAGACTTGCTGCTTTGTCTGGAATAGAATCAAGAAGCATCATTCGCATGAAAGGAGTAGCCGCCATAGCACGGGCAGAACCAATAGGTCCAATAGTAGCTGAGGTAACACCAAGGACATTTATCAATTGAGATGCCTGAACATAAACCTGTTCTACTGCGAACAACCCAAGCTTAGTGTGGAAAGCAACAGCACGAAGGAAACCAGCGGGATCACCAGTCTCCGTCCAAGCCATAGCCTTGGCACTATTAGACCATCCTTTACCGAAGGCATAGTCAGCCATACCCTTCATAAACTTACGTTCAGACTCAACCTGTGCCGTAGTGTTAGACAAGATGTATCGAATAGTTCTTTGTTCTTCAGTAAGCTTACGACCAACCTTTGTTCCCTCTGTAGGTACAGCCCTCTGGAACTTTAGAAAAGGGGGAAGGTCTTTAACTTCGTCCCAGTTAGTAATGGAGTTTACTTTAGCTCCAGTCGTAGGGTCTGTGTGCTCTACCGCAGCTTTAAGCCAACCTTCTACAGCAGCGTTAAGATAGTTCTGCATACTCTTACGGCCAACGGCAGACACACTGTCCCTTTCGATAGCCTTAGAGGGGTCTAGTTGGTCAAGAGTGTCTCCACCAAAACCAATCAGAGGACGATCACCCCTAGCTTTAGCACTCCAGAACCCTTGTCCCACCGTTTGAGAGCCAGCCCACTGTGTCAGTGTCTCTCCCTCTGGGGCGTAGTCAATACCTTTTGTAAGGTCCAAGTTGAACTCGTCTGCAAAAGCCTGAAGGTCTGCAATGTCTTCTATGTCAGTGTTCCAACTATTATTAGCTGAGATAACTTCATCCATTTGACGTGTGGTAACACCCGGTGTGTTTATCACCCGGACAATCTCGTTGAATTGTTTTACCACAAGCCTTGCTTCATCCTCAAAACGAACAGCCATAAAGGTCTTAGGTTTGCCTTCGACTTCCTCCCCACCTAAGAGCTTGAGTTTGTCTGACTCCTGCTTAAGGTAGAAGTCATACTCTCTTGCGTACTTGCGGGAGCCGCCACCTCTGTAGGGGAGGACATCACTGTGGTAAAGGCGACGTGTCTTAGGACTGTTAGCAGCAACGTACCGGACACCACTGTTTCCACCTTCAGGCTGGTAGGCGAACCCTTCTACTTCACGGACTACTGCTTTCTTTGGGTCAAGGTCAGAGTACTTAACCATCCGCCCAGCACCAGTTCCGTCGATAAACCAGACAGCATCATCCTCATCTAGGTTTTCTACACGGCGTGTACGGAACCAACTGCCATCTAGTTCCATCATGTCTTCACCACGGTTCACAGCTTCTTTAAGAATACTGTCCGCAGTAATAAAGTACTCCATGTCAGACAAGTCACGAAGAGCTTTGTAGTATTCTACCGTAGCTTCGTTAGGCTCACCAAACCTACGAGAATACTCTTCAATAAACTCGTCTTCAGTCATAGAAGCTTGCCTATAACTAAACTCAGGGTCTTCACCCATGTCTTTCATTATTTTGTTGACGTTACTAAAACTTGTCTTGCTAACTTTTCTACGTGTCTTCTTGTACCTACTACCGATCTCAATGACAGACTTCATCCCCTGAGCTTCACCCCTCTTGATAAGGGCGTCTAGCTCTGGAGTAGTCCTAGCAGTAGTAGACATGATACGAGAAAGCAGACCACCAGCAACCTGCTTAAGATCAGTAGCGTCAGACAAGCCTTCAGTAGGGACGTTCCACTCTTTAACAACAAAGAAACGGTCCTCGCCTTCGTAAGTCCTTTGAATTACACGAGCGCCACCAATTCTATCGGCAAACTTCTGCGCTGTTTCCAGTTTTTTGTAAGGCTCTCCACCTCGTTTACCTAAGACAGCGTAGCCAATCAAGTTACCAAAACCTTCTTGGGAGTAGACACCAAAGTTAATTTCGTGACGTTTCCAAGCTTTGTTCTTTACTTTCAGGTCAGCTACAATGTCATCTTTAATCTGAGCGAGTTGTTCAGGGGGGACGAATTCTCCCCAGTTACCACTTCGTATAATCCGAAGAGCTTGGTTGTCTACTTCTGCTTCCCTTGCTGCTTTAAGACCCGGACTAACTAGGTAATCATCCTTAAGCACAGTCTCAAAGTCAGTCGCAGTATTAGCTACGATAGACACGTCATCAATACCTTGCTCTACTTTACGAGCGGTAGCCTTAGCCACACTCTCAGCAGATTTTAGTGCAGTAATAGCACGAGCACTAGTAGCAGGAGCTTTGAAGACAGGACCACTGAAGACCATAGTCATTGTGTCAGCTACTTCGAAAGCTTTTTGAAGTCTTGCTTCGTTACCTTCCCCTTGCTCCTTTACAAGCTCAATAAACTGCATCAGGTAAAAAGGATTTTCTTCTGAAAAGAATCCGTAGTCAGCCGCTCGATCAAGCACTTCAGAGAACCGAGTCTCAAACTCTTCTTTAGTTAAGTCCGTGTAGAATAGACCAGAAGCTTCTCTAGCCAACTCTACATACTCGTCAGTAATCAGGTCTTTTGGGGAGTGCACAAAAGAACTCAGAGCCATATCAAAGAAGTAACCAACGCTGTTGACAAAACCTTCAGACCTTTCTTGCACTTTGTTGTTTAGCAGTCGTTCAGCAGAGGTTACTTTTTCAATGATATTCTTTTGGATAGGAGACAGGGACTCACTATCAGCCGCCAGACCTGCAATATCAGGTGCGACAAAATGGCCAAACGTGTAGTTCTCTCGGACATTGGTCAAGAGTTCCTGTGCTTTTACCGGGTCAGGTTCTTCATCAATGATAGAAGCTACTGTCTTCTGTGCCTGTAAGTCCTTCGCTGTCTGAGCCTTACGTTTTGCTTGGTGTTCAAGCATACTTTTAGACTCTGCTTCAGCCTTTTCCCGAGGGATATCAAGGGCAGCAGAGTAGTTGTCCAAGATTTCACCAGTAAGAGTAGTCTCAACTTCTTTCACAGGAATTTCTGCGAAGTCTTCAGTGACACTCTTTTCATCTGCAAAATCAGTCATTAGTAACCCGGCATGTTATAGTTAGGGTAGCTACCCGGACGTGCTTTAGGGCGCACAGGAGAGGGCATGAAGCCACTCACGTTATTTCCCGGTGGTCGGTTAGGGGATTGCTGTCCAAAGAGGAAGTCTGCTCCACCCCTGCTTGCACCAAATGCGGCTACTTGTCCACCTAAGTTAGCCATAGCGCCAAACCTCTGTGCCCTCTGTGTTTCAGAAGACACAATGTCAGACAGTGACCCCATCTGAGACTGGAAGCCTAGCCCTGTCCCAAGCTGAGAGCTAAGAGAGCCGATACCACCTGAAGCACCTGAAGTCTGGAGAGAGCCTGCACCTTGAGCCGTAGCGATAGCCTGTGCTCTACGTACTTGCATCTCTCGAATAGCCTGACGACGAGAGCGTGTCTCTTGAAGCTGCTCTTGTCTACGCCTTGCCGCAGCAGCTTTTTTAGAAGCCTTCGTACTTTGGATAGTACCGTAAACTGAAGCTGCTGTTCCTACTACAGTGGCAGCAGTTAGTGCAATTGCAGTGAAACCTGCCATGTTAGTTCTCCTTCACGTAAGTCTTTTCTTTCAAGACATAACCTTTACGTTCGTACAGGTCAGACAGATCATTCACTGGGTCGATATCTGACATACAAGTAAACTTAGCACCTACTTCTTTTGACCATTCTTCAAACTGAGACATAAGTTTGAGAGAGGACTTCTGTCCACGAGAGCTCGGTGTAACATACCAAGCTAGTTCAGAAGCTACTTGGTCAGGTGAGAATAGAGTCTGTGTAACTACTCCAGCCAAGAAACCTACTATCTCTCCTTCGTCGTCTATAACATTGAGGAAGAACTTGTCAGACTCTAGGATAGTCCTGAGGTTTTCTTCTAAAGCTTTTATATCAAACTCGTAGGTAAACTTAGACTCTTTAAAGAATTTTTTAGCGAGTACAAGAATTTCATAAACATCGTCTTGACTAGCTTTTCGAACAGTTGTCATATCCGAGGATTCCTCGCTCCTATTACTTCATAACCCAACAGGTGAAAGTCTTTTCCTTCTTCGCTTTCAAAACGAATACGCATACTACTTCCCCTGCCCCGTAGCTTGAGCCTGCTATTCACCGTGGTAGAAGGATAGTCATACGTACCTAGATCGTTTACGTCTACTACTAGAATTTTGTTAGGTAGATAGGCTTGTTGCGGTGTACTCGAAGAAGTTTTACTAAAGTCCCAGAAGTAAGATACTTTACAACTAGACTGTTGTAGAGGTGAGTAGCTACCGTTGCCTAAAGAAGTCCAACCAGTCTCCGTAACCCTGAAGTAGGTAGTAAGATAAGGTGCGTTCTTCTTTGTGGTAAGGTCTCCCATGAAAGAGTAGCCTGTCTCAGCAAAAGAGGAATAGTTAATGTTACCCCAATCGTAGAATGTAGTGTCACTGAACTCCCCAAAGGAAGCCTTGCCTGTGTTACCATCTACTGTGAGGAACTTAATAGCAGTAGAACTAAAGTCACGACCACTCTGAGTAATGACGACAAGATTACCACTAGAGTCTACAATCTCGTTACCATCTGAGTCAACAAGAGTGTACTCAATATCAGATACACCTAATCCAGAGTAGAAAGACAGACCAGCAATGTAGCTCCCGTCCTCTGCATCCTCTACTTGCCAAGGAAAGAAAGCCCTAAGCGTTTCGTCTAGGAACAGGAAGTTATTGAACTTAGTCTCAGTTGTTTCATCTTCATTAGGGTAAGCCCAAAGAATACGAGAGTTCAGTTCGTCGTAGATACCAATAGTCTTGGACTTGGCTTCTCTTCCAATGTCTTCCCAAAAGCTTTGGATAGTAGGTAGGGAAATGTTTTGCTCAACAACAGAGTTCATTTCACCAGCAACAAGAGTATGGATACCTACGTTAGACCACCAGTAGGGACGACCAGCAGCAGACACAAAAGTATTAGAGTTAAACAGACCAGTCTCTGTAATCTTACTGATAGAAAACTCTGTAGCCCTGAAGACATCATCAACACCACTTACAGTCCATACTCCATTCTCTGCAAAGACGTAAAGAGTGGGACCAAAGACGTGAAGCTTGCGAATATTGTAGGCTTCTGGGATAGTGATAACACCACCGTCAGTGTCCAATAGGTCAGAGAAAGTCTCAGCAGTGGGATCGTTAGCTTGAAAGCAGTCACCAAGCTGAGAAAAACCTTGGACTAGAATAGGGCTGAAGAGAATTTTACTACTGTTGTTGTCAGTACTTTCAGTAATACCTGAGTAAAACACTCGACCTGCATAGGCTGCGACTGTACTAAACCTACCCTTTTCTACACTGTTGTTTACTCCTGCAAGACCAGAAACTGTCTGCCTATCTTTAGCAAAAAAGTCAAGAATAAAAGAACCATTTGCTGTCAAGGTAGTACCCTTATGGATACGATCCCAGATCAAACTATTAAACAGACCATCTGATTGTTTAGCAGAAAAGAACGGCAGGTTAAGTGAGGGCCAAAAGCCACTCGCAATATACGCTGTTAGAGCTGCGTCCCCTGCGTCCCCAAACCAACCAGAGTTATACGTGTCGTATTTACGCTCGTCGGTAACAGAACCAGAAGCTAGTTCTTCGTAGTACTCTGTGGTATTGCCTTGCCACTCAAAGTCCCTAGTACGGAAATCAATCTGTGTCTCCGTGAATGCTCCTGTGTCAGTGTCCCTCGTGATATAGAAAGGATTTATTTCAGGAGACACAACAACGAGAGCACCGTTAATCGAGGTTGCTTCAATAGGGGCAGTACCAGCACCACTACTAATTGGCTTGACGTAAGTAGTAAGATCAACTGAGTAAGTAACACCACTTGTTCTTGTAGTATCAACTTGATTACTTGACAGGTTAGACCCAGCCTTGTTATAGAAGTACAGAGAGCTATCTACTTGAACTACAAGAAACTCAGTGCCAGCTTCATTGCCGACATTAAACCAAGTCTTTGTGGTGACAACACTCAGGTTAGGTATGGTGAAATCAGAAACGGAATTACCTGCTTCATAGTTAAACCCAAAGCGCCTACGTCTGGAGCCGTCACGTTGGAGGTCACAGTTCAACTCAGCAACAGAAGCATCCTCGGGAAACGTAAGCTCCCCAGCCTCTGTAACCAGACCTTTAATAAAAGTATTAACAGCCTTCTGAGTGTACTGCTGAGCCATTAACTAGCTGCCTCTTTCTTTCGTTTATCGTACTCTTCGCCAAAGTTATCTCGACGTACAGTGGAACTTTCTCGTGATGTTCTTAGGTATTCTTCAATGGCATCTGCTGCTTTGTACAGGCTTGTGAACCGTGTGTTCAGAACTTGAGGAAGTGCGCCTTTATCAACTTTAACTTCGAAGTGTGCGAACCCATCATTAGTCTTCACTACTCTAAACTTCGATTTACGTTTAGTAGACGAGACTATAATCTCTGGGTTTCCGTCTGAGTTGATATACTCTTCTCGATTAACGTCCATAGTTACTCCAATTGTTTGGTTGTTTAGTTCGGTACATATCGTTTTGGACATATGATTTCTGTCTACGAGCAGCTTGTTCAACCTTAGGAAGGGAGCCGCCTTTCAACACTTCCATGCACATAGACCTAGCTTCATTGTAGAGGTAAGGAAAAAGAACTGCGTCCAAGTCTGGAGTGTAGTTGTCTGAAATTTCAAAGACAGGAAACACAGTACCCATAGCTCTCACTTTACTAGCTTGCAGAGTGCTATCAATAGTTGAGTCGTAGGAGTCAAGGATAAGGTAAAAGTCATCAAAGCTCGTAAAGTACTGAGGGTGTTTGTCGTTACCTACCCTGATAGTCGTCCCACCATTCTTATCTAGTACTGAGTCAAAGTTAGACTGTAGGGCATCCTGTCGTTCAATAAAACAAATAGGGTCCATCCACTGGACCTCAGTGTATTCAAGAGAGCCATCGTCACTAGTGTCATACCAAAGCTTGTCAATCCGTTTGACATTCTCTGGGAAACTAAAGTGAGTAGGGTAGGTACTATCACTAGCAGCAGTAAGTTTGATAAGCTCGTAGTGTTCTGGGATATCAGTGGTTGTGATAAGGTTGTAGTATGTAGACTCTACGATCCTAGCAACCTGTTGTGCTTCCAGTGTATCACCAATAGAGTTAACATCCTGAGAGTCCATGTCACT
The DNA here is from genome assembly GCA_964620945.1 of uncultured Maribacter sp. Taxonomy (GTDB): domain Bacteria; phylum Bacteroidota; class Bacteroidia; order Flavobacteriales; family Flavobacteriaceae; genus Maribacter. The sequence goes on from CAZUIE010000104.1 coordinate 10,201, forward strand.
CAGAATATTTTGTACTAGTTCGAGGAGTGTCTTTTTAACAGCCATTAGCCCGGCATCCCCATCATGAAGAAATAAAGGTGGTAAACAATAATGTTACCTGAAGCGGTCTTAGCGTACACTTCGTAGTAATCATCCGTAGACATCATGTCATCAAAGTGAAGAACCATCCTTTGGAAGTTACTTGAGTCTGCTGAACCAATTGCTTCAAAACTACTTAAGAGACTACCGTTTTTGTACACACCAAAAGTTATATCGTTGCCACCTCCTGTACTGTGCTTATAAGACATATTAAAGACAGCGTGAGCATGGCGCATCTCAGAAGATGTATATGTGAGACGACCAAGATTATTCGTTGAAAATCCATTAAGGTTAGTAGCTGCTGTAACTACATTAAGTAGTGTGTAAGAACTAGGTGAGGAAAACGTAGTACCAGAGCCAGCTACATCATTATAGATGATACCACCGTAAGGATTAAGTACCTGCCAGTCACCTGAACCAGAACCATCTGCAATATAGACTTCATCAGCATTCGCACTGTCGATACCTTTAGGTTCGTGCAAATCGCTAGTGGTAAGAGTTGAGTGTTCAACTGTTGGCATATCTGTCTCCTAGGAAGGGTTGTGAGGGCCACCCTAGAGCAGCCCCCACGTTACCTTAGTCTACGATGTACTTGATGACAACACGACCAGCACCAGCGGTGAAGGCAGCAGTGTCACGAGTAAACATTACGTAGCTATCGTACTGCATCTTGGAAGGAAGCAGAGCACCGTCACAAGCAGTACCGGAACGAACCGTCAGAGCGGCAACGGCAATGGCGTCAATACCATCATCGTCAATGTTCGTACCGTCTGCTTGCTTCAGGCCGATATCCAGTACAGCAGAACCACCAGAGGTAAAGGCGGTATCCACGTAAAAGATAGCTTCCGTCACATATGCACCAGCCGGGATGAAAGCCTCATCCAAGTTTGTAGGTGCAGCAGTATCAGTGTCAGCGACAGCAGTTGCGTCAGGAAGGTCTACGATAAGCAGACGCTCCTTAGCAGCAGTACTACCGTCAACACGGGTAGCAGACCGTTCAAGATCAAAGCGAACCTGAAGGCCATCTTCGTTAGTCCAAGCCATTAGTTTATCCTCCTATTAGCTTACAGTCGGCGTGTGTGCCACGACAACCATGTTTTCAGGACGATACAGCTTAGAGCCGTAACGGGCGGTGGTGACAAACTCAGTACGCTGGAGGTCTTTGTTCCACTCCATATCCACCTGAGGCTCCTGACGCCAAGCCGCTTTCCACGGCAGAACATCTGAAGAGGCAGAGAAGAAGTAGCTTGCCTTACCAGCAACACTGGAGTAGTCTTTAGTGGTAGAACCGTCCCGCTCAGGCAGAGCACTGTCCGTAATCTCCGGCAGGAAATTCGACGTGTAGACATCGAAGCCGTAGATGTTGCGGACAAATTTCATACCAGTCGCGATACCGTCATTGACAATACCTTCCCAACGAGGGTTGTAAGAGACATCCACAAGATTGGTCAGGGTGTTCATCTCGAACTCAACCGAAGGGTCAACGATTGCTACGAGATTTTCCTGAGGAACATTTGCTTTCTTCAGCGAGTACAGAGCGTAAGCAAAGTCAGCAATCTCAAGTTTCCCTGCATTACCGCCTGCCATACGATGATACGCACCGTTGATAGCATACTGCCCATTAGCCGAGGCACCGAGAATTGCTTCCGGTTTACTCAGGACAGTCTCTTCAAAATGTTCCATAATCGCACGACGCTGCTTAGGCACAAACGAAGACACCAGCTGGTTGACATAGTACATGTCCTGCTCAGCTTTCTTGGTGATGTATGTACCCGAAGACAGATACTCGTCAATAGTGAACGTCCATTCCCCAGTGTCCATCGGACGGTATTTGACTGCCGCATCTTCTACGTAGTCATCAACCATCAGATCACCGATGGAAGGAATGTTAAACTGATCGCCATCAGGGAACTCCGTAAGGAAATCCACGTAGTTGACAGCCATCAGGTCTTCTTCCAATACGTCCTTGAGTTCACTCGACCACAGTTCAGAGCGAGTAAGCAAGGAAGTATTACCAGTAGTCATACCTGACATAGGTCTTCTCCTTAATTATAGAACCGCTCACCTTGCTCTTGTCTATCCTTGAGCATTTGATTTTGTGTTTTAGGTGAGTAGTACAGTTTCTTGTTTTCCCGGCGCAGGTCTTGGTAGTATTTCCAATTCCGTTTACCGGACGCTTGGTTCATGAGACTTGCCTCAGTGTTCACAGTTCCCTGACGAACTGGATTAGATTCCTTATGGACATCTTCTCCAATAAGTTTAAAGAAAGCTGTGGGAGACTCGGCAGCAATTTGCATAGCACGTTCCTTGGACATGCCAAGAGAACCGATACGTTTGCTTACCTCTGCTTCTACCTCCGTACCAAAAAGTTCCTGAAGTTTATCATCAGTCGCCTTAAGGTTTTGTCGTGAAGTGTTTTCTTCTTCACGCTGAGTCAGCGTCTCTTCAATCAGGCCCTTCAAGTCTTGCTCACTAACTGTAGGAGTGGTGTTCTCCGTAGTCGTGTCTCCGGTATTCTGTTTAGACACTTCAGTACTAACCCCGGAGTTGGGTGCCTGTGTACCTTGAAGTTCTTTGAGAAGTTTTTCTGCGTAGTCTTTCTTACCCAAGTCTTCGCGCATTTCCTGAGTTTGCTGCTCAAGCTGCTTGATATACTCTTGGGCATTGACGTAGCCTTTGGCGAGAGTCTGCGGGTCTTGCCACTGCTCACCCTTCTCTTGGACAACCTTCTGCAAAAAGTCCTGCTGGTTATGGGCTTCTTGGTTCTGGTTGGTCTCGGTCTGATCGGTCTGGTTCCCGTCAGTAAAAAATGACATTATTTGATCTCCATGAGTTTGAGGATTTGTCTTAGTTTACGATTAGCACCATTAACATCTGCTTGTTTATGGGACCACGAAGGGTTGTTGTAGTCCGGTGGTGCTTCCTCGAAGTCACCCTCAATCATTTCACGGAGGGCGTCGAAGGCGTTGCGGTAAGACA
>CAZUIE010000105.1:0-13160 GCA_964620945.1 uncultured Maribacter sp.
TCAATTTATGATGCCAAAAAAGAAACAATTTGCTCATTTACTTCATCTTGGTGCATGGAGTGCCCTAGACCTTCTGTGGTAATCAATTGACTGCCTTTCCATGCGGCGTGTACCTGTTCGGAAGCATGGTAAGGCGTAATGAGGTCGAAGCGGTCATGAAACAACAAGCCTGTTTTAGTGTTCGTTTGTACGAATTTAGAAGAAGAAAATTCTTTTTGCGTAAAACCGAACCGCTTTGTAAAATATTCTGCCAATGCTCTGGCAACACGATTATTAAAACCTAGAAGTTCTTTGTAATGGGTGAAAATCTCATGATATTCTGAAGGCGAACCAACGGTCACTATTTTTTTAATATTTGGTTCTGGGTTCAGGTACTCATTGTACAGCGCAGTCATGCCACCAACGGAATGCCCTACAATATGTTTGGGCGAATAGGTTGCTATGACTGTCTGTAATGTTTGCGCATATAAGTGCACGTACATGTGGGTTCCGCTGGAATATCCGTGGGCCGGGGCGTCAAAAGCAATGATATTAAAATCTTTGGCTTGTAGTTTTTCTATGAGTTTGTGCCAACGCCAGGCATTGCTCTCCCAACCATGAATCAGCACCACGGTTTCTTTAGAGCCTTTCCAACGGTAGGTTTGTATGGTGTGATCGGAAATATCAAGTTGCCTGTCTTTTGCTGAGTCTAGATAGTCTTTTTGGTGCGGTAGTACTCTTCCTTTTCTAACTTTAGAAAATATATGGAAGGCTTTTTTAGCCGCTTTATTTGGTGAAATAAACGCATATGCGTTTAAGAATACACCATAAAGTTTCTGGATTGTTTGGGTAAGTTGTTTTTTCATAGTAATAGGAGTACAAAAATACGTAAAGGTTTGTATACTGTAAGAAACTATCCTTTTTTCGAGTACTTGGAAATACATGATTGTAATGGTACGAAGCAAGTTTTAATGCCAGGAAATAGAATCCTGTTCATCTTTTATAAATGCAACTGGCTTAATGAATTTGAAGAGTTGTGCAGATTTGGTTTAAGAGAAATTGTTATTTTATCTAGGGATGAAGCTTGAACTAAAATAGCTTAAGAATCCCTGTTAGCTTTATCCAAACTAAAGGCAGGCGTGCAAATAGAAACATATTCGCAAGCCTCCTCGAAAGGATTGGAATATTGAACTTTTACGTTCTTACTAATTTTAATGGACTCCCCAGCATTTAAAACAATGGCTTCGCCTTCGATTAAAACTTGTTTTTTACCTTTTACGACTAGGGTATATTCATCAAATTTCGGAGTTTGTGCCGGCTCGCTCCATCCGGGCGGAGCAATCATGTGGGCAATGCTAAGATTTTCGTTATTATCTGTAGCTCTGCCAAAGTGCTCGGCAATATATTTGTCATCCGTAGTAGGCACTATAAAAGGGGATTTTTGCACTGAGAACTTTTCACTCATACTAAGGAATCTATTTTATTGGATTTTACATTTCAACTTCAAACTTTAAAGTTAGAAAACACCTAAATTTTAACGTTTTTAGAGTAGCATTATTTTCTAAGATCTAACATCAGTTCCAACCCACCATCATATATTTGATTTTGGCAGTATCGGGAATTTGTACTTCCTCTACACTAGTGTTCGCATTATACCGCAAGCTGGCGGGTAGCTCTGCCTTATCTATAGTAAAATAAATATCGTTCTCTTTAAGTAGAATAACGACGTTGTTTATAGAGGTGATTATTTTTTTAATTCTGTATTTTTCTTTGATGTCTTTAAACGTACTATTTATGGTTATGCCATTGGATGTAGTAAACCGTGGGTCTTTTATGAGCACATTCTGTACCGTGGGAATACTATCTAAATTTGGAGTAATTGTAAGTAAGTGGTTTCCACCTTTTTCAAAAATTTTGATTTTACTTGCACCACTGCCATAGTTTAGTTTAACGGTATCCATGACCAAGGAGTCTTCAGCGTAGATAAGCTCTAGGTCTCGTGCCAAGCTTTCTTTTTCCAGTTTTCCAATTCGACTGGAAGAAATCAAAAAATTAGGATCTTTTTCTTTTTCGCATTGGGAGGCAAGTAGACAGCTAAAAATAAGCAGGATTGTTCTAATCGATTTCATTAAGTGTATTCGTTGTTTTGTTGGTTATAATTTAGCGCATTACTTTTTTGAGTACCCCTAATACACCCCTTATGAAAGTGGCGCTGGTCAGTACTTTAATAATTGGGTTCTGCCTTGTGCTAGTTCTGGCACTCGTTCTTCTTGTGCTTGGTCTTTCTTTTTCCCGATTGGCCAAGGCTTCTGCTTTTTCAATTTTTTCATTCAATATTTCATAGGCGCTTTCGCGGTCTATAATTTCTCCATACTTTCTTACAAGTGTAGAGGCCTCAATGACCTCTTTCAGTTCCTTGTCCGTAAGAATATCCATTCGGCTCATGGGCGCTCGTAACAATGTGGCCGCAAGGGGCGTTGGCCTCCCTTTCTCGTCCAAGGCCGATATTAGTGCCTCTCCAATCCCTAAAGAGGTAAGCACTTCTTTGGTATTGTAAAACTCCGAAATAGGGTAGTTTTCGGCAGTCAGTTTTATAGCTTTCCTATCCCTGGCCGTAAATGCTCTTAAGGCATGTTGCACTTTAAGTCCTAATTGTGCAAGTACTTCATTGGGAACGTCGGTAGGGTTTTGGGTTACAAAATAAAGTCCAATTCCTTTGGAGCGTATCAACTTTACGATACTCTCTATTTGGTCTAACAACGCTTTTGATGCTTCCTTGAAGATGAGGTGTGCTTCATCTATAAAAAGAATAAGCTCTGGTCTATCGCTATCCCCCTGTTCTGGAAAGCTATCATAAATTTCGGCCAATAAACTAAGCATAAAGGTCGAAAACAGTTTGGGGCGATCTTGAATATCGGTAAGTCTGAGAATATTTATGTAGCCTCTACCGTGTTCATCTATTCGAGTAAGGTCGTCTACTTCAAAGGATTTTTCCCCAAAAAATAAATCGGCACCTTGCTGTTCCAATTCAATTATTTTCCTGAGAATAGTACCTGTTGAACTTGTAGAAATACGTCCGTACTCCTTGGCAAACTCTGCTTTACCGGTACCCGTGGCATATTGCAATACTTTTTTAAAATCCTTAAGGTCTAATAATGGCAGTTTATTATCGTCACAATATTTGAATACAACGGCAACAATACCTTCTTGGGTTTCCGAAAGATCTAAAATTCGGGATAAAAGGGTAGGGCCAAACTCCGAAACCGTCGCCCTCATTTTTACGCCATCTTGTTCTGAGAGGGAAAGGATTTCTACCGGGAAATTTTTTGCTTCAAAAGGTATCCCGATTTTAGCGTGGCGTTCGTCAATTTTTGCATGTCCCGGACTTGGCTGTGCCAGTCCACTTAAATCTCCTTTTAAATCCATTAACAGTACGGGAATACCTTTATCGGATAAGTTCTCCGCTAAAACTTGTAGGGTCTTTGTTTTTCCGGTCCCTGTAGCTCCAGCGATTAAACCATGGCGATTTAACGTTTTTAAGGGGATTTTTACCAAGGCGTTGGTAACTGCCTCTTGGTCTAACATGGCAGCTCCCATCGTAATAAAATCGCCCTTGGTGGTGTATCCTTTTTCAATATGTGCAAAGAAATCTTCTTTGGAACCCATCTTGTTTAGTTTTTGATAAAAATAGCTGATTTTGCTCAATGCAGCGGACATTTTCCTACTGGGTTATTAAATATAATTAACAGCTATGTTTCTCTTATTGATGTTTGATACGCACCTAAACCTAGAATGGGAACCAACAGTTATTAATTTTTAGAAATTGTTATGCTTATCTTTGCCCGATGGAAAAACAAGAGGTGCTTGCCTTGGTAAACAAAGGGGTTATGCTTCCGTTAATGGAAGAGTTTTACACTATACAGGGCGAAGGTTTTCATAAAGGAACTGCTGCTTATTTTATACGTGTTGGTGGCTGCGATGTAGGTTGCCATTGGTGCGATGTGAAGGAGAGCTGGAATGCAGATACCCATCCGCCCACTAATATTGATTATATTGTGGAGAACGCGGCCAAATATTCGGATACTATTGTTGTTACCGGCGGGGAGCCGCTAATGTGGGATATGGAACCGCTGACTACCGCTTTAAAGGCAAAACAGCTAAAAACACATATAGAGACTTCGGGTGCATATACCCTAAGTGGTGATTGGGATTGGATTTGTCTTTCCCCAAAAAAGAACAAGTTGCCCGAGGGTAGGATCTACGATGAGGCACACGAGCTTAAAGTAATCGTTTATAATAAACATGACTTTATTTTTGCCGAGGAACAGGCCGCAAAAACCAATAGCGATTGTATTTTGTACCTGCAGCCGGAATGGAGCGTTCGTGATAAGGTAACCCCCATGATCGTGGATTACGTAATGAAAAACCCAAAGTGGAAGGTTTCGTTGCAAACCCATAAATATTTGAACATTCCCTAAGTTAAGATTTTCAATTGTTTTACATCGTTAACTTTCATAAACAGGAAGGTCTACAGTAAAAATGAGCTTCTTTGATTTGGTTTTCACCATAACAGAATCTATGCTGGTCTTGCAGAAAGGAAAGTTAAAGCCCTTGAATGTGAGCCTTTAGAAAATTTTATAGCCTTGGCTTGACTTTAAAGGCGTGATATTTTCATTCAATATTTTAAATAGCCATTTAGGATTATCTTCCTCCGTTCGCTTGAAGGTCGCGCATACATTCCGTACTCAAGGCAACGGTATTTCCCTTACCGGTTTTAGATTGTAGCATACGTAATACCGAAGTTCCAGAAAGATTACAGGTAGATGTTAAGCCCGATGAAGCCAAACGACTTTTTCCGGTACTACCTCCCAATTGTAGTTCTGCTCGCATTAAACAACCAGCCACATCGCAATGGCTGTTCCCTACCAGTTCGCCTTCCTCATTTTCGGATTGGGTTTCATGTGGATTTACCATTTCTGTTCCTAAGTTTACCAATCCAAATAAATGTCCAAATTCATGGTTTAAGGTGGTCGACTCTATATCTTCAACCGTTATGAATGAGCTCTGTGAAGCTAATCGTATAATTGTATCCTTATAGATAATCATGGAGGTGTTTCTAAATACGGCACCCACCGTTACCAAACCTTCAGACATGTCGTCACCTTCAGATGGCGCGTCGGCAAAATAAATATAAATGGCCAAGGTCCTACCATCGTTATATGCCGTTCGGTTTTCTTCTTCTAAATCTGCAATTTCCTGTAGTTCCAAATCTTCTTCATCTGGAGAGTCCAGTTCCAAATACCGAACTTCTATATCCTGTTTAAAGGTATGTTGCCTAAGGAAATCCGTAAACTGCGCTATAGCTCCATCCGTTGGTCTAAAACCGGAAACATAGCCGACTTCGATTAACATTTTATCAAAATTGGTATTAGAAAGAATATCATTTGCTGAATCTCCCGTTGTTCTTAGGTTTGCACTTCTATCTATTGTTTCTTCTCTTTCGTTGCTCTCATTTTTGGAGCATGCCAATTGTAGTATACCTACCGTAAATAGCAGCAAAAATTTGAAATTCCTCATAGTCGTTTTTTATATCAATTTTGTGCAAAAAGTATGCCCGTATTAGGTTTTAATGGTGAGTCTTGCCAAATACTCATAATGTTCACCTTCAAACACCAGTTCACAAGATAGGCCGTTACACTGGGCAGCGCGTCTCAAGGTATTAAAATCCAAATAGAGCCAAGGAAATCTATCGCTTTTATGTTTTTTGTATTCCATGGTAAACTGGACTTCTCCATAATAGGCTATATCTTCTGGTATCCAATAGCCGCCATCTTCATCAGTTTCAAACATATAGATGATATCGCTAGAGTCCAAGATAATTTGTCCATCTTCGTTCAAAAGTGATTTTAGTCTGTTTAAAAATACATCGATATTTTTTAATTCCCCCGCAATACCAATGCCGTTCATAAGCAATAGTAAGGTGTCAAAAGTGGCTAACTCGGTTTCTAGTAGACCACCTTTATGGTATTTTTTGATGCCTCGGGCCTTGCATACTTGTATGGCTCCCTCGGATTGATCTAAACAGGACACATCAAAACCATGTTCTTGTAGATATAAACTATGGTTGCCGGCTCCGCAGCCGATATCCAAGACAGTACCCTTGCAAAGTTTCAGGGCTTTCTTCTCAAGGTCGGGCATTTGTGCGTAATCTCTAAAAAGATAGGGTAGCGGTAACACGTCTTTTTCGTCCAAGGACGAATACGTGTTGATATCCTCGGTATAGTTTCCATTGTAATAATCCAGTAATGCAGCGCCGAGTATATCTTTTTTCAAAGGGATGGTTTTAAAGTGTAAAAATCCCGATTTTTGGAACGACTTCCCTAGTTTTGAATCGAAATTTTTATCTAATGGAAAGAATAATAACGGAATTACCCCTCAAGGCCAAGGAAAAGCACGCCGAGAATACCAAGTTTTTTGCCAAACTAAAAAAGAAGCCGCCTAAAAATCTAGATTATGTAATGACAGAGTTGCACGAGAAAGAATTTAAACGAACCGATTGTCTTACTTGTGCCAATTGTTGCAAGACTACCGGGCCGCTTTTTACCAAGGCCGATATGGAACGTATTGCAAAACACTTTCGGTTAAAACCCAAAAAATTTATAGATACCTATCTACAGCTAGATGAAGAAAACGATTATGTGCTACAAAACGTTCCATGTGTATTTTTAGGGACGGATAATTATTGTTCTATTTATGATGTAAGACCGAAGGCGTGCAAGGAGTTTCCCCATACCGATCGTAAAAAGTTTCAACAGATTAGTCATCTTACCCTTAAGAATGTTGCCATTTGTCCTGCAGCTTTTACTATTGTTGAGGAAATGAAAAAGAGGGTAATGATTTAGTGGGCAGTTGCAGTATGCAGTTAGTAGATGGTAATAAGTGAAAACAAATGGATGTATTTGCGAGGAGGTGCGACCCGGCAAGCCGTTGATTATATGTCCGCTGATGTATTTGTATTTGAGGAAATTCCTATCTTTAAAACATGGAACAGTTCATTACCTATTTTGAAACCATACCTCCTTTGCATAGAACTTTGATTTTGGTTGGAGGTATTACATTTTTTTGGATTTTAGAAGGTGTCATGCCTTTGTTCAGCGTTGGTTATAAGAAATGGAAGCACGCGGTGCCCAATCTATTCTTTACCCTAACGACCATTATCGTTAATTTCCCCTTGGCATTTTTACTGTTAAAGACGTCGGATTGGACCGTTGCGAACGATTTCGGAATTATCAACTGGTTACCACAAATGCCCTTGTGGTTGTATGTGGTTTTGGGTGTGATGTTACTAGATTTGATAGGTGCCTACACAGCGCATTTGGTAGAGCATAAAGTAAAACCATTGTGGATGGTTCATCTGGTGCATCATTCTGATCATAATGTAGATACGACTACCGCAAACAGGCACCATCCTTTGGAGAGCGTAATTCGTTATCTATTTACTTTGATTGGTGTATTTTTGGTGGGTGCACCGGTAGGTATTATCATGTTATATCAAAGTCTATCCGTAGTGCTGTCCCAATTTAACCATGCCAATATAAAGCTGCCTTCAAAAATAGATAAAGCAATTAGCTGGATAATTATTTCACCGGACATGCATAAAGTACACCACCATTATAAGCTGCCCTACACAGATTCCAATTATGGTAATATTTTTTCCATCTGGGACCGTGTTTTCGGAACGTATATGGAGTTTGACCGCGATAAGATTGTTTATGGTGTAGATACCTTCCCGGATGAAAAGGAAAATTCAAGTATCAAGGGGCTTTTGAAGCAACCTTTTCATAAATATCGAAAGCCGACAACTAGTGTTGGAGCAGAAGGCTAAATATTAATTTTATGGTTGCAGCAAGGTTTGTACACTAGATGTTGATTTCAATTTTTGATAAGCTAAAGTAATGAATAAGAGCAAAAAAACGCCTCAAAGCTTGCTTTAGTAATTGGTGTAATCGGATGTATTTCTGGAATTTTCTTGATTTTTGAGGAACAATGGTTTATCGGCGTTTCGGGAACCATAGCAAGCCTAGGAATTGCGGTCAACGGATATATTGCCTTAGAAACTACTTTGTAGGCCTTTTGGCAAATAAGCTTACTGCAGCATTAGTTGTACTTCAAATATTTCGCTCTAATCAAGTTGAATTTTTCTAAATCAGCTTCCCAACTAGCCTTTATTTCTGCTTCGGAACGTCCGGCTTCAATCTGTTTTTGTAATTTTTCCGTTCCGGCATGTTTGGTAAATCCAGAGGTAAGAAAAAATTTAGACTTATCGATCGTATTTTGGTAGGCGTCCATAAGCCACTTTAAGGAAACTTCGTTCATTCTTGGTGCCTTGGACAAATCTTTTCCATAACAGGTTTTGCCCTTCTCCTTTGGTGTTTTGGAGCCAAAGTTGGGTTTAGGTACATACGTAAAATCGTACTGTGTGGCATCCATAAAAGAAGCGCCATACCGCTGAAATTGAAATTCCGTTCCCCGGCCAGCATTAACGTTTGTCCCTTCAAAAAGACCCAGACTAGGGTATAGGTAAACGGAAGTGTCGTTAGGTAGGTTTGGAGAAGGTCGTATCGGTAGGTGATAGGCCATGTCCCGTGTCCAGTTCTCTAGTGGAATTACAGTTAGGTCAGTTTGCTTTTTCCCATCTAGCCATCCTTCTTTGTTTATCATTTGGGCATATTCCCCAATGGTCATGCCGTACACTAAAGGTATTTCTGTCATTCCTAAAAATCCGGTATGTGCTGCTTCCATGGTGGGGCCATCTACATAATGTGCATTTGGGTTGGGCCGGTCTAGAACAATAACCGGTATGCCTTTTTCCGCACAGGCTTCCATAACAAGTTGCATGGTGGCGATGTAAGTGTAAAATCGTACACCAACATCCTGTATGTCAAATAAAACAATATCTATACCCTCTAGATGCGCCTGAGAAGGTTTTCTGTTCTTGCCATAGAGTGAGATAAGCGGGAGTCCGGTTTTACTATCCGTCCCGTCCGTTACTTTCTCACCTGCATCTGCTTGTCCCCTAAAACCATGTTCCGGCGCAAAGACCTTTTTAATGTTTACTTCTAATTTCAATAAGGAATCTATTAGGTGGGTATGCCCTTCTTTTTTGAAAATGACGCTGGTTTGGTTTGCAACCACCGCTATCCTTTTGCCTTTCAGCAACGGTATATACGCGGCTGTTCGGTTCGCGGCCACGGTAATTGGTGCAGTGGCTGTAGTTGCTTCTATTGTTGTGTTGTTTTCTAGGTTTTGTTTGGCAGTTTTGGCAGGGTTTCCGCATCCCAAGCTTACTAAAAACGATAATAAAACTGTATTTTTGAAATTGGATATAAATAACATCATTTGAACCTAGAGTATTTTATTGCCAAACGGCTTATTACGGGTAAGGAGCATAAAATTAGCATTTCCGCACCAATAATAAAAATAGCGATTGCTGCCATTGCTTTGGGTTTGGTTATGATGCTAATTGCCATTGCCACGGGGGTAGGTCTTAAATATAAGATCAGGGAAAAGGTAACGGCCTTTAATGGGCATGTACAGATTTATAACTACGATAACAACAATTCCGAGGTTTCTGTGGTACCCGTTTCTAAAAATCAGGATTTTTATCCGGAATTTACCAGTGTCGAGGGTGTAGTTCATGTGCAGGCGGTAGCTACTAAAGCAGGGATTATTCGTACTGCCGACACTTTTGAGGGAGTTATTACCAAAGGCCTTGGTAGTGATTACAATTGGGAGGCATTAGAGGCTTATTTGGTTGCAGGGGAACTGCCCAATTACAATGCCGGACTTAATGCGGATATTCTGATGTCCAAGCTTATGGCCACTAGATTGAACATGACCGTAGGCGATTCCTTTTTTACTTTTTTTTTAAAGAACGAGGACGCCAATGTGCTGCCCAATCAGCGAAAATTTACCATTAAGGGGATTTATGATAGTGGGTTCGAGGAGATAGACGGACTTTTTATTTTTATTGATATTCGCCATATTCAGCGTATGAACAAATGGGCCGATGATGAGGTAGGCAATTTTGAGGTATTCTTAGAAAGTTTTGATGATATTGATGAAAAAAGCCAAGAGATTTACGGCAAAACCTTGTCCGATTTGGACACCAAAACACTAAAGGATAAATACCGTAATATATTTGAATGGATAGGCCTTTTTGATTTTAATATCATTTTGATTATCGGTATTTTGATTGTTGTATGTGGTTTTAATATGATTACTGCATTGTTGGTGTTAATTTTGGAACGTACACCCATGATCGGAATCCTAAAAGCACTGGGTAGCAATAATTGGAGCATACGAAAGGTTTTTTTATACAATGCGGCCTATCTTATTGGTGTCGGCTTATTTTGGGGAAATATAATTGGTTTGGGTATTATCTATATTCAATCGGTTTTTAAGCCTTTTAAATTTCCCAACCCTAAGGAATACTATATAGAATATATTCCCGTGCACATGGATGTAATGACGGTAGTTTTATTAAATCTAGGTGTAATGGTATTGTGCCTTTTAATGTTGTTGGTACCGTCGTATATTATTACTAAAATTACGCCCGTAAAGGCCATACGGTTTGAGTAGCGACTATTTTTAGTTTTGGTCTAGGAAATAGTAGGTTTGACGACAGAAACAAAGTGAAGTTTAGATGCAGATGAAAAGTTGAGCCTGCAAGACAAGAAGTAAAAACATGGAATACGTAGAAAATATATTAGGAACCATCGGGAATACCCCCTTGGTTAAGATGAACAAGCTAACGGCAGAGTTGCCGTGTTTGGTTTTGGCAAAGTACGAGACCTTTAATCCGGGCAATTCGGTCAAAGACCGGATGGCGCTTCAGATGATACAAGATGCCGAGGAAGCTGGAGTTTTAAAACCTGGGGGAACTATTATTGAGGGAACTTCGGGCAATACTGGCATGGGTCTGGCTTTGGCCGCCACCATAAAAGGGTATAAAATGATTTGTGTGATAAGCGACAAACAATCCAAGGAAAAAATGGATATCCTTAGAGCTGTAGGTAGCGAGGTTCATGTGTGTCCAACAGATGTTGCTCCGGAGGACCCAAGGAGTTATTACAGTACTGCTAAAAGGTTGGCTACCGAAATACCAAATTCTTGGTACGTGAACCAGTATGACAACCCTAGCAACTGTAAAGCACATTTTTTAAGTACAGGTCCGGAAATATGGCAGCAAACGGATGGTAAAGTGACGCATTTTGTTGTTGGTGTAGGTACAGGTGGCACCATATCGGGTGTAGGTTCCTATCTAAAAATGAAGAATCCAAATGTTAAGATTTGGGGTGTAGATACCTACGGTTCGGTATTTAAAAAATACCATGAAACCGGAATTTTTGATGAAAAAGAGATCTATCCCTACATTACCGAAGGTATTGGGGAAGATATCTTACCCTTGAACGTAAATTTTGGTGTAATTGATGGGTTTACCAAAGTCACCGATAAAGATGCCGCTGTATATACCCAACGTTTGGCAAAAGAGGAAGCCATGTTTTTGGGGAATTCTGCCGGCGCAGCAATAAAAGGATTGTTACAGTTGAAAGAACATTTTACAAAAGATGATGTAGTGGTGGTGCTTTTTCATGATCATGGGAGTAGGTACGTGGGTAAGATGTTTAATGATGAATGGATGAAAGCACAGGGGTTTTTAGATTAGGGATTCAGAAATTTAATAAACTAAAATATATCGTATGTCAATAGTAAGAATTGTGGTCACCGTTTTGGGTTTTTGTTTTATCGGGTCGGTTTCGGCTCAAAAATTATCCAAAACAGAAAAGAAAATTATTAAGAGCATAGAAGCAAATAACGCCGAAGCAATTGGATTTTTAGAAGAAGTGGTAAACATTAATAGTGGAAGCCTAAACTTGGCTGGGGTAAAAAAAGTTGGGGATGTTTTTGGAACTGCTTTTGATAGGATAGGGATGGAGACTACTTGGATTCCTATGCCAGCGGAAATGAACCGCGCCGGGCATCTCTTTGCCGAAACTTCGGGCAAAAAAGGAAAGAAACTATTGCTTATTGGTCATTTGGATACGGTGTTCGAGGAGGACAGTCCGTTTCAGACCTTTGCCAAAATTAACGACAGTACCGCACATGCCCCAGGGGGAAACGATATGAAGGGCGGGAATGTTATTATTTTATATGCCCTAAAGGCACTAGAAGAACAAGGTTTGTTAAAAGACGCTCAAATTATCGTCGCTTTTACAGGGGATGAGGAAAGTACAGGTAGCCCTTTAAGTGTAAGTAGAAAGGATTTGATAGATGCCGCCAAGCGAAGTGATATTGCCTTGGGATTTGAGACTTCTACTGGATTTAATTATGCCACTGTAGCGCGCAGAGGTGCCTCGGGTTGGAAGGTTGAGGTGACCGGTAAACGTGCTCACTCCTCAGGCGTTTTTAGCGAGCGCACGGGCGCTGGTGCTATTTTTGAGATGTCACGTATTTTACATCGTTTTTATACAGATGTGAAAGGCGAGGAACTATTGACCTTTAATCCTGGAACACTCATGGGCGGAACATTTGTGGAGTACGATGAGGCTACGAGCAAAGGAAGCGTGTTCGGAAAAACAAATGTGGTGGCGCAGAAAGCTGAGGTTAGAGGTGGACTCCGTTTTATCTCCGAAGAACAAAAAGAACGTGCAAGAGCGGAAATGCGAGCTATAGTAGCCGATAATTTACCCATGACTTCGGCAACAGTGACCTTTGAGGATAGTTACCCTGCGATGGGCCCTAAAGATTCAAATTTGGAGCTCTTGAAACACTTAAATGAAGTTAGTCAAGATTTGGGACAAGGGGAAGTATTGGCATACGACCCGGGCAAACGCGGTGCTGCGGACACTTCTTTCGTAGCGGATTATGTAGCGTGTTTAGACGGTCTTGGAACTATGGGTTCGGGGGCGCATACACCGGAGGAAACAGTAAATCTCAATTCCATAGAGGCACTTACAAAAAGAACCGCTTTGTTGATTTATAGGTTGATAAATCAATAAAAATCAAAGGTTGGTGGGTTGTGGCCGGTTCCAATGTTGTATACCTGATCCCTTTACGTCCGTTCCTTTTATCTATCTTAGTTAAAAATTAGACCCATGAAAACCTTATCAAACTTCTAT
>CAZUIE010000106.1:0-6096 GCA_964620945.1 uncultured Maribacter sp.
GCTAGCTGCTTTTCATCTTAATCATTAGTATAAAGCTACTTAAGATCGTATCTTTGCCCACCTCCGAAAATGATATGATGCAAGAGACTATTTTTGAATTACAAGAGCGAAAGACCGATAAAGAACTTTATAGTTATCAGCAAGGCGCCCTTCAGAACATTTTTGAAAAATTTGATAACGAACGAGATGATTTTCATTTGTTATACCAGCTGCCTACCGGTGGTGGAAAAACGGTTATTTTCTCGGAAATCGTTAGACAATACCTAAAAAACCATAGCAAAAAGGTTCTGGTTATGACCCATAGGGTGGAGCTGTGTAATCAGACTTCAGAAATGCTTACCAGCTTTGGCGTGGTTAATAAGGTAGTAAATAGCAAGGCCAACTTGGACGATCAAGAGCGTTACAGTTGTTACGTTGCTATGGTTGAGACTTTGAACAATAGGCTTAACGATGATAAATTGGATATTTCGGATGTTGGTCTCGTTATCGTAGATGAGGCGCATTACAATTCCTTTACCAAATTGTTTAAATTTTTTGAAAACTCCTTCCTGCTTGGTGTAACGGCAACACCTTTAAGTTCCAATAAGGATTTGCCCATGAACGGCAATTATGACGAACTTATTACGGGTGAATCTATAGAAAATCTAATTGAGAACGAATTTTTAGCCAGGGCAGAAACGTTTCACTATGATATGGGCCTTACCTCGTTAGAAGTAGGTTCTAATGGAGATTATACCGTCAAATCGTCTGCTGATCTGTATACGAGTCCTTCCATGTTAAATAAGCTACTGGAGGCTTACAACAAACATTCTAAGGATAAGAAAACATTAATTTTCAATAATGGTATTGAAACCTCTATACAAGTCTACCATACGTTTCAGAATGCAGGTTTGCCTATAATGCACTTGGACAATACTGCCACAAAAAAACAACGAAAGCAAATATTAAGATGGTTTCGGGAAACCCCGAATGCTATTTTAACCTCTGTAAGTATTTTAACAACAGGATTTGATGAACCTACTATCGATACGATTATACTAAACCGGGCAACCAAATCCTTAACACTTTACTATCAGATGATCGGTAGGGGTTCTAGGATTTTAAATAACAAATCGAAATTCACGGTTATTGATTTAGGGAATAACATGTATCGTTTTGGTCCTTGGGGAGCCGACTTGGATTGGCAGGCAATTTTTAAGTCACCTAATTTCTATATGGATAGGATTAAGGATGATGAAGAAATAGAAGGAACTTTTAAACATGATCTTTCCGAAGAAATAAAAGAAGAATTCTCTAAGTCTGAGAATACTTATTTTGATATTAAAGCAACATATAAGGACGCTACTTTTTCGGGAGAATCCTCTAAAGTAGTTTTGGAAAAATCAATTGCACAGCATGCGCATATTTGCGTGGAAAATAGTGAGGATGTTTATGATGCCTTAGCCTTGGCAAAATTGTTAAAGGAGGATATTGATAATCGAATTCAGGTGTATGCCAAATGTATCAGTAAGAGCACCTACAACTTTCTTAGCTGGCTTAAACAAGATTATCAAAAAAAGTTAAATGCTTACTTACGCGAAAATTTCGATACCGTTTTTGAGGATATTCACGGACATCCGCCAGAGGATTGATAGGATTTGGTTCAAGATAAAGAGTCAAATTCTAGTTCAAACTCAACAATAAATTAAAACTGGGTTGTTAGCAACATACCAATACTAATAACTTGATGCTTACATTAACGTACGTGTTAAGGAACTTAAATTTGTGCGATTTTAGATTTTTAAGTGAGGCTTAGGATATTGTAAATTACCCACGTTTTTTCAAATTTCTAATTTTTTACCGCATACGACTTATACTATTTATCTCTTTTCTCTCTTTTATATATCAAAAGCCATACTTTCCTTATTTTTACGATAATGAAAGAGAAACTTAAAATTGCCATTGTTGGTGCTGGTGTAAGTGGATTAATTGCTGCTAAAGTATTGGAATCCCAAGGATATGAACCAACTGTTTATGAAGCCTCGGATAGGGTGGGAGGTCGTGTTAAAACCGATGTGGTTAACGGGTATCAATTAGACCATGGTTTTCAAGTGCTATTAGATGCTTACCCAATGGCAAAGAAGTATTTAGACTATAATAATTTAGAACTCGGCAAGTTCCTACCCGGAGCTACCATATTTAAAACAGGAAAACAGGTAACCTTAGGCGATCCTTTACGAAGCCTCTCGCTCTTGTTTCCAACGCTTTTTTCTGGAATAGGAACAGTGGCAGATAAATGGAAGATATTTAAACTAAACAACGAATTAAAAAAGAAATCCATAGCTACTATTTTTAATGAACAAGAAACGACAACGCAACATTATTTAAAATCAAAAGGTTTTAGTAACGAAATCATAAGCGACTTCTTTGTTCCTTTCTTTAGTGGTATTTTTTTAGAACCGGATTTAAGTACCTCATCCAGAATGTTTCAGTTTGTGTATAAAATGTTTGGAACGGGAAACGCGGTATTGCCCAAAGACGGTATTGAGGCCATACCAAAGCAACTGGTAGCAGGCTTAACAAAAACAAATTTTATGTTTAACAGTCCCGTTGAAAGTTCTACGGACGGAGTTTTGGTTTTTTCCAATGGAAAAGAGAAAGAGGTAGACTATACCATTATTGCAACGGAAGCCTCCCAGTTGGTACCAAACTTAAGAAATCAGGAAATAGCTTGGAAAACATGTGACACAATCTATTTTACGACAACCAAAGAAATAATTCAAAAACCATTGATCGGACTTATTGCGGATGCGGAGGTCCTTGTCAACAATATTTTTTATCATTCTTCATTACCAATGAAACACAGCGGTGCAGAGAATCTACTTTCTGTAACCATTGTAAAAACACACCAACTAGGAGAAACGGAACTTGTAAAAATGGTACAAGAGGAGTTGGATTCCATTTGTGGAATTTCAGACACGACCTTTTTAAAACGGTATCAGATAAAACGAGCGTTGCCCGACCTATCAAATATTCAATACGATATCGCACCCACAGAGACGCGCTTAACGGCTAAAACTTTTTTAGCTGGTGATCAGTTATTGAACGGATCTTTAAATGCGGCTATGCTCAGTGGCGAACGTGCTGCAAATGCTGTATTGCATGCGATAAACGATTCTATTGTCTCCTAGTTTTATGGCCAACAAAAAAATCATATATTTCTACCCATGAAAAGAAGAACTTTTGTAAAACATTCTGGTTTGGCCGCAACCGCAGGTCTTCTTCCCTTTACTACTTTTAATATGAACGAAAAGAAGTCATATAAAATGGGGTTACAAGCTTTTACCATACGTGATGCGATGGCAAAAGACCTTTTAGGTAGTTTAAAAACGGTAAAATCATTAGGATACGAGGATTTAGAACTGTATGGTTTCGACCCAGATAAGATAGCATATTATGACCACTCAGCTGAGGATTTTAAAATGATTTTGTCAGATTTGGGCCTTTCTTCGTCCAGTTGTCATTATGGTTTTTCGGATTACATAAATGCTCCTAAAGATGATTTAACGAAGTTTGTTGATAAATGTATTAAGGGCGCGCTGGCTTTAAATCATAGCTACATTACCTGGCCTTGGATGGCTCCTGAGCAAAGAACGTTGGAAACTTTTGAACGCCTACCGAATATGTTAAATACTATCGGTGAACAGGTGAACGATGCGGGTCTTGGTTTTGCTTATCATAATCATGACTTTGAATTTCATACTTATGGGGAACATACTGGGTTTGATATGATACTCAATGGCACGGAGCCAAGTTTGGTTAAAATTCAGTTAGACCTGTATTGGGCGGTACACTCGGCTAATAAAACCCCAAAAGAGTTAATTTCCATGGCACCTGAACGTTTTGTCATGTGGCATATAAAGGACATGGACAAAATAACTAGGGATTATAGTGAATTGGGTAATGGTTCAATAGACTATTGCGAAATGATACCTACATTAGATACGTCTGCTTTAGAGTTTTACTATTTGGAACAAGGTGGTAATTTTGCTGAAAACTCCTTGCAAAGTATCACAGATAGCGCTGATTTTTTCAAAAAGAATCTAAGAAAATACTTCTAAGATTCAACTAGCTTTACGCTAAGGCATATGAAAGTTACATGGTTAAGAATACATAATCTTGTATTTTTCCTCTTGCAAGAAATCCCCGTTGATTGTATTCGCGTTAAGAATTATTCAGTTCGCACTAATAGGATTCTCTTTTCTGTCTCATCTTTGTATGTAAATTAAGAAACTATGGAAAGAGTAATGATAGCGGGAGCAAATGGTTCCACAGGAAAAAAAATTGTCCACCTTTTAAAAGCATCGCAGTATTTTGAGCCGGTAGCAATGGTTCGTAAAGAAGAGCAAATAGCACAATTTAATTCTATTGATGTAGATACGATATTGGCAGATTTGGAACAGGATATAGCAGGTACTTTAAAGAATATAGATAAGGTAGTTTTTGCCGCTGGATCTGGAGGAAAGAAAGTGCTAGAAGTAGACCAAAAAGGAGCTTGTAAAATGATAGATGATGCTATTTCTAATCATATTAAAAAATTTGTAATGCTGAGTTCTATGGGAGCGGATAAACCTTCGGAAGCAGAAGTTTTGAAAGAATACCTAAAAGCAAAACATAATGCAGATGAGTATTTAAAATCAAGCAAACTAACGTATGCCATCGTAAGGCCTGGTAGTTTAACAGATGATAAAGGAACGGGCAAAATTAAATTGGCAAATTCATTAAAAAATTCAGGGGCCATAAGCCGGGACGATGTAGCACAAACTTTGGTTCGGACCTTACATGACGATGCTCCGAAAAATACTACATTTGAAATTTTAGAAGGAGAAACGTTAATAGGTAAAGCCATGGAGTTAGATAAATAACACGGTACCTTGATGCATATATCCTTATAAACCTTAACAGAAAATAGACTAATGAAACACGTATTAAAAGCATATAACAATAAAAATTTAAACTTAGCTAATAGAGTTGTCATGGCACCCATGACGCGAAGTAGGGCTGATAACCCAAAGAATAAACCCATGGAAGGTTTGCATGACGTGTATTATGCGCAAAGAGCTTCGGCAGGATTAATTATTACTGAGGGTTCTCAGGTATCCAAAGAAGCTGTTGGCTACATTAATACTGCAGGTATTCATACACAGGCACAGATTGATGGCTGGAAAAAAGTGGTTAACAAGGTTCACGCCGAGGGTGGTAAAATATTCATCCAATTATGGCATGTTGGAAGAATTTCACATCCTGATTTTCATAACGGTAAGTTACCTTTAGCGCCGTCTGCTTTGAATCCTAATGCAGACGTATATACACCGGAAGGCCCTAAGAAAACGGTGATACCTAAAGAAATGACCCAAGAAGACATCGACAATACAATCAACGATTTTAAGCAGGCCGCTAAAAATGCTATAGAAGCTGGTTTTGATGGCATAGAAATTCATTCTTCAAATGGCTATTTATTTCATCAATTCTTCAATGCTACCTCAAATAAACGGACAGATAAGTATGGAGGAAGTATTGAAAATAGAGCACGATTCTTTTTTGAAGTATTGGATGCCATTAAGAAAGTGATTCCATCATCAAAAATAGGTGCCCGGTTTAATCCCTCCCTACATGGTTTGTTTGGCATGGAAATGGACGAACAAACAATACCTACATTTGAATACATTATCAATAAGCTTAACGACTATGATTTGGCCTATATTCATTTATCGGAGCCGTTTACCGATGTCTCCAATGTACCATATGCCGTTAAACATATCGCCAAGCATTTTAGACCCATGTACAAGGGCACCTTAATGATTAACGGTGGCTTTAATCAAGAGAAAGCGCATAAAGTAATCGAAGAAGGTAATGCAGACTTGGTTTCTTTTGGAAAACTCTATGTTTCCAATCCTGACTTAGTGGAGCGTTTTAGTGCGGATAGTGAATTGGCAGAATGGGATAACGATACCTTCTATACCACAGGGAAAGAAGGGTATACGGATTATCCAAAGCTAAAAGAATTACAAGATGCATAACACAAACGTATAATCAATTGGTTAAAAGCGTTCATTT
>CAZUIE010000106.1:6196-13013 GCA_964620945.1 uncultured Maribacter sp.
TTTAAAGGCAATCAACCAAAGCGCAAAAAATACAATGAATTTTAAATTATCTTCTAAGTTAGCAATCTTTTTATTTTTCCTTTCAATTTCTTTATTGGGCCAACATTTTTCGGCTTTTGAATACCGTACCATTGGTCCGCAACGGGGTGGTAGGGTTACGACTGTTACCGGAACAGCTATACTTCCCGGTACGTTTTATCTTGGTGCATCAGGTGCAGGGGTTTGGAAATCCGATGATTATGGAACTACTTGGAACAATGTATCCGACGGGTATTTTGATACACCTTCTATCGGTGCTATAGAAATAGCGGCCAATGACCCCAATATTGTCTATGTGGGAACAGGTTCAGACGGATTGCGCAGTAACATTATAGGTGGTAAAGGGGTTTATAAATCTATAGATGGAGCCAAAACTTGGGAACATATAGGCTTGGCCAATGTGGGGCAGATAGGTGCAGTTGAAATAGACCCCAACAACACCAATATTGTTTGGGTCGCAGCGATAGGAAACGCTTTCAAGTCAAATGAAGAACGTGGTATTTATAAAACGATGGATGGTGGCGCAACATGGGAGAAAGTATTGTTTGTCTCCGACAAAACGGGGTTTTCGGATTTGGAATTATTACCAGGAAACCCAAATGTAGTCTATGCTGCCGCCTGGAAAGCACAGCGTACTCCTTGGACTATCATTTCGGGAGGAAAAAACAAGGAGGGCGGAATCTATAAGTCGGTTAACGGAGGTAAGGATTGGGAAAAACTAGAAAACGGTTTACCAAAGGGACTAATCGGTAAAATAGACTTGGCCGTTTCGCCAACAGATTCCAGTATTCTTTATGCCGTTATAGAAGCTCCAGGAGAGGAAGGTGGCGTGTATAAATCAATTGATCAGGGAAGAACTTTTACCCAAACTTCAAGTAATAAAGGCTTGGTCAATAGACCTTTTTATTATACCAATATAGAATTAGACCCCACAAATCCAGATATCGTTTATTCCAATGCAAATCCATTATTAAAGTCTATGGATGGTGGAAAAACATGGAAAAGAATGAGCGTTCCCCATGGCGATAATCATGATATTTGGCTAAATCCAACCAATCCAGATTTATTGATCCAATGCAACGATGGCGGTGCCAATGTATCCCACAATGGTGGAAAGACATGGTCTACGCAATTTAATCAACCTACGGCAGAGATTTACCAAGTAGCGGTAGATGACCAATATCCATACTGGGTTTACGGAGCGCAACAAGACAATACTACGATAGCTATTCCAAGTGCCTCTCCCAGTGGTACGTCTCCGCAAGGCACTCAGATAATGATGGATGCGGGCGGTTGTGAAACAGGACCTGTGATACCAAAACCGGGCAATCACAATATCGTCTATAACAATTGTAAGGGACGCTTCAGTGTTTTCAATAAAATTACCGGGGTAGATAGGGAATATTCCATTGGTGCTTCCAATATTTACGGGCACAACCCTAAGGATTTAAAATATAGGTTTCAACGCGTGGCACCCGTTCATGTATCGCCGCATGACCCGGACGTAGTGTATATGGGATCACAATATTTGCATAAAACACGAAACGACGGCGTTATTTGGGAAACGATTTCTCCGGATTTAACAGCTTTTGAAGCGGACAAACAAGTTATCTCCGGTAGCCCGATTACACGGGACATTACCGGTGAGGAATATTATAGCACCTTGTATTCTATACGAGAATCCAAACTTACAAAAGACTTGATTTGGACGGGTTCCAATGACGGAATTATATCAGTGACCAAAGATGGCGGAAAAACTTGGGCAGACGTTACCCCCAACAAATTGCCGAAAGGCGGTAGGGTAGAGTCCATAGAGCCATCACAGTTTAATCCGGCAAAAGCCTATATAGCGGTCGATAGGCATTTGCTTGGGGATAATACTCCTTATTTTTACATGACCGAGGACTATGGAAAGAACTGGGAATTATTGAGCACTGCTTCAAACGGAATTCCTTCGGATTATACGAGTAAAGTGTTACGAGAAGATCCAAAAACATCTGGACTATTATATGCGGGAACGGAGTTTGGTATGTTTGTATCCTTTGACGATGGAAAAACTTGGAATACATTTCAACAAAACCTGCCAGTTACACCCATTACCGACATTGTTATCAATAGGGGCGATTTGGTTTTAAGCACTATGGGTCGTGGTTTCTGGATATTGGACAATATCACTTCGTTACGAGACCCAAAAATGGTAGCATTAACAGATAAGCCTGTGCTATTTAAACCTAGTAATACCATTAGATACAGGACTTCTAGACGGTCCGGAGATTTTCCAAACTATCCCGGTACCAGTGTAGGAATCGATTATTACTTGCCCAAAGCGGTCGATACCAATGTCAGGTTATCCATTTTGGATGAAGATAAAAATGTGATAGTAACCGTTGTTAGCGATTCTACACAGTTAAAATCTACCACAGAAGAAGTAGAGGATATGGGGTTGAGCATGACCTTTATTTACGCAGATGAAAAACTGGAAACCAAAAAGGGTTTAAACCGTTTTCATTGGGACATACGCCAAAAAGGAGCATGGAGCGAGAAAAAGGAGCGGAGTTTTAAAAATGGCCCTATGGTACCTCCTGGTAGCTATAGCGTTAGGTTATCGGTTGGCAAGGAAACGTTTGAACAGCCTTTTGAAGTACTTGTAGATCCGCGTTTGGAACAAGAAGGTATATCAATGGATAACATTGCCGAACAGTTGGTTTTTCAAAACAAAGTAATCGACCTCTTATCCGACGCTAGGAAATTCCAGTTCGATGTAGAAGCCAAAATTAAGGACACCAAGGACAAGGCTACAAAAGCAGCATTGGAAAACGTACTAAAACAACTTAAAAATGACGAGGGAGCCTATCCACTTCAGGTTTTGGAGGCACAAATCTCTTATTTGTCCTATATCATAAATGATGCAGATAAGGTTTTAGGGAATGATGTTAAGGAACGCTACACCGAATTATTTGAACAATTGAATGTCCTAAAAAGTAAGGTTTCTGGCTGATTTGCAGCGTGTAATCAATAGCAGCTTAATAAATTCTCATACCTAGTATGATGTTTTTAAATCTGACGATGCTTGTTTTACGTCAAATAAGATATCGGTACAAGAAATGAATTGGGCAAAATGATGCTAATGATTAGATGGTATACTGACGAACTCAATTTGAATTATAAATAAAATACAACCGTTATAAGATGAAAAAATTAATTTACACATCCCTTTTCCTTGTTTTAAGCACTTCAATGATTTCCCAAGACCGACTTACAGGGGAAGCCTTTACCACACGTTCTGAAATTATAGCGCAACAAGGTATGGCCGCCACTAGTCAACCCTTAGCGACACAAGTGGCCTTGGATATTTTAAAAAAAGGAGGTAGTGCCATGGATGCCGCTATTGCCGCCAATGCCATGCTCGGATTGGTAGAACCTGCTAGCTGCGGTATTGGCGGAGATATTTTTGCAATTGTTTGGAATGCTGCGGAACAAAAGCTTTATGGTTTTAACGGTAGTGGTCGTGCTCCCAAATCCCTTACTATAGATTATTTTATGGATAGGGATATGAAGTACGTTCCGTTCTATGGTCCCTTGCCGGTTACGGTGCCAGGCTGTGTAGATGGTTGGTATAGCATGCATGAAAAATTTGGCAAGCTGCCAATGGAAGAATTGTTGCAGCCTGCTATTAATTATGGCAAAAATGGTTTCCCAGTCTCTGAGGTCATTGCCTATGAAATGGAATCGAATTACGAAGCCTTAAAGGACCAGCCTGGTTTTGAAGAAACGTATATGGTGAATGGAAGGACGCCAAAAAAAGGAACTATTTTCAAAAATCCTGACTTAGCCAACACCTATGAGTTGATAGCGAAAAAAGGTCGGGATGTCTTTTACCGTGGAGAAATTGCCAAAACTATTTCTGACTACATGAAAAAGCATGGTGGTTTTTTATCTATTGAGGATTTTAAGGCGCATACCTCCAATTGGATAGAACCTGTTTCGGTGAATTACAGAGGCTATGATGTTTGGGAACTTCCTCCTAACGGACAGGGTACGGCCGCTTTACAAATGTTAAATATTCTAGAGGGCTATGATATTGCTGCTATGGGCTTTGGAAGTACGGATTATCTTCATGTACTTACGGAAGCTAAGAAATTAGCCTATGAAGATCGGGCCAAGTTTTATGCAGACCCTGACTTCAACAAGATTCCATTAGAAAAACTACTTTCTAAAACATACGCATCAAAACAGCGTGAACTGATTGATATGGAAGCATCGGCAGACACCTATCCCGCAGGTGATTTTGAAATAGAAAGTGGCAACACCACGTATTTAACAGTTGCGGATAAGGACGGTAATATGGTGTCGTTGATACAGAGTATTTATTCAGAATTTGCCTCAGGTATGGTACCGGATGGCTTAGGCTTTGTACTCCAAAACCGTGGACAAATGTTCAATGTTCAAGATAAGGGCCATGCAAATGCACTGGAACCGGGCAAAAGACCATTTCATACCATAATTCCGGCTTTTGTAACCAAAGATGGTAAGCCGCATATGAGCTTTGGGTTAATGGGCGGAGCTGTACAACCTCAAGGGCATGCACAAATAGTGGTAAACGTCCTTGACTTTGGAATGAATTTGCAAGAAGCCGGTGATGCTCCCAGAATGCGCCATAGAGGAAGTTCGCAGCCAACAGGTTCCATAATGACTAATGGAGGAACCTTGAATCTTGAAAGTGGTTTTGATTATAAAACCATTCGTGAACTACGTAAGAGAGGTCATCGTATCTCCTTCGCTGTAGGCATTTATGGAGGCTATCAGGCTATCGGTATAGATGTGGACAATAAAGTCTACACCGGAGCATCAGAATCTAGAAAGGATGGACAAGCAGCAGGTTATTAATTGTAATTCTTTAAAGTTTTAAGTAAGATAAAAATACCAGGTCACGATGCTATTTGGCAAGTAGTTGAATTGAATAAGTTTGAATATTTGAAATTTAAAAATATACAATCAGTATTAATGGTTTAAAAGTAAAAATTCAATCGAACATTAATTTAAGAAGTCCCACATGGTTGTTTTAGTCCAATAACTTTCTATTTTTGTTTTACATTTGTAATAAAATATTAAACAAAAATATGTTCTCAAGACCAACGTCTATTATTTTTTGTCTTTTACTGTTTATCGCAACTTACACAAATGCGCAAGTTACTGTAAGTATCTACGGTAATGTAACCGATAATGTGGGAGAACCCATTGGCGGTGCCTCCGTTTTTCTAGAAGGAACTGTACTAGGCGCCCAAACCGACTTTGATGGGAACTATGAAATTAGAGGTGTTGCTCCAGGTTCCTATAATTTAATCGCAAGTTATCTAGGCTACGGATCACAAACCCAATTTAATATCATTGTCCGTTCCAAGGGTACGCCCAATTATGATTTTAGATTAGAGGAAGCTGCCGAGCAATTGGACGAAGTAGTGCTTTCAAATGCGAACATCATCTCACGACCTAAAGAGACACCCTTATCTACCCAGACACTTTCGGCGGTGGAAATTGCTACCTACCCCGGAAGTAACAATGATGTGGTGCAGGTAGCGCAGACCTTGCCCGGTGTTTCGCCTTCTATAGGTGGGTTTCGGAACGATTTGATTATTCGGGGTGGTGCGCCCAATGAAACGGTTTACTATTTAGACGGTATGGAGATTCCTAATATCAATCACTTTGCCACACAGGGAAGTGCAGGTGGTCCGGTAGGTCTTATTAACGTATCATTTATTGATAATGTGACACTTTCTACTTCGGCTTTTAATGCACGGTATGACAATCCTTTATCAGGTGTATTGCAATTTGAGCAACGAAACGGAAATAACAGAAATTTTGCAGGTAACTTTAGATTAAGTGCCAGCGAAGCGGCACTTACCTTGGAAGGGCCTTTGTTTAAAAAAGAAGGGGAGGTTTCTAAGACTACCTTTTTAGCCTCTGTTCGAAGGAGTTACCTCCAATTTCTTTTTCAGGTAATCGGCCTGCCCATAAAACCGGATTATTGGGATTATCAATTCAAAGTCAATCATGAATTGGACGACTACAATACCCTAACATTTTTAGGCCTGGGCTCCATTGACGATTTTTCGGTAAACCCACCAGATGAATTTGATCCTGACCAGCAAGCGACCTTGGATCAAACACCATTTATTCAACAACGTACCAATACAATGGGCGTATCATGGCGCAGCCGTTTTAAGAATAGTAACGGTTTTATGCTTACTACGTTGAGCAATAATACATTATCTAATGATTTTACCCGATATTCCGACCCCGTAAATGAAACAGGGGTAATCTTTGGTAACGATGCCCGAGAATCCGAAACGAAGTTACGCTATGAACTAACTCAGTTTTTTGATGGATGGAAATTGAGTACCGGATTGAATTTGCAACACTCGGACTATAGCAATACCACGGCTGATGTTAGAAACAACTTGGTCTTTGATACCAAAATTGATTTTGTTAAATATGGTATTTTCGCTAATGTAACTCGTTCGTTTGTTGACAATAAGCTGGATCTCTCGTTCGGTTTCCGAATGGACGATGATACATTTACAGAGAACGACAATCTCCTTAGTACATTTTCTCCCAGGATGTCCGCCTCTTATGAATTCGCACCTAATTGGCGTTTAAACGGTTCCTTAGGGCGTTATTTCAAAATTCCACCATATACCATATTAGGTTTTAGAAATAATGAGCGAGACTTAATCAATCAAGATGTTGATTATACATTGAGCGATCATTTAGTTTTAGG
>CAZUIE010000107.1:0-12955 GCA_964620945.1 uncultured Maribacter sp.
GCTGGAATAGAATCGGAGGGAAAGTATTGTTGAAATGTATTGGCGCTTTCCGCCATAGCCCAAATAGGCTCATTTAGAGCACCGTCTAACGAGATTTTGTCCTCAATATACTTGACCGTAAAGGATTTTTCTGAAGTTTGGGAGAAAGCATGAAGGGATACAAATAAAAGTGTAAGAACACTTATAACCTTAGTCATTTTGATTTGAATTAGCTAGGCTTCAAATTTAATGTTTTACTGTGTTAAAACAATCCTAAAGTCATTCCGTTTTTTTTGATTTTGGGTCACGTTTCGCTTGTTTTAGACTTTTCATAAGCATCCATTCAATTTGTCCGTTAGTGCTTCGAAACTCATCAGCTGCCCACTTTTCAATAGCTTTGAGCATATCCTCGTTTACCCGTAATGCAAATGCTTTTTTTTTACTCATTATTTTTAATAAATACTAAAATGGTCTGTGCAAGCTGTTGTACAAAAACAACGATTTGATTTTGATTAAGTAAAGTTTATCTGTTTTTGTCCCTTTCAAAAAGAAGTTTATTGGTGCTTTCTGCAAATTGGACCAAACGCCAACCCTCTCTTGCGCGAGTGTTTAAGGTATCTTCTAATCGCTTGTCATTATTTGTTAGTGACATTTGCCAAGTAACTACCTTATATTCTTTCATCTTTTTTAAAGTATTTGTTGATTACTGCTTGTGCTTGATTCATTTTTTGTGTTCCTATAAGTAGGGAATTTCCGTTTTTGAGTTTTATTTGGATACCTTCATTGCCTTTCACGTTTAATGCTTTTCCACCCATTCCCCATCTATAGCCCCAACCACCGAACTCCATAAGCGGTCTGTATTTTCTCGTCCCAATTTTTTCTATTTTATTCCAGTCTAGCATTTTTGGTTTTAGGTGAAAAGGGAAAAATTGATAGCTTATTCCTTTTTCGTCTATCCAGGTTGTTAATTTAAAAACGATAAAGAGGATAAGTACAAGAATCATTGTGCCACCGCCTATCCAGAAACTAGTGTTAAAAACACTGCTATTTTCAAAATCTGATAGTACCCATGTAACAATGGGTTTTGTGATGACCGCTAAAGTGGATACGGCTAAAATTAACCATAACCACCATTGGGTAAATTGCTGTGTCTCACTAAAAACTCGCATCTTTTAGTGATTTAAAGTTCCTGTATTCACGATGGGTGAAGCATCTTTGTCCGAACATAGTACCACCATAAGATTGCTAACCATTGCTGCTTTGCGTTCTTCGTCCAAGGTGACTACTTCTTTTTTACTCAGCTCGTGTAGCGCCATTTCTACCATACTTACCGCCCCCTCTACAATTTTATGACGAGCCGCTACTATGGCGGTCGCTTGCTGTCTTTTTAGCATGGCGTTCGCAATTTCCTGTGCATAGGCCAAATAGCCTATCCTGGCTTCCAGCACCTCTATGCCCGCCATGGAGAGTCGTTCTTGCACCTCTTTTTCTAAGGCATCACTTACTTCGTTTACACTGGAACGTAAGGTAATATCCTCATCCAAGCCTTCGTCGGCAAAGTTGTCATAGGGGTACATACTTGCCAGTTTACGAACCGCCGCATCGGTCTGGACACGAACAAAATTTTGATAATCGTCTACCTCAAATGCTGCTTTGTAGGTGTTTGTAACGCGCCAGACCAAAATGGTACTAATCATTACCGGGTTGCCCAATTTGTCATTTACTTTTAGGCGTTCACTATCAAAGTTACTAGCACGTAATGATATTTTCTTTTTGGTGTAGAAAGGATTTACCCAAAACAGTCCGTTCTTTTTTATCGTGCCCATATACTTGCCAAACAAAAGAAGTACACGGGAGCCATTTGGGTTTACAAGTACAAAGCCGGGTAGCATAAGTACGGCGATAAAAATCATAAACGCACCCACATAGATACGAAGTAAAAATACACCGCCTACAAGAAGAACAAGCGCAACGAACAGAACAACGTAGCCGTTTAAGGGAGAATGGTTTTTTTCAGTTGACATAATATATGATATTAAATTGATATCATAAATATATCAATTTATTTTAATTAATTGTCTTTGTTCTTGAAATTTTTTCGTTTTGTTCTGTTTGGGTTTTTAAAAAGTCGTTTAAAAAAACCATCTCGTTTAACAGGGTCGCAATCTAAAGCTGTTAGTACAGATGTTGACGGTTTAGGGAATTTAGCCTTGGTAATACTGTGAAATTCGGTATCTGAATTCAATCGTTGATAAAGTAGTGCGAAAAGGGGTAAAGCAGCATTTGCTCCTTGACCTAGACTGGTGTTTTTAAAACCAATTTCATGGTTGTCCAAGCCTACCCAACTAAGATGTAAGAGTTTTGGTGTTAAGGCAACGAACCAAGCATCTTTATTGTTTTGGGTTGTACCGGTTTTTCCGGCGATGTCATTTTTTAGACCGTAGGTAGATCTAATTCGGGATGCCGTTCCGGAATTAATGGTCGCTTTCATCATTTCTATCATTACTTGACCATTTGCCTCAGAGAAGGCAGGTTTTTCATTTAGTTTGGAATCAAATTTGGCCAGTACATTATGTTCTCGGTCTGTTATCCTTTTAATGATAATGGGTTTTACTGTTTTTCCTTTATTCAAATAACTGGTATAGGCCGTAGCTAGTTCGGTCATTTTAATTGCTCCTGTTCCTAAGGCCAAGGAAGGCAAGCTTGGAAGTTTTTCTTGTATACCCATTTTTTTTGCTTGGTTTAAGACATTACTAATTCCTGTCTCCTCCATAACCTTCACCGCAATGGTGTTTACAGAATTGCTTAACCCTTCCTTCATCGTGTAATTTAAGTATGCTTCCTCCTTACTACCGGAATTGCTTGGTGACCAACCCTCCAGATTTCCGTAGGCTACTTCTTGAGCGGAAAAATAGGTGCATGGAGCAATACCATTTTCTAAAGCTGCCGTATATACTATCGGTTTAAATGTTGAACCTACCTGGCGTTTACTTTGAGATATATGATCGTATTTATAACGTTCAAAATCTATTCCTCCAATCCACGTGTAGACTTCGCCGGTTGTAGGGTCTAAGGATAATGAACCCATGTTCAAAAATTTAATATAATGTTGCAGGCTATCCACAGTGCTCGCCTTTCGATTTATATCGCCTTTCCACGTGGTTAACTTTATTTGTTTTTTATCATCATTGAGCTTTCGGAAAATTTCGGTTTCGCTAAGTCCAGAATTCTTTAAGCTTCGATATTTATTGGTTTTCTTTAGTGCGGTTTGCACCAGTTTTGTGTTCGTTAACCAAGGTGCATTATTCCCATAACTTTTTTCAAAAGCTTCTTGTAGTTTACTCATGTGTTTTACCATCACCTCCTCCGCTAGCTGCTGCATTTTAAAATTGAGAGTCGTATATATTTTTAAGCCCGAGGTATACAGGTTAAGATTGTTTCCCTTATTATTTTCTTCTTTTATCCAAGTCAATAGTTGTTTGCGTACCTCTTCCCTGAAATAGGGTGCTACACCAGAATTGTAGTCATAATCCCTGTAGTCTAATTTAAGTGTTGAGGATATCGCATCATCTAATTCTTCTTGGTCTAAAAAACCATTGTTGTTCATTGCTGTAAGCACGAGGTTACGTCTTGTCGTGTTCGTTTCAGGAAATAGTCTTGGGTTATAGCTGTAGGTAGCTTTTAACATACCTACCAAGCTAGCGGCCTGCACAAGGGAAAGTTCTTTTGAACGTACATCAAAGAATTTTAACGCGGCACTTTCAATACCAAAGGTATTATCACCAAAGGATACGGTATTGAGGTAAAGCGTAATAATTTCCTCTTTTGAATAAATAGACTCCAGTCTTTTGGCTATAATCATCTCCTTTACTTTATCTATAACCAAATGAGCCGACATTCTATCTTTCCTGGGATATAGATTTTTCGCCAACTGCTGCGTAAGGGTACTTCCACCTCCGGAAGACGTATCTCCCAAGAGTATGGTTTTAATGCCAACCCTTAGTAAACTTGGAACATCAATACCGGAATGCTCGTAAAAACGTTGGTCTTCAATAGCTACCAATGCCTGTATCAAATGCTGGGGAAATTGTTCAAAAGAAATCGGCTGGCGGTCGTTCAGATAATACTTACCAATCAATACGCTATCTTGTGAATAGACTTCGGAAGCCACTTGATATTTTAAATTAGTTAACTCTTTTTCTTTAGGGATAGATCCCCAAGCGCCAAAATATATGCTTAGCACAAAAATCAGCAGCACCATACCAAAGCCTAGGGTAAGCTTTATAAGAACTTTCAAATAGTTGGATGTTCCTTTTTTCTGAATCGATTTTTTCCTTTTCATTGCTGCAAGTTCTTATTAAATTCTTTTACTAGCATATATTTAACAATACCTTAAAATCGGATGTTCTATTTTTGCGCAAAATTATAGGAATGAAAATAAGATTAGGGCTGTTGCTTTTTTTAGCTGTTCAAATAATATGTGCCAACGATATGGAATGGTCCAAAACGGGTCACAGGGTTACGGGAGAAGTGGCGGAGAAATACTTGACCCGAAAAGCTAAAAAGGCAATAGATAAAATACTTAACGGACAAAGTCTGGCTGAGGTCTCTACCTTCGGTGATGAAATAAAGGCCGATAGAAAATACAGGGCGTTTAGCCCTTGGCATTACGTTAATTTTCCGTTGGATAAAAAATACACCGAAGTTGAACCTAGTAAAGATGGAGATATTGTAGCAGGTATAAATAAGTGTATCGCCGTGGTTACCGATAAAAATAGTTCCTTAGAAGACAAGCAGTTTTACCTAAAATTTCTTGTACATCTAATAGGAGATCTTCATCAGCCGCTACATGTGGGAAGAAAAGAAGATAAAGGAGGAAATGATATTCAGGTACAATGGTTTGGAAGAGGTAGTAATCTCCATAGGGTTTGGGATAGTAACATGATAGATGATTATGGAATGGGCTACATGGAACTCGCCTCTAATTTGCCCAAACTTTCTAAAGAACAGTTGAAAAATATAGAAGAGGGGAACGTTTATACTTGGGTCGAGGAGTCACAGGAATTGGTTGAAAAAATCTATGGTTCTGCCAAGACTGGCGAAAAGATAGGATATAAATATAGCTATGACTGGTGGTCTACCGTAGAGCAGCAACTACAAAAAGGAGGTATCCGTTTGGCTGTAGTTCTGAACGAAATGTTCAAATAGAAATTCGTTTATGGTGAAATCACCGTTTGGAAATCTTATTTCCGGTAATTTGTTTTTGGCGAGAGCATTTAAATCGGTCTACGCCATCTGTACGTAATTTAGCGTGTTTTGTCGCTCTGCCCTGAACCCTTTTGCGCCACATACGAAAACTACTAGGTTTCATTTCGCGGCGCATTATTTCAATGGTTTCTTGTTCGGATATGCCAAATTGAAACCTGATGGCATCAAACGTGGTGCGGTCTTCCCAAGCCATTTCTATAATACGGTCTAGTTCGCGGTCTGTAAATTCTTTTTCCATAGCAATACAAAGATACGAAGTAGGTTTTTAAAGTTGAAACTGGCCTGTTAGTTTTCTATTTTTTTGATTTTGAGAGACTATGATGAGTAAACTTGATTTTTGAGCTTGCATTTCAATTTAAATCCTTTACCGTGGGCAAACTTGAATTTTACCCCTTGATAATCCTAAACGTAAGATTAATGCGCTCCCCAATTGGTTTAGCGGTCTTTGGTATTTGATGTTTCCAAAAGTGTTGTGTTTCTCCCTGCATTAAAAGCAGGCTACCGTGTTCCAGTAGCAGCTTGTGTTTTGCATCTGGGATACGGTTGTGTTTTAAATGAAAATGACGAGGAGCGCCTAAGCTTATTGAAGCGATAACGGGGTTTTGTCCTAGTTCTTTTTCATTGTCTGCATGCCAGCCATTGCTGTCCTTTCCATCTCGGTATAAATTTAATAGACAGGTGGTAAAGCTACACTGGACAATGGTTTCGATTTTTTCTTTTAGGGTTTTAAGTTCTTTGGAGAATTGATGGGGTTTCATGGTAATATTAGAGTAGGAATAGGGCTTCTCGTTATTTGCATATAAGGCCGTAAGCCTTGGTTGTGCGTATACTTTCCCAAAAACCTTAATGTCGTCCTGTTGCCAAGGGGTGTTGTTTTTTAATAGACTAAAATAGTCGTTGGCAACTGCTGCATCTAAGAAATCGGGATAATAGGTGATGTCACTATTGGGTAAATTTAATGATTGAGGTTCTCTGTTGAACAGTTGGTGCATTAGGATAATACGGATTTTAGTTCATTTCTATATTCTGATGGATTCTGCCCTGTAAATGCTTTGAACGATTTGTTAAAATGGGAGAAGTTATTGAAACCACATTCAAAACAGACCTCGGTAATACTCAACGGCTTTTCTGCTAATAGCTTTGAAGCATGCACTAACCGATATTCGTTTACAAACTGTACAAAAGTCTTATTAGTTATCTTTTTAAAATAACGGCAAAAACTAGGAATGGTCATACTCACCATATTAGCTATTTCATCCAAAGTAATTTCTTCCTTAAAATTATTTTTAACATGGTTAAATACTACATTAATGCGATCATTGTCCTTTATATCGGTAGCCAACGAGAAACCTTCGGCATTTAAAAGTTGTATTTCTTTAGATATGGCCAGTTCATTTAATATATTAAGGATGGAAAGCAAACGTTGAAAATCAGTTTGGTATTCTAGTACTTCGATTTTCTCTCCTATTTTCTTTTTTGCCTTTCCAGAAAATGTGATTCCGCCATTGGCTGTTTCAAATAATGCCTGTATTTTTTTCATTTCTGGGATATTAAAAAAATCGTTACCAAGAAAATCAAGCTTCATTTGTATCACGGTTTCGCTACTGTTTCCGGTCAACCGGTCTGTTAGACCACAATGGGGCAAGTTGCTTCCTATCAAGATGAGTTCCCCGTTTGTGTAGTAAGATACGTGACTTCCTATTTGCCGCTTACCAGAACCGCCATTTACATATACCAATTCTACTTCTGGGTGGTAATGCCATTCGTAATTCTTATTCAGTTTTGACTCATCGAACTTTTGATAGGTAAAGGAGTTACCAAACGTAGGTGCAATTGCTTCGAACTTAGGTTTTTGTATCATCATAAGTTTTGCCAATTTTTTAGATAAAATTAAACAACCTTTCTCAAGGCAATATTTACAAAATTAACCAAAATATATGCAATATTACCTTAACACTATATTTTGGTTCCCACTTTGGTTAAAATAGAACAGAAAATGGAAAACTATGCTGTAGTGTATGCTCCTATTACCCTATACATTTGTAGTGTAAAAAGTATGAATCAAAAAAAACAAATTTAGTATGAAAACAATTTTGAAAGTAACAACGGTATTAGCACTAGTTTTAAATGTAGCCACGGGAATGGCAAAAGCTTCGGAACTAAACTTAAGTGCAGCTAATGAAACCAAAAGTTTGGTATTGACATTGGATAAGGCATCGATAGATTTGACAGTTCGCTTTATGGATACGGAAAATCATATATTGTATGCTGAAAAAATTAAAAATGGAACAGTAACAAAGAAGTTCAATTTACAAAGTTTAGAAAACGGACTGTACTATATTACTGCAACGGATGCAAATAAAATCGTCCTTTACACAGTACAAGTTAAAGATGAAAGCGTAAACATTCTTGGTAAGGATGAAACTGTTAAGCCATATTTTCGCAAAACCAAAGAAAAACTCTTTGTAAATTACTTAAACTTAGAAAAGTCGGAGGTAAGTATTAAGGTGTACGATGAGGAAAATAGAGTAGTATTTTCTGAAATAGTTACTGATGAAATGATTGTTGAAAAAGCATTTAATTTTGAAGGAGCGTATGCGGGTAACTACAGTATCATAGTTTCAAACGCCAAAAAGAGTTTCGCTGAAAATTTTATAGTTGATTAGATTAAGTTAATTAGATTTTAGGTGAAAGGGGGACATAAGCGTCCCCTTTCTTTTGTTAAAGACTTAAGTAACTAAATGCCCAATACATGAGACCAAATTGCAACGGTAAACGTAATATCAATACCCATTTGGGAACACCTGCACCGGCTTTTTCATTGCTCAGCATATAAAAATGTACTAGTAGGAATATAGTTAACATGGCAATGATTCCGTAAATGGCGCTATTCTTTGTAATTGTAAAACAAAGACCTATTCCAAGTACAATCTCCGCAACACCGCTCCAATAGACCATTGCCCTATGATTAGGAAGATACCTCGGCATGATACGCATATACATTTTTGGCCTAACAAAATGAAAGATTCCGGCAAGAATATACATGCCTGCCATAAGGTATAAGTGCCAGGGATAGTGCAAACTCATTTGATATATTTTAGGAATCGGTCTTTTTTGTATTGGGGAACCGATTCATTGCTCATAAAAAGTTCCAGTATCTCTTGGGGTTTATCCTTTTGAAACATCAACTCATAGAATTGCTGTACGGTAAGTATATTTTTGGATTCTTCTATAAGTTCAACCTTAGCTCCTGTAGTCACTTTACCCTCCTCTAAAATCTTCACATAAGTCCCCGGATGGTTATGTGCTATAAATTGACTTATTATTTCTTGAGTTCCAAAACGGATTCCCAGTTTGTAGCATGGCTCCCTTGGTTGGGAAACCTGAACGGTGGCAGTGCCAATTTTATAAATGTTCCCTACTCGTATTTGGGCTTCGTCCATGCCTGAAACGGTTAGATTTTCCCCGAACATGCCCCAGTCCCATTCATGATTTGGGTATTGCTCCTTCCAATATGGATAATGGTCGGCCGAAAACAAATAACAGGCCTTGTTTGTTCCACCGTGGTGTACACGGTCTATGACCGTATCTCCTTTTACGTCGTTTTTGGTTAGGAATAGTGCTTCTGTGGTTGGGTATTTGAAAATACCTGTTTGTTCTTCAGCACCGTTCCAAGTAAAGGTTCTTGGTGTGCCCATGTTAGTTGCGATTACCTTCATGTTGTGAAGATAGAAAAAGAATCGCTAGTATGGATTTCTGCTAATAGTTATTCGGCTATGGTATCTAAAACGATTTTTTGCAAAGCAGGTGCTGTTGTAGCCGCATTTTCGTTGTAATACCAAAAAGGAATCGTTACCCAATCTTTGGTAGCAACACTATCGGTCTTAAATTCTTTGTGCCTAATCGTAAGCATATGTTTTCCTCTGACATAACCTAAAAGGTCCACAAACATTTCCAGGTTTAATCTATTCTGTTCATCCGTAACAAGGATTAAGTCGCTCTTGATTGTGGTGCTATCAATCTGAAAATGAAACATTTCATTGATAGTATTTAGATAGGTCCCAGTCTTTATCTTAGTAGTGTCGGTATCCAGGCTAATATTTATAAAATCTATATCTGATTTGTAACCCCTTCCATCGGATTCCGGTTTTAACAATGAATCATAAACCACAATATCGTTCTCTAAGTATTTACGGTACGGAATGGTAATTTGTAAAAAAGGATCAATTATGGTTTTTGATTGAATAGTGGTGCTGCGCAAAAAATCCTTATTCTTAATCAACATATCCTTATAATTTCGACGATTTCCAATTTCGATGGAAGATGATTCTTTGGTGCTAAAAAAGTTACTGGGATTCATTTCCAAGGAAAAAAAGAAGAGTAGAATTCCGTAAATAGGAAGAAGGCTGTAAACAATTTTTTTACCAAATTTATTATCCAATAGATTATATAAAATGGGTCGATAAATAAAGGAAAGCGTTAGTATGCTAAAGATTTTGTACACCGGCATGTATACTTTTGCCACATCTGGAGAACGTTTTACGATGCCAGGAATTACAAAATCAATAATAGTGATGAGATGTCCGATGAAAAAGGCAGGAAATAGAATAGTGCCTAAAACAGCTTTTACCTCAAATGGCAAAAAATCGTTCTCGTATAAAAAAATTGTAAAAAATATAAATATTAAAAAATTGAGGGATACGGCGATGGTAATAAAGGCAATTAAGAAGGTAACCCCAAAAAGAATACTAGAATAGTTTTCTAGATTGATGATATACTTATCGAAAGAACCTATCCTTTTTTTGAGATGTGTCTTGAATACCTTGGCAATCTTTAGTTGCTCAAAATCAATATCACCTGAAACAGAGCGTATACCCACGGCACCTATCCATAGCCCCCTCAGTAAGACGTGCAGAATAAGATTAAAAGTAGCCAATACACAAGTAATGTAAATGGTGCTGATAAAAAGCGACTGTAAGTTGCTTCCTTCATAACGTTTAATCATTGCTAAATCCTGCAAGGGTTCTAAAGCACTAAACAACCCAAAAATGGCAAAACCAGAAATTACAAGTTCTAATTGCCAACTTTGTACCTGAAGTTCGTCTAGAATCTCCCTGTATTTGTTATCGTTTTTTTCGTTTTGCATTATATGGTGGCTTGGTTAGTTGGTAGAAAAATAAATGAAAAAGTTGAATTAATGCTCAATTCGTTCGACATAAAAAAGCCACCTTGATTTTTTCAAGGTGGCTTTTGGTGTAATTCTAATATGATGGTAAACATCTGATGTCTAACAACTCACATCTAAAATCTATTTTACCATCTCATAACTTCGTTTAATAAACTCGGTCATGGCGGCCCCTTTCAACAAACCTTTGGACAATTTCGCCAAATCCAAGGATTGGTTGATAAGACGTTCTTTCTTTTTTGCCGTTTTGGTATTCAATATCTCACTGACTAATTCGTGATTCGTATTTACCACAATGTTGTACATTTCTGGCATATTTCCCATTCCGAACATACCGCCACCGCCACCGGTCTGCTGCATTTCTTTCATACGGCGCATAAACTCTGGTTCTGTAATGGTAAAGGGTAGGGCATCACTATCCATAGCTTCCAGCTGTACTGTGTAGCTACTTTTTTCGCCAAATACTTTTTCTAATTCAGCTTTTAAGGTTTCCTTTTCCTCGTCCGATAGTTTGGAAATCTGCGTGTCCTCTTTTTGAATCAACTTATCAATATGGTCTGCATCAACACGGGCAAAAGAAATCTTTTCTTTACTGCTTTCCAATTTCTGCATCAAATGGCCTATAATCGGGGAATCCAGCAATAATACTTCGTATCCTTTGGCTTTTGCGGTTTCAATGTAACTGTGTTGCGCCTCTTTATCAGATGCGTATAGTATCACTAGTTTATCATCCTTATCAGTTTGGTTCGCTTTTATTTTTTCCTGTAATTCTTCAAAAGTGAAGAAAGCACCGTCTACGGTTGGGTATAGCGCGAATTTGTCTGCCTTTTCAAAGAATTTATCCTCGGAAAGCATTCCGTATTCGATAACGATTTTAATGTCGTTCCATTTAGCTTCAAAGTCTTCCCTGCTATTTTTAAATAGGGAATTTAGCTTGTCTGCCACCTTTCTAGTAATGTAGGAAGATATTTTTTTTACAGCACCATCAGCCTGTAAATAAGACCGTGAAACATTTAATGGAATATCCGGAGAATCTATAACACCACGCAGCATGGTTAAAAATTCTGGTACGATACCTTCAACATTATCCGTAACGAATACCTGATTCTGGTATAGTTGAATACGGTCTTTTTGTGCACTTAGATCATTCGTTAATTTCGGGAAATATAGTATTCCCGTTAGGTTAAACGGATAATCTACGTTGAGGTGAATGTGAAACAACGGCTCCTCGAACTGCATAGGGTACATTTCCCTGTAGAAGCTCTTATAATCTTCATCCTTTAAATCTACCGGCTGTTTTGTCCAAGCCGGATTTGGATTGTTTATAATATTGTCTACTTCTTGTGTTGGTGCCGGATCTTCTTCTTTGGCATCCTCAGGTTTTGGAAGCGTTTCCGTTTTAGTTCCGAATTTGATCGGAATAGGCATAAACTTATTGTATTTGCCCAATAATTCACTTATCCTATTATCCTCTAAAAATTCCAAAGAGTCTTCAGCAATGTGCAATATGATTTCCGTACCCCTTGTTTTTTTCTTCGATTTTTTTAGGGTGAAGTTAGGTGAACCATCACAGGACCAATGCACTGCCGGTTCGTCCTTATAACTCTTTGTGATGATTTCTACTTTTTCTGCCACCATAAAGGCAGAATAGAAACCAAGTCCAAAATGTCCTATAATACCGGAATCCTTTGCTCCATCTTCGTATTTGTTCAAAAATTCTTCGGCACCCGAGAATGCAACTTCGTTAATATATTTTTTAACTTCCTCTTCTGTCATTCCCAATCCTTGGTCAATGATGTGAAGTTTTTTCCCTTCCTTATCTATCTTCACCTCAATCAAGGGATTGCCATATTCCACTTTAGCCTCACCAATTGCTGCGAGGTGTTTTAGTTTTAACGTGGCATCCGTACCATTGGAAATTAACTCTCTCAGAAAAATCTCATGATCGCTGTATAAGAACTTCTTAATAAGCGGAAATATGTTATCTACCGAAACATTTATTTTACCTGTAGCCATTGTAATACAATTTAATTTTATTATTCATCTTTTTTCATGTCAAAAAAAATACCACAAATTGGAACTGTGACAAACTGACATATTGCTTAAAACAAAAGTTTAACATTTTTTATGTTTAATTTTTTTGAATAAAGATTAAACATTATGTATCTTTGAAATGTGATTAGAAATAGAAATTGCTATGAAAAAGTTTCTACAATTATAATCACGTTTTGATTATTTATTGGTTAGGTTGTTTAAGACGTGCTTTCCGTTTTGGGAAGCACGTTTTTGCTAAATAAAACCTAAACTTTTTTAGAAACGAAAGAGGAATTGTAACTTCATATAAAAGTAAAAGACCTATGGCTACAAAAGCAAAAAAAATTACGATAGATTCAATTATTGCGAAATATATGGACTATGTTTTGGAGCATGAACAGATGCCAAAGTCTATTTATAAATTTTGTAAGGTGGCCGAAATAAAAGAAGAGGATTTTTATCTTTTTTATGGCTCCCTAGATTCTTTGC
>CAZUIE010000108.1:0-12946 GCA_964620945.1 uncultured Maribacter sp.
AGATAAGAGATACTTTCCCTAATCATTATTCTTCTTACCCAACCTTCAAAACTGCCTTGAAACTTAAAGGTCTCCAAATGTGTAAAAACCTTTAGAAAACCGTTTACCATTACATCCTCGGCAAAATGGATATCCTTTATATATTGCCTACAAACACTTAACATCTTTGGTGCATGTGTAGCATACAAACGCTGTTGGGCGTCCGGATTCCCATCAATAGCTTTTTTAATAAGCTGTTTTTCGTTTCTATAGAAAGGTATAATTTTCACAATCTTTATATGGTCTTCTATTATTATAGACGCAATACAACCAAAGATAGTTGCCTGAGATAGCTGAAAAAATAAATTTATTTTTTAAAATCCTCATTTTTAAGTAGTTAAACTAAAAATAAAGATGTTATTTTCCGCACTGGTAGCGTTTATAATCGCTGCAGTTGTTGATAAAGACACCAATTCGATTCGGTAAGGATTGGCTATTTATCACGATCTACTACATAGTTTACCATCAATTCCAATGCGCTACGGTATTCCGATTCCGGATATGTTTGCAATAAGTCCAAAGCCTCGTCTCTATACCATAGCATTTTCTCCACAGCGTAGTCCAAGCCCCCTTGTTGCTTTACAAAACTGATAACCTCTTTAACCCTAGTTTTATTTTTATTGTGGTTTTTGATGGAATTAATTACCCAACTCTTTTCCTTCTTGGAACAATGGTTTAAAGTGTAGATAAGAGGTAGCGTCATTTTTTGTTCCTTGATATCGATACCCGTAGGTTTGCCTATGCGCTCGTTTCCATAATCAAATAGGTCATCCTTTATTTGAAACGCCATGCCGCAGAGCTCTCCAAACTTTCGAAAAGATGCCACATCAGCACTTTCTGGCCTTACGGAACAAGCTCCTAGACTACAACAGGCAGCTATCAACGTTGCCGTTTTTTGGCGAATGATATCATAGTATATGTCCTCGGTAATATCTAGGCGACGTGCTTTTTCAATCTGCAACAGTTCTCCCTCGCTCATCTCTCGAACTGCAACAGAAATAATTCTTAGTAAGTCAAAGTCACCGTTATCAATAGAGAGCAACAAGCCTTTGGACAACAGATAATCCCCAACAAGAACTGCAATCTTATTTTTCCATAGGGCATTGATAGAAAAAAAGCCCCGGCGTTTACTGCTTTCATCTACTACATCATCATGAACCAAAGTAGCGGTATGAATCAATTCAATTACGGCCGCTCCACGATACGTGCGTTCGTTTACCGTGCCATTATTAAGAAGTTTGGCGGTAAGAAAAACGAACATGGGTCGCATTTGCTTCCCTTTTCTATTAACAATATAATGGGTAATACGGTTGAGTAGCGCAACCTTTGAAGTCATAGACTCCCGAAACTTGGACTCAAAAAGTTCCATTTCCTTTGCAACGGGTTCCTTTATTTGGGCTACTATTTTCAGTCTATTTTATTTTCCATCAAAATTAATGAAAAGAGGGGAGTAAAAACTGTAATAAGTCAAAAGTATGCAGGGTATCGAGGAAAGGCAAAAAACATACTTTTGTAATTCCCGCCAAAGAGGTACCCCTGTAAACACGGTAACTTAATGTACTCCTCTCTTAACCCCTAATTGATAACCAGTAAGTTTATACGTTAAATCAACTAAAGGTTCTATATTAAGACTTATTTGCCAGTTGCCCGCAAGCAGCATCAATATCCTTTCCCCTGGAACGTCTAACGGTAACGGTGATTCCATTTTTCTCTAAGGTCTCCACATACATATCAATTGCTGCTTTGGAAGCTTGCTGAAACTCACCTTCATCTATGGGGTTATATTCGATAAGGTTGACTTTGGACGGCGCAAACCTGCAAAAATCTACCAGAGCGTCTACATCCTTTTTTTTGTCATTAATACCTTCCCAGACCACATATTCATACGTAATCCTACTTTTGGTTTTCTCGTACCAATAGATTAAAGATTCCCTTAAATCCGCTAAGGTAAAAGTTGCGTTAAAGGGCATAATGGTGGTGCGTATCGCATCAATAGCGGAATGCAAAGATACAGCCAGTTTAAAACGTACTTCCTCGTCAGCCATTCGCTTTATCAATTTTGGAACTCCGGAAGTAGAAACGATAATACGTTTGGGCGACATGCCCAATCCCTCAGGAGAGGTAATCATATCTATAGCCTTTAACACATTATTATAGTTCATAAGCGGTTCTCCCATACCCATAAACACAATGTTGCTAAGCGGCCTACCAAAATATAGGCGACTTTCGTTGTCAATGGCAACTACCTGATCATATATTTCATCAGGATTAAGATTTCGCATACGCTTCAATCGTGCGGTAGCGCAAAATCTACAATCCAGACTACAGCCTACCTGACTCGAAACACAGGCGGTCGTCCTCGTTTTGGTAGGAATCAAAACAGATTCGACAACAAGGTCGTCATGAAGCCTCACGGCATTCTTAATGGTACCGTCCGAACTTCGCTGCATCAAATCCACTTTTATGTGATTGATTACAAAATTATCCTTTAATAGTTTGCGTGTAGACTTGGAAAGATTGGTCATGACATCAAAGGA
Organism: uncultured Maribacter sp.; assembly: GCA_964620945.1. Classification (GTDB taxonomy): domain Bacteria; phylum Bacteroidota; class Bacteroidia; order Flavobacteriales; family Flavobacteriaceae; genus Maribacter. The sequence continues at coordinate 2,577 of CAZUIE010000108.1, forward strand.
ATGCGCCCCTTTTTGCCAAAGCCATTCATAGACTTGATTACCACGAAAGGCTTGATCCCCCTGACCCTTAAAAAAGTCCCGGAGTTGCTCCTTGGTCAATGCCCTAATGTCTTTCTTTTTTATTTCCACAAGTACCTCATAAAAAATCCCTCTTGTATCAATTTTGGTATAAGAGGGATTTTAGTTTTTATCATTAAATAGATTCTCACCACTACTGAAATGAATTCAGCACAGGTTCGAGAATGACCCAAAACTATTATATGATCAACATAGCATCACCATAAGAGTAAAACTTATATTGTTCCATAATAGCTTCCTTGTAGGCTTTTTTCATTAAATCATGGCCCATAAAGGCCGAAATCATCATCAACAAAGTTGATTTTGGCAAATGAAAGTTTGTAATCATCGCATTGGCGATACTAAACTCATAGGGTGGAAAGATGAATTTATTAGTCCATCCTTCATATGTGTTTAGAGTGTGATTAGAAGACACGGCACTCTCCAGACCTCGCATAGCTGTAGTACCTACTGCGCAAACTCTTCTCTTCTGAGTTTTAGCATTGTTTACAATTTCCGTTGCTTTTTCGTCTATAAATAATTCTTCGCTATCCATTTTGTGTTTGGATAAATCTTCTACCTCTACCGGATTAAAAGTTCCCAAACCTACATGCAAGGTCAATTCTGCAAAATCAATTCCTTTTATCTCTAGTCTTTTTAAAAGGTGTTTGGAGAAATGCATTCCTGCCGTTGGCGCTGCTACGGCACCTTCATGTTTTGCATAAATAGTCTGATACCGATCGGCATCCTCTGGCTCCACGTCTCTTTTTATATATTTTGGTAACGGAGTTTCACCTAATTCTTTTAATTTTCTTCTGAAATCTAAATAAGCACCATCATATAAAAAACGTAAGGTTCGACCTCTAGATGTTGTATTATCAATAACTTCTGCAACCAAAGTTTCGTCATCACCAAAATACAATTTGTTACCTATACGGATTTTACGAGCAGGATCAACCAAAACATCCCATAACCGTTGTTCTTCATTGAGCTCACGCAACAAAAACACTTCGATACGCGCTCCCGTTTTTTCCTTGTTTCCATAAAGTCTGGCCGGGAAAACCTTGGTATTGTTCAAAACCATAACATCGCCTTCATCAAAATAATCAATCATATCCTTGAACATCTTATGCTCAATTTTTCCGGTTTCCCTATGGACAACCATCAATTTGGACTCGTCCCTATTTTCGGAAGGATGTTCTGCCAATAATTCATCTGGAAGCTCAAAACTAAAGTGCGATAATTTCATGTGTTGTATGTTTCTTTTTTAGTTAATGCAAGCCTATAAAAATCTAAATTAGTAACAGCTTCTAACTTCCAACTAATTTAAATCTGTACCTTTTTGTACAGAATTGCGGCTGCAAAGATACAATCTGGCAATAGGGGTTGTCAAGTAAATACGAGATTATAATTCGGTAATCGTAAATTGAATTAATTTTAGATCTTCCCAAAAATCGGGGTAAGATTTAGAAACGACCTCTGCATCGTTAACGAACAGGTCTGTTTTCATTGCCAACGGTGCAAACGCCATTGCCATTCTATGGTCATTATAGGTATCTATAGATACGTCCGTTTTAATATTGTTCGATGGTGCAATAGTCAACGATTTATCCGTTACCGATATATGGGCTCCAAATTTGCTCAGTTCTGTATGCAGCGCTTCTAATCTATCTGTTTCCTTTATTTTTAACGTGTGTAACCCCGTTAAATGACATCCCATACCTAATCCAAAGATGGTAACTGCAATAGTCTGTGCGATGTCTGGTGCGTTTGCCAAATTAAACTCAACCGAATTTGTCTGTGGTTCGCACACCTTTTTTAATAATATAGTATTTTCGCTAAAGGATGTTTCTACGCCAAAATGGATATATAGTTCTGCCAAAATACTATCGCCTTGTAAGCTGTTCCGTTTATAGGCCGATAAGCTAATTTCCGAACCAATAGCCGATAATGCCACGATACTATAATAATACGATGCCGAACTCCAATCTGATTCCACAACCAAAGTCGTGGGTACTACCGAAGCTATAGGGTCCACCTTAATCAGGTTGCCATCAAACGAATTAGGTATGCCTAATTCATCTAAAAGTCCTAAAGTCATTTTTATATAGGGCACAGAAGTAATCTTGCCGATGAGTTCCAGTTCCAATCCATTTTTTAGACTTGGAGCGATTAACAATAAAGACGATATGTACTGACTACTCACATTTGCCGGCAAACTTACCTTGTCCTTTAGTAGCGCTTTGCCCTCAATTTTGATTGGTGGATAGCCTTCCGCTTGTACATAAGAAATATCGGCACCTAAGTCTCGTAGGGCATCCACTAATATTTTAATAGGCCTTTCGGTCATTCGTTTGGAACCCGTTAAAACCACATTTTTCCCTTCCTGTGCGGCGAAAAATCCTGTTAAAAACCGCATTGCCGTACCGGCGTGGTGAATATCTACGGTACCCGAAGTCTTTTGAAGCCCCTGCTCCATGACCTGGGCATCGTCTGAATTAGAAAGGTTTTCAATTGCAATTCCATCATACAAGGCCGCCAATAACAAACATCGGTTAGATTCACTTTTAGAACCTGTAATTTTAATTCGTGCGTGTAGTTGGTTTTCAGAAGGGCCGGTAAGATAAAGTTTCAAGATAGCATGTATTAAAAACGAAGCGCAAAGATAGTATTATTTCAGCTTTTTGTTATTGTGGTGCCGGTCATGATCACGCTTGGTCTTTATATCTAACTTTTTATCAAAGGATTGTTGTAAATCTATTCCGGTTTGGTTCGCCAAGCAAAGTACCACAAAGAGCACATCTGCCAATTCCTCGCCTAAGTCTTTGGACTTGTCCGATTCTTTTTCACTCTGCTCCCCATAGCGCCTTGCAATGATACGGGCCACTTCCCCTACCTCCTCTGTAAGTTGCGCCATATTGGTTAATTCGTTAAAATAGCGAACACCGTGTTCTTTGATCCAATCGTCTACTGCGGTTTGTGCGTTTTGTATATTCATTACTCTTTATTTTTTGAATCAATACTAATAGTCACAGGCCCATCATTTACTAAAGCTACTTTCATATCTGCACCAAAAACGCCTGTTCCTACTTTTTTACCTAGTTCCGTTTCCAATTGCAAGACAAAGGCTTCGTACAACGGAATGGCAACCTCTGGCTTAGCCGCCTTTATATAGGAAGGTCTATTTCCTTTTTTTGTTGCGGCATGTAGGGTAAACTGACTTACAACAATCGCATCTCCTTTAACATCCAAAAGCGAACAATTCATAACACCATCGGCATCGTTGAATATGCGCAGGTTAGCAATCTTTCGCACCAACCATTTCACATCCTCTTCGGAATCGCTTTCTGTTATACCTAACAGAATGAGTATTCCATTATTTATATTGGAAACAACTTTCTTATCAACGGTTACAACAGCTTTGGAAACCCTTTGTAGTACTACTCTCATTTTTTTTCTTCATGTATGTCTACCCGATAATTCTCATCTTCTCCCTTAACCATTTGAAGATAGCTTTGATACCTGCTCCAAGAAATTTCTCCTAGTTCCAAAGCATCCTTAACTGCACATTTGGGCTCATCAATATGTATGCAGTTATTAAACTTACAATCCTGTTTCAGTTTAAACAACTCGGGAAAATAATCCCCTATTTCTTCCTTTTCCATATCTACGATGCCAAACCCCTTAATACCGGGTGTATCTATAATACGTGCCCCAAAATCCATATCGTACATTTCTGCAAAAGTTGTGGTATGCTGTCCTTGTAAATGCTGCTCTGAAATTTGGGCCGTTTTAAGATTTAGAGTGGGATCTATAGAATTGATCAATGTTGATTTACCGACACCTGAATGTCCCGAAAACATAGAAGTCTTTCCTACCATCCATTCTTTTATAGTATCTACGTTTTTCCCCGTACTGGCCGATATTCCGATACAGGTATAACCAATCTCCCTATACATAGCGGCTAAGTACTTTACCTCGTCTAGTTCTTCGTTTGTATACGTGTCAATTTTGTTAAACACCAAAATAGCAGGAATATGGTAAGCCTCCGCGGTAACCAAAAACCGATCTATAAAAATAGAATGCGTAGGGGGATTGTTCAGGGTAATAAGCAAAAATACCTGATCTAAATTAGAGGCTATGATATGGGTTTGTTTAGAAAGGTTTACTGATTTTCTAATAATGTAATTTTTACGTTCATCTATTTTATGAATGATTCCGATGGTATCGTCTCCTATCGTTTCCACTTCAAAATAAACTTTGTCCCCTACGGCTACAGGATTGGTACTTTTAATTCCTTTAATACGAAATTTCCCCTTTATTCTGCAATTGTAAAAATCGCCTGTTTCCGATTTAACCGTATACCAACTTCCTGTCGACTTATAAACTATTCCCTTCATTACGCTTAAAAGATTTTTCAATCCGTACAAAGTAACCTCTTTCTACCAAAAAATTATTATAAAATTGAAACAAACACAAACTATAACACACCGAAATTCCTATAAAAAGCTTAAAATTCGAATCTTTTTAACGGACTCAACTCCAAACTAAATTTATAATATCAAATTTTAAAACAGTGTTTTTATACCTTGGAAACAATTAATTCCAAAATATTAAGTTTACCTTTTTTAACTAGTAATTTATAATAACAAAATACCAACCATTTTTATGAAGAGAATTATTTTTATTTTAAGTGTCACGCTTGCCTGTACTTTTGAGATGAACGCGCAACAATACAAGGTCATTACCAGTGTAGAATCTATCGTTTCCAGTGGACTTGGACGATCACGAATAATTGATGGGAACGAAGAAAAGGATTATACTGAATTTACCTCAACTCAAACTGAAGACGACAATACGCGCAACAAGTCTAAAAGAGATGAGATAAGGGTCAAGGACTTTGACGAAACCAAACTATTGAACTTTTTCAACATTGCAGGTATTCGTTTTCAAAACATTGCGGCGAACGATGCTATTATCACGTCTAAAATAAATACCATGGTTGCCAAAGGTTGGGAACTAGCTTTCGTTACAAGTGCTGTTGAAAGTGACAGTGGTAAAGGAGATGGCTCAGGCATCTTTATTACGCGCTACATTTTTAAAAAATAAACGTCCTAATAAACAGGCGTTCGTATTAATGTGCTATACAGTTTTAACCATTAAAAAACCCCGGCATTCAAATGCCGGGGTTTTTTAATGGTTATGATTTTAAAATTTTCTCTTGGTGATTAATGGATTCTTGGTGAATGGCCTTGAACATTCTCAAAACAAACTCCTCACTAAGACCCTTGGTCTCTCCTTCTAAAATCATTTTACCAAGAATCTCGTTCCATCGATTCGATTGAAGTACGGCTACGTTTCTGGACTTTTTCAGCCCTCCGATCCCATCGGAAATCTTCATACGTTTCCCCAAGGTCTCTATCAATTGATTATCAATAACATCAATTTGAGCTCTTAAATTACTGAGTTGACTGTTATATTCTGCTTCTGGATCAGATTCTTTTCTAATTTTCAAATCTCTCATAATCTGAACCAAGGTATTCGGTGTTACCTGCTGTGCCGCATCACTCCATGCATTATCTGGATCAAAATGAGTTTCAATCATGAGACCATCAAAATTCAAATCCAATGCGGTTTGCGATACATCAAAAATCATATCGCGCTTTCCGGTAATGTGTGACGGATCATTGATCAAAGGCAAATCAGGAAATTTATTCTGAAACTCAATGGCCAATTGCCATTCCGGAATATTTCTATACTTTGATTTTTCATAGGTTGAAAAACCTCTGTGTATGGCACCTAATTTTTTAATTCCTGCGGTATGAAGGCGCTCAATCCCTCCTAGCCATAATGCCAAATCGGGATTTACAGGATTCTTTACCAAAACGATTTTGTCCGTTCCCTCCAAGGCATCTGCCAATTCTTGCATAATAAATGGGCTCACGGTTGATCGTGCCCCTATCCAAAGTAAATCTACATCGTTCTCCAAAGCCAACTCTACGTGTGCTCTGTTCGCTACTTCCGTTGCTGTTTTAAGTCCTGTCTCCGCTTTTACCTTTTGCAACCACTTCAACCCTAAAGCACCAACACCCTCAAAATTTCCTGGTCGCGTTCTTGGTTTCCAGATACCAGCTCTATAGTAGTTGACATCGGTATCCTTTAATTCATGCGCTATGCGCAATACTTGTTCTTCGGTTTCAGCACTACATGGCCCTGCTATTACTAGTGGATGATCTAAACCCATATCGTCCAACCATGTTCTCATTTCTTTTGTATTCTCCATTACGTTGTTTTTGGTGAAGTCTTAAAACTGCAAAAGGGTAAAGGTATTCTAGTTTTACAATTTTTAAACTTCGTCTATTTAAATATTACGTGTTCGTATTAATTATTCTTCTCTGTAGCTACAATTTTACTTGAAGGCATTCCTTTTAAAATGGTCTTGATCTTATTTGTACTATTCATTTGATCATAAATACCCTCGTAATCATCCTTCAATAGTAAATCTTTGAATTCGGTCAAATTCTGAATATACTCTTCCAAGGTTTCAATAACATTATCCTTATTTTGCTTAAAAATCGGAGTCCACATTGCAGGTGAACTTTTGGCCAAACGTACCGTACTTTCAAAACCACTCCCTGCCATGTCAAAAATATCGCGTTCATTTTTCTCCTTTTCAATGACCGTTTTTCCCAACATAAACGAACTAATATGCGACAAGTGGGATACATATGCGATGTGTTTGTCATGCGCTACAGGATTCATATACCGTATTCGCATTCCCAACAATTGAAAGATTTCCAACGCTCTCTCTTGTAAGGCAAAAGCTGTTTTTTCCACCTCGCAAATGATATTGGTTTTACCATCATACAGCCCAGTAATTGCTGCTGAAGGACCAGAAAATTCGGTACCAGCAATAGGGTGACATGCTAAAAAATTTCGTCTTTTAGAATGATTTTCCAATGCTGAACATAACAATTTTTTTGTAGAGCCCGCATCGCATACTACACATGCATCTGACACTTTATCAAGAATCTTAGGAAGTTCCTGTAACATCACATCTACGGGGACACTCACCATTACAAATTCTGCCAAATATAAATCTTCATAACTTGCTTTTTCATCTATAAGACCTAAGGAAAGTGCCTCCTCTAAATGAACGGTGTTGACATCTATGCCATAAATTTTGGTGTCTGGCATTTTAGCCCGTACGTCCTTTACAAATGACCCTCCAATTAAACCGATTCCAACAACAAAAATATTCATATTCTATTTAAATATTATCTCCTAGATTTGAGATTTTACAAGGATTTACTTTATCTCATTTTGAATATCTCACTACTCAAACCTACTAATTGCCTCTTTAATTTTTTCTTCGGTCACACATAGTGAAAACCGAATATACCCTTCCCCATTGCTCCCAAAAATAGTTCCTGGTGCAATAAAAATATCCTTTTCATGTAACACCTCATCTATAAATTCCTCCGATAATTTTGACCCTTTAGGCAACTTTGCCCATATAAACATCCCTGCTGCATTTGGGTCGTACGTAGCACCTATCAAATCTACCAATTGAAACATCAATTTCCTTCTTGCATTATAGGTACGGTCCAATTCTTGGAACCATACATCTCCACTTTTTAATGCTGTAATAGCCCCTTGTTGCACCCCGTAAAACATTCCGGAATCCATATTACTCTTAATTTTTAGCACAGCGGTAATATGTTCCGAATTCCCGGAGACCATACCTACGCGCCATCCGGCCATGTTAAAGGTCTTACTTAGCGAATTCAACTCCAACGCCACCTCTTTAGCACCAGGCACTTGTAAAATACTGGTAGGCTCATTGTTTAAAACAAAACTATAGGGGTTATCATTGACCAATAATATTTGATGTTTTTTAGCAAAAGTAACCAGAGCCTCCATCTTTTCCATGGTAATTCGTGCACCAGTCGGCATGTTGGGGTAACTGATCCACATCAATTTTATGGCACTCAAATCCATTTGCTCCAATTTATGTATGTCTGGCAACCAACTATTTTGCTCAGTTAGATCATACATGATTGGTGTTGCACCAACCAACTTAGTGACCGATGTATAGGTAGGATAACCGGGATTGGGAATTAAAACGGCATCACCCACATTTAAAAATGCCATACTTATATGCATAATCCCCTCTTTGGAGCCCATCAATGGTAAAATTTCGGATTGTGCGGCTAAGTCTACATTAAACTTGTTTCTATAGAAAGAGGCAAATGCAGCTCTTAGCTCCGGTAAACCTTGATAGCTTTGGTACTGGTGGGCACCAGGTTCCAAAATAGCTTTTTGCATACTAGCTATAACTTCGGCAGACGGCGCTAAATCTGGACTACCAATACCCATATTAATTATAGGTTTGCCTGCCGCTATTAACCCACGCACCTCTCGCAACTTTTTGGAAAAATAGTATTCCTGTACTGTTTCTAAACGCTCAGCCGTCTGTATCATACTTTAGCATTTTTATATTCTCCTAAAACCTTAAATTCCTCTGTCATGATACCCAACAAGGCTTTTGCCTTTCTAAAATCCCCATACTCGTTAAACGTAATATCCACAAAGAAGGCATATTTCCAGGGCGTTTCTATAACCGGAAGTGACTGTATTTTTGTCAAATTCATCCTACAATCGCTCATTACATTAAGAACGGCTGCTAAACTACCACGTTTGTGATCGGTAATAAAGCGTAAAGAAGCCTTGTTAATTTCCGCTTTAGGGAGCACCTTGTTCTTTGTCTTTACAATAATAAAACGCGTGGCGTTATTCTTAATAGTCTGTATGTTGTCCGCTACGATGTCCAAGCCATATAATCCGGCGGCAACCTTGGGTGCAATCGCTGCCACATGGGCTAACTTTTGTTCCTGAATACGTTTGGCCGTTTCGGCGGTATCCACATCTTCTATCAATCTGATATGGGGATAGGTTTTAAAAAATTCTTTACATTGTAGCAATGCCATAGGATGCGAACTGACTTCCGTAATATCTGAAAGCTGCTGTCCCTTTAGCACCATTAAATGATGATGTATGTTCAGGTAATACTCCCCTATAATGCGTAAATCGTTATGATACACCAAGGCATAATTGGGGATTATAGAGCCCGCAATAGAATTTTCAATAGCCATTACCCCTTTGTCCGCTTTTTTATCGAGTAAAACCTGAACTAAAGCATCAAAAGAAAAGCACTCTGACAAATCTATTTCTTGCCCAAAGTAATCCAATGCCACTTGGTGGTGGTTAGACCCTTTTATTCCCTGTATGGCTATTTTCAAACTCATTCTTCAATTTTGTGTCGATTCTGAATCAAATTCAGAATAGTTCAAAACCAAAAGTTTTGAACAAAAAAAAGCCCCGTTTGCAACGGGACTTCAATTGTTTATATTTTTTAAATATATCCTACAACAGTCCCGAACCTCTTTTAAAAAAGAAGTAAAAATAGAAACCGTTCCAGAAATATTGCTTTGTCATTTTTCCTTTAATAAGGGCTAATGTACTAATTATATTTAAAAACTATAGTTTCGACAGAATTTTTTTTGAATTTTGACTTACATCTTGATTTTTCAAAGAATCTCGTTAAAAATCAAAGTGTTTTATGCGATTAAAATAATTACAATTTTTCCCAAAGAATAGCCAGCATCGTTTTTACCCCTGCCCGGTAATTCCCTATCCTCAAATTTTCATTTGGACTATGCTGATTATTGTCTCTATTCACTGTGGGTACTGTTACCGCCGGGATATTTAAAGTGTTCACGAAAGGAGATATTGGTATAGAGCCACCGCTCATTCGTATGCGAATAGGATATTCTCCAAAGGCGTTCTTCAATGCACTGGTGAGCCATAATCCAACTTCTGAGTCAAAGTCAGTTCGAAACGACTGATACGAAATTTCCGAAGTGAAGGTCGCAATCCTATGATGCATCTGTCTTTCATTTTCAGTTGGTTCGGTATCGGTCACATAATACCCTTGTCCCGCAACGTGTTCTTTTACCAAATGTATTAAACGCTCCGGGTCGGATTCCAATACCAATCGGACATCCAACTCTGCTCTTGCCCAACCCGGGATAATGGTACGAACTTTTTCGTCAATCCACCCAGATTGCATGCCTCTGATATTCAAAGAAGGATACTGAATCGCCTCTTGGTAGTAACTTCCCACTTTATCGGCCGATACAATTTGTAACCTATTATTTATTTCGTCCTCGTTATCCGGAACATTACGTAATATCTCCTCTGTCTCAGCGTCAATGTTGATGCCGTCATAAAATCCGGGAATGGTTACGCGA
>CAZUIE010000109.1:0-12921 GCA_964620945.1 uncultured Maribacter sp.
ATATTTATAACTGCGATTTTTGGTTTTGTTGGGATGGTCCTTGGTATTGTTACCCTTAACTCTATCGGTGGGAAAGTTTTGGAAGATGATTACTTCATTACCAACCCATCTATTAATTCTGGAACAGCAATTTTTGTTACTATTCTATTGATCATAGCGGGTGCCTTGGCTGCTTATGTGCCAGCAAAGAGAGCGGCCAGAATAAAACCAATTGTAGCACTAAGAGACGAGTAATATGAGACAGTTATTTGATTCGGATACGTGGCGGGAAATTTTTCAATCTATTGGAAAAAATAGGTTGCGAACGTTCCTCACCATGCTCGGTGTATTTATTGGTATCTATATTTACATTGCACTTTCCGGTGCAGCTAAAGGTTTGGACAACGGATTTGAAAAGCAATTTGAGACCGTAGCGCGAAATAGTATGTTTATTTGGGCACAAAGTACAAGTAAGCCCTATGCAGGTTATAAGACCGGTCGTCAAATTCAACTTAAGTTAAAGGATGCCGAGGAACTAAAAAGACAAGTGCCGGAAATAGAAACTTTGGCTCCTAGAAATGTTAGCGGTGTTTTTGGTTCTAGCCCAGGCGTAATTACTAGAGGGATAAAATCTGGTAATTATTCCGTTTTTGGTGATTTTCCCGAATTCACCAAGATTGCTACAAAAAAGATTTATGACGGAGGCCGTTTTATCAATGACGAGGATATAGAACAGGAACGTAAAGTCTGTGTCATTGGTGAACGTACCCAAAAGGAATTGTTTGACGAAGATGAAAACCCCATTGGCGGTTATTTAGAGATTGAGGACGTGAGCTTTCAGGTAGTGGGAGTGCATAAATTTGCTGGGGGTGGTCCTTTCGACAACGATAGTGATATTTTCATTCCGTTTACTACCTATAAAAAAATATATAATACGGGCGATAATGTAGCTTGGTTTACCATAGCTGCCTATGACGATGCTGATGTGGTAAAGGTAGAACAAGATATTAAGGCTAATCTAAGACGTATACATAAGGTGGATCCAACTGACGAAAAAGCTATTGGGTCGTTTAACTTGGGTGAGGTGTTTAAAAAGATTTTCGGATTTTCTAATGGTCTTACCTTTTTATCTTTAATTGTTGGGATCGCAACGATTCTGGCCGGTGTTATTGGTATTGGTAATATTCTTTTGATTTCCGTTAAGGAACGCACAAAAGAATTAGGGGTGAGACGCGCACTAGGAGCAACCCCTGCTGAGGTGCGTAATCAAATTTTAATAGAGTCCCTCTTTTTGACCTTATTAGCTGGTATTATAGGGATAATAGTAGGTGCATTGACCTTAAAAGGTATCGATGCCTTTACGCAGGATGTTGATTTGCCTTATACCAACCCAACCGTACCTATACCTTATGTAATCGGATCGTTGTTGTTAATGGTACTATTAGGGGTGCTCATAGGATTGATACCGGCACAACGGGCAGTCAGTATAAAACCGATTGATGCCTTAAGGGAAGAATAATAAACTAAACCAATATACTAATACACGTAAGAAATGAACAAAATTGTAAAATACATACTCATCGGAGTTCTGGTCCTAGGCGCATTATGGGCAGCCCTATTCTTTATCAAAAGCAATAGTAAATCTGCAGTAACCTATGAAACGCAGCAGCCTTTTATAGCAAACATTGAAAAGAAAACAGTGGCAACCGGTAAAGTAATACCGCAGGATGAAGTAGAGATAAAACCGCAGATTTCTGGGATTATCGATAAAATATTATTAGAAGAAGGTGCAAAGGTGAAAGCCGGTGATCTTATTGCTGTGATTAAGGTGGTGCCCAACGAGCAAACGCTGTATCAGGCACAGGGTAGGGTGCGTAACGCAGAATTAGCACTGAACAATTCCAAGATAGAGTATGAGCGCAACAAGACCTTGTATGACAAAGGTGTGGTTTCCAACCAAGATTTCATCAATCTAGAATTGGCCTTTGAGCAAGCGAAGCAAGAGCTTAAGAATGCCAATGCAGACTATCAGATTATCCGGAAGGGGTCCATAGGGGGTTCTGCGGCTGCAAACACCAACATTCGCGCAACGGTTTCCGGAACCATATTGGAGATACCGGTAAAGGAAGGCGACCAGGTCATACAGGCCAACAACTTTAACGATGGTACTTCTATTGCAACAATCGCAGATCTAACCAAGATGATATTTGAGGGCAAAGTTGACGAGGGTGAAGTAGGAAAACTTTCTGTAGGTACCCCTTTAAAAATTACTTTGGGGGCTTTGGAAGGAACCGAATTGGATGCCAAGCTTAAATTTATCGCCCCAAAGGGTATCGAAGAAGCGGGTGCCGTACAATTTAAAATTGAGGGCGATGTTGAAGTTACCGATGATGTTTTTATTCGCGCAGGCTATAGTGCCAATGCCTCTATAGTACTAGAGAAAAAGGATGATATTTTGGTAATTCAGGAAGCCTTGTTGCAATTTGACAAATCCACCAACAAACCCTACGTAGAGCTTGCCATTGGTGCAGAAGAAGACCAGAAATTTGAACGTAAGGATATAGAAATAGGCATTTCGGATGGGGTAAACGTAGAAATCTTATCTGGACTTACCGAGGAAGACAGGGTAAAACAATGGAACAAAACGGAGCCCATTAAAAAAGGCGAAGAAGAAGAGGGTGCAGAAGACGAGGAAACAGAAGAATAAACATCAATCAAATCAATAATCAAAAAATCAAAAAATGAAATATTTTATAAGCACGGTATTGCTTTTTTTTGCGATAACGTTGACAACTGCGCAGGATAAGAAATGGACACTGGAAGAGTGTGTGGTTTATGCCGTTGAAAATAACCTTTCTGTCGCGCAATTTGAACTAGACTTAGAGAATGCACAAATAGATAAATCGGATGCAGTAGGGGATTTTTTGCCCACACTAAATGGAAATACCTCCTATTCTAGTAATACCGGTTTTTCCATTAATCCAACGACAAACCTTCCTACCAATACCACACAGAATAATGTAAGTGCTGGTTTAACCACCGCTGTCACACTTTTCGATGGTTTGCGCAATGTACATCGGTTGAATCGAGCGAAAATAAATGCTATAGCAAACCAGTATCGATTAGAGGACTTAAAAGACGACATACGCCTAAGTGTTGCCAATTCTTATTTACAGGTACTTTCCAATAAAGAGGCGTTAAATGTCGCAAAAGCCCAGTTTAAAGCTACGGAACAGGATTTAAATAGAATTAATGAATTGGTAGATGCTGGAGTCGTACCTCGCGGGGACCTTTTAGATATACAGGCAACAGCCGCAACCCAACAGCAACAGATAGTAAATACTGAGGGTAATTTGCGAATATCAAAAATTAGTTTAGCACAATTGCTACAGATAAGGGATTATGAAAATTTTGATGTCTCGGACGAAACCTTTGAAATTCCCGTATCGGATGTTCTAAATAATTCGCCAAGCACCATTTTTGCGAAGGCCTTGGAGTTTAGGAACGACATTAAATTATCTAAGTCCAATATAGAATTGGCAGAAAAAGATTTGGCTATACAAAAAGGAGCCTTGATGCCGACCATAGGGGCTTTTTTTAATTACAACACCAGATATTCAGATGTAGCCCAAATACCTGGACCACCTGTAGTTGAAGGTGGACCTCCGGTTTTTTTCACACCGACTTTTAAGGATCAGTTGTGGATTTTTGACGGTATCTCATATGGGGTACAGATGAATATTCCCATTTTTAACGGATTTAGTGTTAGAAATGGAATTCAGAGATCGGAAATAGCCGTAGAACAGCGTAAGTTACAATTTGAGCAGGACAAACTTGATTTAGAGAATGTTGTGAACCAGGCATATGTGGATGTTAATACATTTTATAAATCATATGAGGCTGCAGAAAAAACGTTGGAAGCCAGACGTTTGGCTTATCAATATGCAAAAGAACGTTTTGATGCTGGCTTGTTAAATGCTTTTGATTTCACGCAAACCCAAGCACGCGTAGATAATGCTGAGGCCGATGTGGTGCGTACTAAATACGATTACATCTTTAGATTAAAAATATTGGAATTCTATTTTGGAATGCCCATTTCATTAAATTAAACGAACTCAATTAGTTTTAAAAAGCCTGTGAATTTAAAATTTAACAGGCTTTTTCTTGTTGTGGCTAATCTATACCTTTGGTATATGGGATTAATCTTGAATTTGGAAACCGCTACGACCAACTGCTCGGTTAGTTTGGCTAGGGCTGGGGAGGTCATAGCTATCAAGGAGAACAATACGCCCAACTATTCCCACGCAGAACAACTTCATGTATTTATTTCGGAATGTATAGCGGAAGTTGACGTGTCCTTGGCTGACTTAGACGCAGTTGCAGTAAGTAAAGGCCCTGGGTCCTACACGGGTCTTCGTATTGGAGTTTCTGCGGCTAAAGGCTTGTGCTTTTCTTTGGATATACCTTTAATATCGATAGCGACCCTAACAAGTATGGCCAGTCAGGCCATTGGAAATTACGACTATATTATTCCTGTTTTGGACGCTAGGAGAATGGAGGTCTATTCAGCAGTCTTTGACCGTGATTTAACGCAAATCAGAAGCACAGAAGCTGAAATAATTGATGTGCATTCTTTTGGTTTGTTTACCAAAAACAAAACCGTTCATATTTTGGGCAGCGGTGCTCAAAAAATAGTGGAAACCCTTTCTAGTGGATTTATTTCCTATGATACTGAGTGTGTACCATCTTCAAGAGAAATGGCACTATTGTCCTATCAAAAATACTTGAAAAATGACTTTGAAGATGTAGCCTATTTTGAACCCTACTACCTCAAAGATTTTATGCTACAGACCAAGAAAAAATAAAGCTCACGGATATGATGTCCTCCATGAGCTTTTATGAAATAAATAATTTTTTACTTATTTAACTTGATGTATAACACGTTGTGGAAACGGTATTTCTATTCCTTCTGCATCGAACCTATGCTTAATTTCTTCCAGAACATGAAAATGAGCTGCCCAGAAAGCATCGTTGTTGGCCCAAAACCGCAACGTAAGGTTTACGGAACTATCTGCAAGTGCACCTACATAAACTTCAGGTTTTGGGTCTTTTAAAATAGTATCGTTTTCTGCGCAAATGGAAAGCATGATATCTTTTGCTTTTTTAATATTGGAGCTATAACCGATGCCTACATCTATCTTATCCCTTCTGGTATCTTCTGCATTATAGTTTATAATATTATTATTGGACAACTGACCGTTGGGAATTATGGCAATTTGGTTTCCAAATGTTTTAACCTTGGTAGTAAAAATAGATATTTCCTTTACAGTACCGTCTATTCCTTGCGCCGTAATGAAGTCCCCTACTTTAAATGGTTTAAATAGGAGAATAAGCACGCCTCCGGCAAAGTTGGATAAAGAACCTTGTAACGCAAGGCCAATAGCTAAACCAGCAGCACCAATAATAGCCACTAATGAAGATGATTGCACGCCTAGTTGTGTAATAACGATGACAAAAAGTATAATCTTTAATCCTATGGAAATTAAGCTTTGGGTAAATGATTCCAGTGAAGGATCGTAGTCCTTTGCCTTAAAGAATTTACGCACCATTCTGTTGATAAAACGTATAAGATACGTTCCTACCATGAGCAGAATAATGGCCAAAATAAGGTTGGGAAGGGCATCCCAAAACCACTTAATAAAGTTGTCTATATGTTCTTCGTAATTTGTAAGTTTTTCCATGAATACTTGTATAAAGTTACCTATTGTAATAAAAGGATGTAAAGTATTAAAACTCTTACGAAAGCAGATACTTAAGTCTCATAAGGGTCAATACTTTTATTATCTGTGTCAAAGGTACTAGACTATTTCTTTAAAAATATAAAAACTCCTTTAAACTTAACTTCGAAAGAAGGGAACTTAGGGTGATTGATAAATGTTTTATGTGTCTCATTTAATCTTAGTACTATGGATAAAGAGACAAATAGGCTTTGTTGCTACAACAGAAAGTAAACAAGGAGTTGGGAAAATTAGAATAGGAAGTTTTTAATAAAAAAATAGCGCCATAAATGGCGCTATTTTATAAGACGGTGATTTGAGTTATTTTACCTCAAAGGTAATTTTAACGTTCACTCTAAATTCATTCATTTTTCCATCTTCAACGGAAGCACTTTGTTCATTGATGTAAACAGAGCGGATGTTCTTCACTGATTTTGATGCGTGCTCAACGGCTTTCTTTGTTGCGTCTTCCCAACTTTTGTCGGAATTTGCCAATACTTCTATTACTTTTAAAACTGCCATAATTAGTGTTTTTTGTATTCATCCTAATTTACAAAAAAATACGTCAAAATTTTAGCTTTGCGCACATTTATCCGTTTATGGCAACGACTTCCTTCACTTTATCACCCATCATGTTTTTAAGCATGGTCTCTATGCCATTTTTCAAGGTAAAAGTAGAGGAAGGACAACCACTACAAGCGCCTTGTAAGACCACGTTCACTTTTTTGGTATCTGACTCATAGGATTTAAAAAGTATATTGCCACCATCGCTGGCTACGGCCGGTTTTACATATTCTTCTAAAATATCAATTATCTCAAGAGAGGTGTCATCCAAATCAACCGATTCCACTGTGTCTTTGTTGTTTTGCGGTTCCACTGCATTTACGGCTTTTGCCTGATCGGAAACTATTTTCTTTCCGTCGGCAATAAAGTTTCGTATCAGCTCTCTTAGCTCAATGGTAATGTCGTCCCATTCCGCTACTTCATATTTAGAAACAGACACGTAGTTATCATCCAAAAACACTTGTTTTACAAAAGGAAACTGGAAGAGGTCCATGGCTAGTGGAGAATCCCTGGCTTCATCAATATTTTTAAATTCAAATGCCCTGGCTACAATTTTTTTACTCGCTACAAATTTCATGGTAGCGGGATTTGGCGTCACCTCTGCATATACCGTAACAGCTATAGGTTTGTCAGTATCTTCTTCGATTACAACAGGTTCGCCGGCGTTTAAATATTCCACCAATTGCTGGGCAACTTCATCCTTTACATCTTCCCATTGTACAATATCGTAGCGTTCCAACCCTATGAAGTTACCTGAAATGTAAACGGTTTTCACAAAAGGCAGGTGAAATAATTGCTGTGCTAAAGGCGAGTTCTTGGCATCATCGATATTTTTGTACTCATAATTTTTACGATGCGCTAGAATATGGTTGGCCTCAAACTTTATAATGCTAGGATTCTTGGTTCCCGAAACTGTTATGGAGTACTCTTTCATTTGTCATTTTTTTTTGAATTTATTTATCTCTTTGCTTTTTGGAGTGTTTCCTCGCTTAAAACAACGTTGTTTAGAAAAATTCTATTTGTTACAAAAATACAAAGGAAATCTAAGTTTAAGCATACATAATATTGTTATGGTAATGGCGTTATACATTATATTCGGCTCATTTCGAAGCAAACCCCATATTTTCTAAGATGAGATATAAATTTATAATCATAGTTTTCTTTCTGATTTTTAGCGCTAAATCGATGGCCCAGGAAGGGATACCGGTATATTTTGATTATCTCTCCGACAACTATTATTTAGTATTTCCCTCTATGGCAGGAATAGGGCAGGGAGGTAAAATACGCGCAACAGCAAGAAAGCAGTGGTTTGATGTTGATGATGCCCCTAGTCTACAAACAGTAAATGCTCATTTTCGGTTGGGAGATAGTCCTAGCGGTGTTGGAGCTATAATATTTAACGATGCCAATGGCTATCACTCCCAAACAGGAATGAAGTTAACCTATGCGCACCATCTAAGAATGGGTGGTGACGATGTTAGGGTCTTAAATCAATTGTCGTTTGGATTAAGCGGTACTATGTTGCAAAGTAATTTGGACGAATCCGAATTTAGATCGGTAATACCGGATCCGTCAATTGCAGGAATACGATTAAGTGCCTCCTATTATAATGTGGATTTTGGGATGTCCTATAATTTTCAGGAATTTTATTCCCACGTTGCTATAATTAATGCGCTAGGTAGCCAAAGAAACGTTTATTATAGGGATAGGGCAGATGACCCTAATCAATTGGTAATCGACAATATTAGAAGGTATTTGGTTTCGGCAGGATATATTTTTGGTAGGAACGAATGGCAGGTAGAACCTTCTTTACTCTTTCAGTTGACCGATTTTACGAAGGAAAAGACGATCGATATTAATGCAAAAGTGTATAAAGATGTTGATTTTGGTAGGGTTTGGGGCGGACTCTCCTATAGACGAAGTTTTGATGGTGCCCAATTTCTAACGGCAACCGGCTTTGGCGAACAACGTCTCCAGTTAATAACGCCAATCGTAGGTGCCAATATTAACAACTTTATGGTGTCATACAATTATTCGTATCAAATGGGCGACATCCGTTTTTCTAATGGCGGTTTTCATCAAATTACCCTTGGTTATGACTTTGGTCAAAAAGAACGAAAGTACGACTGCTATTGTCCTGCTGCGCAATATTGAAGCCCTTTTGAATTCGAAAAAGGCTTACTGAACAAGGAGTATCTTTTATACTCCCAGCGGTAATATTTCACTTTAGCCTGTTTTTTAATTGCCGTTAACATTGCGTTTTCCAATTCTCCACCGGTATTGTCTTTCTTATTTTGGACAATATAAGCTTCCCGCTTCTCATTTAATTGTTGGATTTCTTTCGTTCGGCTTTATTGGATTCAAAAAAATTGGTTATTTCTTTTTTTTAGATTTGCAGAAAGGGGTATTGAACGCCAAAGTAAAAGGTATAACAGGTAAGTTAACCTTGCCACAGCAAGATGGTTTTCAGGTGTTAAATATAAAGGACATCTTGTATTGCAAGGCAGAGGATAATTACACCGAAATCTTACTGGAAAATAAAAAGATACTCGAAAGCCAAACCTTAAATTATTTTGAAGATGCCCTGACCGATTTCCCTTTGGCTCGCATACATAAATCGTATCTTGTAAATGTTAATGAAGTGGTGAAGTATCGAAAAGGGAAAGGCGGTAGCGTTGTGGTTTATAATGGAAAGGAGCTATTGGTATCCGCATCTAAAAAAAGGCCTTTTTGTCTTTTTACGAGTGATGGTCAATGGTGCTTCCTAATAGGGAGCCAAATGACTTCGATTTGATATGATTTTGTGAGATAAAAAAAGTGTAGATATGATAAAAGCAGTAAGGGGTAAATCGCCCATAATTGGTAAAGGTTGTTTTATTGCAGAAAATGCGACCATAGTCGGAGAAGTAAGTATGGGAGAACAGTGCAGTATTTGGTTCAATGCGGTGCTTAGGGGAGACGTGCATTATATAAAACTAGGAAATAAGGTAAACGTTCAGGACGGCGCAGTAATCCATTGTACATACAAAAAATCTCCTACTATTATTGGTAATAACGTGTCCATTGGGCATAATGCCATTGTACATGGTTGCACTGTCCAGGATAATGTTCTGGTGGGTATGGGAAGTATTATCATGGACGATTGTGTAGTAGAGAGCAATAGTATCATAGCCGCTGGGGCAGTGGTAACGAAAGGTACCCACGTACAATCAGGGAGTATCTTTGCAGGAATGCCTGCCAAAAAGATTAAAGATATAAGTCCAGAACTAAGTTCTGGCGAAATCAACCGTATCGCGGAAGCATATATTATGTATTCCGGTTGGTTTAAAGAGGATGGCGATTTGTAGCAATTTGACTGCTATGGTATCCTAGTGCGATATATTCTTAGATTTTCAGT
The DNA here is from genome assembly GCA_964620945.1 of uncultured Maribacter sp. Taxonomy (GTDB): domain Bacteria; phylum Bacteroidota; class Bacteroidia; order Flavobacteriales; family Flavobacteriaceae; genus Maribacter. Next base: position 9,718 of record CAZUIE010000109.1, read on the forward strand.
TATACATCTACATCAATAATATATCCTTATTTTTGCCTTAGAAAATTTAGAAGGTATGAACGCATACATATTTCCCGGTCAAGGAGCCCAGTTTGTAGGAATGGGGAAAGACCTTTACGATAATTATTCGGTTGCCAAAGAATTATTCGATCAGGCTAATGAGATTTTGGGTTTCCCTATCACGGATATCATGTTCAATGGTACAGCTGAAGGATTAAAAGAGACAAAGGTGACGCAGCCTGCGGTTTTTTTACATTCTGTGGTGCTAAGTAAAGTAATGGGGACTTCCTTTACCCCAGATATGGTTGCTGGACATTCGTTGGGTGAATTCTCCGCGTTGGTTGCCAATGGCGTATTAACGTTTGAAGATGGTTTAAGGTTGGTATCCCAAAGGGCATTGGCCATGCAAAAGGCCTGTGAAATTAAGCCAAGTACTATGGCTGCCGTATTAGGTCTTGATGATGAAATTGTGGAGCAGGTATGTGCCGATACATCGGGTATTGTGGTTGCAGCGAACTATAACTGTCCGGGACAATTGGTTATTTCAGGGGAGGTAAGTGCTATTGAAGTCGCATGTGAAAAAATGAAAGAGGCGGGAGCTCGAAGAGCTTTGGTGTTGCCGGTTGGTGGTGCCTTTCACTCCCCATTGATGGAGCCTGCGCGAGAAGAATTAGCAGCTGCTATCGAAGCGACGACCTTCAGTGTTCCTACTTGTCCGATTTATCAGAATGTGACTACAATAGGAGTAACGAATGCCGAGGAGATAAAAAATAACTTGATATCACAGCTTACTGCTCCCGTTAAGTGGACCCAAAGCGTTCAAAACATGGTAGCAGATGGAGCAACTTTGTTTACCGAAATAGGTCCAGGAAAGGTTTTACAGGGTTTGGTTAGAAAAATAGCGCCTGATGCACAAACCCAATCGCCCTCATTGGAATAACACATTTCCCATAAAACTTGCACTTCAACCCAATTACTGCTTTTTAACCTGATATGTAATGGTTTAGGTGCTTTTTTTAGTAATATTGATTCCCTTTTTGGAGCCTTTACCAAATTGCGAGATAAGTGCAACGGAACTGCCATGAAAATGAAAAATTCGTATAGTTTTTATAAAAAAATGCCTATTAGGTTCAGGTTGAAACACTTAGTTGTTTTAGCTTTTTTGTGTTTAATGACCTCAACAAGCGTTATTGGCCAAACGGTCTCTATTGACGCTACACAGCCAACGGCTAATGAAGCTGGCTTAGTGCCTGGAGAGTTTACCATAAGCGTAATTGGTCTTGGGCCTTTTTCATCTACTTTAGACGTGTTTTTAAATGTAGCTGCAGGAAGTACTGCCACTTCTGGGATTGATTATAATGCCCTTCCTTTGTCGGTAAATATTCCCTTAACTTTTGGCAGCGGCCAAATCGTTGTTCCATTAAATGTACTTCCTGACTTTTTTGCGGAAACTGATGAGGTTGTTCGTTGGGTCATCACTCCAAATCCCAATTATTTTGTTTCAACCTCGGACGGTTCTGCTGAGATTGAAATTCTTGACAATGACACCCCTGGCGTAAATTTCTCCACGGCTAGCGGTAATACTACGGAATCTGGTGGGACGGCTACATTTACAGTAACTTTAGATAGTGAGCCCACCGCACCGGTTACTATGGCCTTGAGCAGTAGTGATGTTACGGAAGGAACCGTTCCGGCTAGCGTAACGATTCCTCCTACGGATTGGAACACTGGTGTTGCCGTAACGGTTACCGGTGTAGACGATACGGCGGTAGATGGTGATGTTACTTATATCATTATTACAGGGGGTATCACCTCTGCCGACCCTAATTATAATGCGTTAGATGGTGGTTCTGTTCCCAATAGGCAGGTCACTAACGAAGATGATGATAGCTTTACCGCTACGATTACTGCTACAGACGCTACAGCCACAGAAGCTGGTACGGCAAATAACGGGACTTTTGCAATAGATTTAGGTGCCCAGAATGCAACCGGTTCTCCGGTAACCGTTAATTTTAATCGTACGGGAAGTACGGCAACACATATTACGGATTATGCAGCTATAGGCACTACAATTTCAGTTCCTAATGGGGCCCAAACGGCAACTATTATTATAAATCCTGTAGATGATAATGCGGTAGAAGGTCCAGAAACGGTAATAGTAAACTTGGTCGCAGGTCCTTTATATAACATAGGAGGCGCAAATAGCGCTACAGTTAATATTGTTGATAATGATTCCTTCACGGCAAGCATAATAGCAACGGATGCAACCGCTACGGAAGCAGGTGCTGGAAATAATGGACAATTTACGGTGAACCTCGGGGCTCTGAACCAAACGGGTAACCCAGTTGTAGTAAATTTTGCGAGATCTGGTTCGGCAACACATATAGCCGATTATGCCATTGTTGGCACCTCGGTAACTATTGCAGACAACCAGCAAACGAACACAATTACAATCAATCCTCTCAATGATCTAATAGTAGAGGGACTAGAAACAGTGACTCTTACCTTAACGGGTGGCGCTGGGTATACTTTAGGTGCGCCGGTTGCTGCTACGGTAAATATAGTGGACAATGATGCTGCAGGTTTTACCGTTGCTCCTGGAACACTAGCAACGACGGAGGGTGGACCAAATGAAACGTTTACAGTGGTTTTATCTAACGAACCACTGAGCAATGTAGTTATTTCTGCTACTTCAAGTGATACAGGGGAGGGTATAGTTACGCCTGCAAATGTGACTTTTACTCCCGCAAATTATAACATACCGCAAACAATTACGGTAGACCCTGTGGATGAGTTTATCGTCGACGGTGCCCAAGCCTATGCGGTTACGTTAACTATCGTAGATGCCAGTAGTGATAATAATTTTGATTCGTTGCCAGATCAAGATGTGTCGGTGACAAATGCAGATAATGATACGGCTATTCTTACTATTGCCGATAAGGCGGAAAATGAGGACGTTGCCTCTGGGGAGTTGGTGTTCGAGGTGTCCCTAGATATAGAGGTAGTTGACGGATTTACTGTTCAATATACTTTTGCCAATGGAACGGCCATTGGGGGTGGAATCGATTTTACAGCTACTCCAGACGAGCTAGAGTTCGATGGTGATGCCGGCGAGGTACAGACCATAACCGTATCAATCGTTGATGATCAACTATTGGAGCAGACCGAAGATTTTACAGTCCAACTGGGAACTCCAAGTAATCC
>CAZUIE010000110.1:0-12900 GCA_964620945.1 uncultured Maribacter sp.
TTGGACGTGGTTCCAGAGGTAAGCAATCCTTGCAAACAGCGCATTTTCTTATTTCGGTTAGTAATTGCTTCATTTCTTTCCACCAACAACGATAACTATTTCTCCTTTGGGAGGTTTATCCATGTAATGTTGTAAGACTTCCTCGGCGGTGCCGCGAACCGTTTCCTCATATAATTTTGTTAGTTCTCTAGACACCGAGATGGATCTATCCGCTCCAAAATACTCCACAAAATTAGAAAGCGTTTTCAGTAGTTTATGTGGTGATTCGTAAAAAATGATAGTTCTTGTTTCTTCTGCCAATAGTTTTAATCGGGTTTGTCTCCCTTTTTTTACCGGTAAAAATCCTTCAAAAACAAACTTGTCATTTGGCAATCCACTATTGACCAAAGCTGGAACAAAGGCTGTTGCACCGGGCAAACATTCTACCGCTATATCCTGTTCTATGCATGCGCGTGTTAACAAAAATCCGGGGTCGGATATGGCCGGTGTTCCGGCATCGGATATAAGGGCTATGGTCTCCCCGTTCTTCAATCGATTTATAATACCTTCTATAGATCGATGCTCGTTGTGCATATGATGGCTATACATTTGTGTACCTATCTCAAAATGCTGTAGCAATTTTCCACTTGTTCGAGTATCCTCTGCAAGAATTAAATCTACTTCCTTTAGAATGCGGATTGCCCTCAGCGTCATATCCTCTAAATTTCCAATTGGTGTTGGTACCAAGTACAGTTTTCCCATAACATACTAATCTAGTAGTGCCTCCAAAAATAATCAATATGAAGTTTATGGATATTAAAAAAGACCTAGCAAAATGCCAGGTCTTCCTTACAATACTGTTTTGGTTCATTTATGCGAACCTACGCGCTATTAATTCCATAAAACGAAGTTCGTATTCTTCTTTTCCTTCCCAATTCTTATAATCTGGCTTTACCATATTAGTAATAAAGGCAATGGAGCGTTCTTCGGTGTCAATAGTACTCAACTGCGAAAGCACCCGGTTATAATCCTCGGTGCTGCCTTGGAACAGATGTTTAACAAACGCTAACCTATTGTTTAAATCTACCTTAAGTTCACTATTGGACAAACGATCATTCAATGATTTTGGAGTTTCTGCCTTTTGTTTCTCCGGAGGCATAAATAGTTCCATATCGTTTTTCATCAACCTAGGTTGTGCCATAAATTCGTTTAATACATCTTCTAAATTTTCGGAACTCGGCATTTCAGAAACCATATCCTTGATGGTATCCATTCCAGGAATAATAATATCCTCTTGGTGCGGGTTACTTTCCGGAACAGAAGAGTTGGCACTCAATACCGCATTGGCCATTTTTTCAAATTTCTCCGCAATCACGTTTTTAGATACATCCACCTGGATATCGTTCAACTCCTCCTCAATAAACTTAAGGACGGCCAATTTTTCATATAATCCCTTTGCCGCCTCATACATTTCTGGAATATTGTTCATGTCCCTAGACGTAATGATTTCTGTAGACATTCTAATCAACTCCTCTTTCAACTTCTGTTTCATCACTTACTTTTTTTTCTGTTCCAGTTCTTCAACTGGCTATATCAATATACTCTTTTGTTTTCTTTTTAGATTCTATTTTTGACTCTAATATCAAAGCTATTTATAGTTACTTCAAACCAGCCCTTTTTTTAATAACTTTATCATTCTATAAATAACAACGAAAAAACCTCTTATTTTCGTCTAAAATTACAAAATGTTTCTCGAAAATACCGTTAACCACAAAGAACAGTTCGGGTGGATCGAAGTGATTGCCGGATCTATGTTTTCCGGTAAGACCGAGGAACTAATTCGTCGCCTGAAACGCGCCCAGTTTGCAAAACTAAAGACCGAAATCTTTAAACCGATGGTAGATACGCGTTATGATGATCAAATGGTGGTGTCGCATGATGACAATGAAATACGCTCTACACCAGTGCCAGCAGCAGCAAATATTCGTATTCTAGCAGATACCTGTGATGTTATCGGAATAGATGAAGCCCAATTTTTTGATGACGAAATTGTAACCGTTTGTAACGATTTGGCCAATAAAGGTATACGTGTTATTGTGGCCGGTTTGGATATGGATTTCAAGGGAAATCCCTTTGGTCCTATGCCCGCACTCATGGCCACTGCAGAATATGTTACCAAAGTACATGCCATATGTACCAGAACTGGGAATTTGGCAAATTACAGTTTTAGAAAATCAAGTAACGACAAATTGGTCATGCTAGGTGAAACTGAAGAGTATGAACCGCTGAGCAGAGGTGCATTTTACAAAGCGATGCTAAAGGAACGGGTGAAAACGATAGAAGTAAGCTCAGAAGAGATAAACAATAAAGACAAAAACGCTAATGGCTAAGGCAAGAGAGACCGTCCTAGAACTGGATTTAAAGGCCTTAGCACATAATTACCACTATTTGCGCTCCAAATTACGGCCAGAAACCAAATTCTTGTCGGTAGTGAAAGCTTTTGCATACGGAAGCGATGCCCAGGTTATAGCCAAAAAACTTCAGGAGCTGGGAACGGACTACTTTGCGGTAGCATATGCCAAGGAAGGTGTCTCTTTAAGGGAAGCAGGCATTACGAAACCAATTCTTGTATTACATCCACAAGAAGTGAGTTTTGATGCCATTATAGAACACTGCCTTGAACCTAGTATCTATGCCATGCATATATTGGACGGGTTTTTAAGGACTGCAAAAAAGCATGGCCAGAACCAATATCCTGTGCACCTAAAGTTTAATACGGGCCTCAATAGGCTTGGATTTAGAAAAGAGGACATACAGCAAATAGCAACCAAACTGAATGATGCCAAGGAGATTAAAGCACTATCGGTGTTTTCACATTTGGCAGCCTCAGAAGACCATTCTGAAAAAGAGTTTACATCAAAACAGATCAACCTATTCCACACTATTGCGGAACAATTGGAAAAACAACTCCACTACCAAGTATTTCGCCATATATTAAATACCTCTGGAATCATTAATTATCCAGAATCGCAATATGATATGGTACGCAGCGGTATTGCACTTTACGGCTATGGAAACGAAGCTAAAATCGACAATGTATTAAAACCGGTTGCCAGTCTAAAAACGATTATTGCACAAATACACCACCTAGGCCCAAAAGAAAGCGTGGGTTATAATAGAGGTTTTAACACTGACACTCCTAAGATTACCGCCACCCTACCATTGGGGCATGCAGATGGTATTGGAAGGCACTACGGCAACGGAAAAACCGTAGTAAGCGTTCATGGAAAAAAAGCACCCATTATTGGTAATGTTTGTATGGACATGATTATGATCGATATTACCGGAATCAAGTGTAAGGAAGGGGATGAAGTCCTTATTTTTGGACCAGAATTATCGGCACAAGCCTTTGCCGAAACTGCTAATACCATTACATACGAACTACTGACCGGTATATCACAACGCGTAAAGCGTACCATACTTTCGTAAATACGAATTAACGTTTTATTAAGAAGTGTTTTTTTTAGTACATTGCAGCCTAATTATTAACCATTTTTTTAAAACACTAAATCATGTTAAAAGAATTCAAGAAATTTATTATGACAGGTAATGTCATTGACCTAGCGGTAGCCGTAATTTTAGCGGGTGCGGTAGGATTAGTAGTCAAAGGTTTTGTGAGTGATATTATGATGCCTATTATTGGCCACTTTTCAGGTGGAATAGATTTTGCAGACATGAAAGTGATTTTGGACGAAGCAGTCGTAGCTGCTGACGGTACCATTACTCAGCCAGAAAATGCTATTATGTACGGTAGTTGGATAAATGCTATCATCAATTTAATAATTGTTGGGTTTGTTTTATTTATGATCGTAAAAGCTTACAATAAAACAAAAACTCCGGTTGAGCCAGAACCAGAAGCACCAAAAGGGCCAACAACAGAGGAATTACTTACTGAGATTAGAGATTCGTTAAAAAAATAAGGAATATCCCGAAATAAATACGGGACAAACCGCTGCGCTAGCAGTCTATTTTTAATCCGTTACTAGTTGTTTCGCTAACACTGGTAACGGTTCTTTTTTGATGAAAATCCTCTAAAAAAGACCTTTTTAGCAAACACCTGTGCTAACTAGAAGTAATCCTATAGATGTTTCAAAAACAACAATTTGTTATATTTTCAATTTTCTTTCTAATTTTAATGCCACGCCCATAGCTATTCACTATTTTTGCCAATCAATGCTAATATGAAACAAATGAAAGTAGCAGTAGTAGGTGCCACGGGTATGGTAGGCGAGGTAATGCTTAAGGTTTTAGCCGAGCGTAATTTCCCTGTAACCGAACTCTTATTGGTGGCTTCGGAACGATCGGTAGGCAAAAAACTAACCTATAAAAATCAAGAATATAGCATTATTGGTTTAGCTGATGCGGTTGCTCAACAGCCACAAATTGCAATTTTTTCCGCTGGTGGCGAAACTTCATTAGAATGGGCCCCTAAGTTTGCTGAAGCCGGTGCTACGGTAATAGACAATTCATCCGCATGGCGCATGGACCCGACCAAAAAATTAGTGGTGCCAGAAATTAATGCTGATCAACTTACCGCAACGGACAAAATTATTGCAAATCCCAACTGTTCTACCATTCAATTGGTTATGGCCTTGGCACCCTTGCACAAAAAATATAAAATGAAGCGTGTTTTGGTTTCTACCTACCAATCCGTTTCAGGAACCGGCATAAAAGCGGTACAACAATTAGAAAACGAAATAGCGGGAATAAAAGGCGAAATGGCCTATCCCTATCCTATAGGACGAAACGCACTACCTCATTGCGATGTATTTCTAGAAAACGGATACACTAAGGAAGAAATGAAACTGGCTCGCGAACCACAAAAAATATTGGATGACCGTTCTTTTTCTATTTCCGCAACGGCGGTGCGTATACCTACTGCAGGTGGGCACTCAGAATCCGTAAACGTAGAATTTCTAAATGATTTTGAACTGAATGAAGTCCGTCGTATCCTAAACGACACCCCTGGCGTTACCGTACAGGACAACCCGGACACCAACACCTATCCAATGCCCATTTATGCCCACGACAAGGATGAAGTTTTTGTGGGTCGCATCCGTAGGGACGAGACCCAGCGAAATACCCTAAATATGTGGATTGTTGCAGATAACCTCCGAAAAGGTGCTGCCACGAATGCAATACAGATTGCAGAGTATTTGGTGGATAACCAACTTGTCTAATAAAAGATAAGGTAGAATGTTAAAACCTTCAAAACAGTACTGTTTTGAAGGTTTTTTTATGGTAATTTTAATACGACAAATGCATCTAAATCCATGAAAAAATCACTTCTAGGCCTAGCAACACTTCTTACATTTGCAGCATGCCAAACAGAAACTAAAAGAGACCCGATTGCCGTGAACTATCCAACAACAGCAAAAGTAGATACCGTAGACACCTATTTTGGAACCGATGTGCCAGACCCGTACCGCTGGCTGGAAGACGACCGAAGTCCAGAAACCGAAGTATGGGTAAAAGACCAGAATAAAACTACGTTTGGTTATCTGGAGAATATCCCTTTTCGGAACGATCTTAAAAATCGTTTGGAAAAACTATGGAACTACGAAAAATTAGGCTCCCCTTTTAAAGAAGGCGAGTACACCTATTTTTATAAGAACGATGGTCTACAGAACCAATATGTAGTATACCGTAAAAAAGGAGATACAGCAGCAGAAGTATTTTTAGACCCCAACACTTTTTCCGAAGATGGCACCACCTCTTTGGCCGGACTAAGCTTTACAAAAGATGGTTCTTTAGCTGCTTATCTCATCTCTGAAGGTGGTAGCGATTGGCGTAAGGCCATTGTTATGGAAACTGAAACCCGCGAAATTATAGAGGATACCTTGGTAGATATAAAATTTAGCGGCCTTTCTTGGAAAGGAAACGAAGGTTTTTATTATTCCAGCTACGATAAACCAAAAGGCAGTGAGCTTTCTGCCAAAACCGACCAACATAAAGTATATTATCACAAACTAGGAACGGGTCAAGAGGAGGATGTCTTAATCTATGGCGGCACACCCCTAGAAAAACACCGGTATGTAGGGGCATCGGTAACGGAAGACAATCGGTACCTTACCATTTCCGCTTCGGTATCTACTTCCGGGAATAAATTATTTCTTAGGGATTTGGAAGACCCCAATGGTTTGTTGATACCTATTGCTGACGACACAGATTCCGATGTGTATCTACTAGAAAATGTAGGGACCAAGTTGTTCCTTGTTACGAACAGAAATGCGCCCAATCAGAAAATAGTAACGGTGGATGCCACTAATCCAAGCCACGAAAATTGGGTTGATTTTATCCCAGAGACTGAAAACGTGCTGAGTCCAAGTACAGGCGGAGGTTACTTCTTTGCAGAATATATGGTCGATGCTATTTCAAAGGTATACCAATATGATTATGACGGCAAACAAGTCCGTGAAGTGGAGCTACCGGGACTCGGAAGTGCTAGCGGCTTTGGAGGCAAGAAAGAGGATAAAGAGTTTTATTTCTCCTTCACCAATTATAATACGCCCAGTTCCTCCTTTAAGTACAACGTAGAAACCGGCGAATACGAGCAGTATTGGAAACCAGAAATTGATTTTAATCCAGCCGATTATGAGTCTACACAAGTATTCTATGCTTCCAAAGATGGCACAGAAATACCTATGATAATTACCCATAAAAAAGGACTGGAACTTAATGGAAAAAACCCAACGATCCTTTATGGTTATGGCGGATTTAATATTAGTCTTACACCTTCTTTTAGTATTGTAAATGCCGTTTGGATGGAGCAAGGTGGTGTCTATGCCGTGCCCAACTTACGAGGCGGTGGTGAATATGGCAAAAAGTGGCACAAAGCAGGTATCAAGACCAAAAAACAGAATGTATTCGATGATTTTATCGCTGCTGCGGAATACCTTATAGACAATAAGTATACTTCAAAAGAGTATTTGGCTATTAGAGGCGGATCCAATGGCGGGCTTCTAGTAGGCGCTACAATGACCCAGCGACCAGATTTAATGCAGGTAGCCTTACCTGCTGTTGGTGTTTTGGATATGCTGCGCTACCATACCTTTACCTCGGGAGCAGGCTGGGCTTATGATTATGGTACGTCTGAGGACGATGCAGAAATGTTCAATTATTTGAAAGACTACTCGCCTGTACACAATGTGACCTCAGGTACTTCGTATCCTGCCACCTTGATTACTACAGGAGATCATGATGATCGTGTGGTTCCTGCCCATAGTTTCAAATTTGCGGCAGAACTACAGGAAAAACAGACTGGAGATAATCCGACACTAATACGTATAGAAACAAATGCGGGACACGGCGCAGGAACCCCCGTAAGTAAAACCATTGAACAATATGCCGACATTTATGGCTTTACCCTATATAATATGGGTTTTGAAAAATTACCCAACCAATCGGTTCTAAAAGAATTTAAAGAATAACGGGTAATATCAATAAAATAGTGGCAAATCCGTTCTTAGTTAGAACGGGTTTTTTTTATACTTCCCGTAAATTTAGACTATGCTCAACGTAGAGAATGTTTCTTATGCTTATGACAAAGCTCTTGTTCTAGAGAATATTAATCTTAAAATTGCCAAAGGCGAACAAGTAGCCCTTATCGGGGAAAGTGGATGTGGAAAAAGCACGTTGCTTAAAATTATTTACGGACTACTAGACTTGGAACAGGGTACTGTTCTTTGGAAAAATGAAGCAGTATTAGGCCCTGCCTATAATTTAGTTCCCGGGGCGCCTTTTATGAAGTACTTATCCCAAGATTTCGATTTAATGCCCTTTATTACCGTTTCGGAAAACATAGCGCAGCACCTCTCTGTTTTTTATCCAGAGGAGCTTAAAGCTAGGACACTAGAGCTTCTAGAATTGATAGAGCTAACGGATTTTGCCCACAAAAAAGTAAAAACACTAAGTGGTGGCCAGCAACAGCGCGTGGCCTTAGCTAGGGTACTGGCGCAACAACCCGAGGTGCTTCTATTGGACGAACCCTTTGGACATATTGATAACTTCCTAAAAAATAACCTACGTAGAAACATATTTAAGTACGCAAAGGAGAACGACATTACCTGTATCGTGGCTACGCATGACCATAATGATGTATTGCCATTTATGGACCGAATGATTGTATTGCGTGATGCCGGTATTATTACGGAAGGTCGGCCTATGGAGCTATACAGAAATCCAAGAAATCTATACGTCGCGTCACTATTTGGAGAAGCCAACAGCATTTCCATGTCACAATTAAAATCATACGCCCAATCGGATAAAACCATTATCGTATATGCACATGAACTAAAGGTTTCAGATACTTCAGGCTTAGCCGTTACGGTTAAGGAAAGTTATCCCATGGGCAATTATTATCTTAACATAGGAACTATGGAAAATGGTGAATCAATTTATTTTCAGCATTCTACTGTTTTGCCAAAAGGAAAAGAAATGTATCTGAATATTTCCTTAAACACCATCAACCAAAGAATACGGTAACTTCAATTATAGCTGTTTTCGCTATTTTTACTCAAACTATCATTTTGGATCGTGATATCATTTTATCGGAACTTAAATTTAAGGCTATCCGAAGCGGTGGCCCTGGTGGACAGCATGCCAACAAGGTATCCTCAAAAGTAGAGGTTACGTTTGATATTATCGGTTCCCAAGGAGTAACAAAACGAGAGAAAAACCGACTCTATTTAAAACTCAAGTCAAAACTGTCTAAAAATGGCCTGTTAGTATTGCAGTGCGATGAGTCTAGAAGTCAACACACTAACAAATCTATTGTCATTAAACGTTTGTTGGCCCTTTTAGAAACATCCCTTATTATTCCAAAAAAAAGACGACCATCTAAACCCACAAAATCCTCCATAGAAAAAAGGCTGAAATCTAAAAAGAAGGCCGCACTTAAAAAGGCAAACAGAAGTAAACCTCGTTTGGATTAATCTTATTCTAAGAAGTACTACTGCGGAGGTACTTCGTAAAAGAACTGTGCTTTTTTAATTTGTCCGTTTGCCACTTCATAAACGCATAGTTCATCCATTTGTACGCGACCACCTTGTTTAAAAGTTACGTCACTTGTCATGGGAACCACAAAATGATTTCCGGCAACCACGGGCTCACCAACGCTACCACCGTGCATTTCCTGGATATTACTTTGCCATTGGTTAAATCCTTCCAAAATATTGGCTTTCCCTTTGGTAATCTGTTCGCCGACTGCCCAGCCATCCATTTCTACACTAACTGCATCGTCTGCATACATATCATAAGCTTCCGGATACTTGCCCTCTTTACAAAGGCGCACTAATTTTTGGGCTACTTCTTCTGTTGTCATAATAATACCTATTGATTAGTAGGTATAAGGTACAAAGAAAAGCAACACCCATAACACCTAATTATATGACTGTCAAAATGGTAATATCCTTAGTTTGAAAACTGAAGCTATCTCCTGCCTGTTTTCCCATCACTAACTTTCCAATTGGGGTTGCAGGAGAAATACAATATACTTTCTGATTTTTATGGCTTGTTTCGCCTGCGGAAACGGCAATAAAGTAGGTGCTGTCATTGGTAACCACCAATGCGCCTAAACCAACACTTGTAAATGACGTAAGTCTAGGAACTTTATGCAACAAGATTTGCATTTTTTCTGCCTCGGCAAGTTGCACACCTAGTTTTTCACGATCTAGCTGTAGCATGGCCCTTCCTGTTTCGTGCTTATCACCAGCACTACTTTTGGTTTCGGAAGTAAGCGCATCTAAAATCTCTTTGGCTTGGCGGTTTAGGCGCTCTAATCGTTCCGCTACGAAGGTCCCACAGTGCGCAAAGGCAACTTCCTTAAGCTCACGAAGGTATTCGTTATTCTTCAAGGTGGTACAAATCTGCCATTTTATAAATTAGATAGTTCACTATTTGAGCGTCTCCCACTCCATCGGATTTCATCGTTGCTACCGCCTTTCGGTTTTCGGCTTTAAAATAGTCCAGATCCCCAGATCTGTTCTCGCTAAAAATATTCCATGATTTTAGTCCACTTAACATCGCCTTGTGTGCGTTGTACTTTTTGATGACCAAATCCTTTCTCTTTTTAAACTGTTTATCAACTCCTGTAGGATTATTTTCTTCTTGCTCCTCCAATATTTTATACTCAGAAGATATACTAGCATCCGCCTTCTCTGCCTCCGTTATGATTTTAAAGTAGGCCCTGGATACCAAGGACTGATACTCTTGTTCAAATAAGGTAGTACTCTTGGCCTCGCGGGAATCATCTACGAGTATCATTTCATCATCAGCACTGGCATAAACGTCCTGTTCCTGTGCCTGTTCTTCCAATGATTTTTGCCATGCTTCGGACTTAACCATTTCCCTCCAAATCTTATTATATTTTCGCTGATAGGAGGTTTGGGTAAGCGAGCACCCAAAAACAGTTGACATCAAAAGAGACAACAAGATATAGGTCCCATAATTTTTAATACCTTTTTTCATTGTATAGTATTCAGCTATATATATGCCATAGTGTAGCGAACTACAATTGCAAGGTCAAGTTTGTCTAGAATTATATAAGGTGAAGATGTTATGGGGACGACAATATAAAAAGAATATCCGACCGTATCCAATTCTATGGGGTTATTTTAAAAAATAAGGATAATCGCTGCTAAAAAGCAGCTGCCAATTGCCTTCCTACGGTCGTTCCTATCGCAATTCCCATACCCCCTAAGCGTACACCACAAGCTACATTATTGGACAGTAACTTTACTATAGGCTTCTTTTGTTCGCCTACACCCATAATACCACTCCAGCTAAGGTCTATTTCAAAAGGAGTATCGGGTAAAATAACTTCCTTTAAAATTTCAGCTAATTTGTCTTGGACCAACTGGGTTGTACCAAACTCGGTTGTTTCCTCTGTGTTAAAATCCAAATTTCGACCGCCACCTAATAAGATTCGATTGTCTATATTTCTAAAATAGTAATACCCTTCTTGGAGGTGAAACGTCCCCTTTATAAGAAGGTTTGGAATAGGTTTGGTGATGATTACCTGCGCCCTTGCCGGTTGTACTTTTTCTTGTATCAAATCGGTTGCAAAACCATTTACTGCAATACATAACTTTTTAGATGCAAAGGAAAACCTATTCGTTTCTATAGCAACCCAATCAAAATTATCTTGAAAGGATGTTACCGTGACTCCGTTTAAAATTTGTATTCCTTCAGAATTCACTTTCTGCAACAACCCCTGCATCATTTTTCCCGTATCTATTTGCCCTTCAAAACATTGGGATATATAGTTTGATTCTATGCCTTTGAACTTAAAATAATTTGGTTTTATCTCAAAAGCCGCTTCCCCAAAAACAGGCTGTAGTAATTCATTTACGCTATCTAGTTCTGTGATGCATTGCTCATAAAGACTTTTGTCCTGCTCCAAAAATAGTTCATGTCCACCGTGTACTTGCAAATCCATTACGGCATCGCCCAGGGTCTGTCTTAAGGCCCCTACACCGTCCCAACGGTCTTGTACCAATTGCAGCACTTCATCCTCTGAATGGGTTTTTAAATCGGATAGAATCTCGGAAATACTTCCAAAACAAGCGAAACCTGCATTTTTAGTGCTGGCGCCTTGGGGCAGTAGACCTTTTTCCAGTATTATAATTTTGGCTTTTGGGTGACGTTTTCGCAATTGTAAGGCACAATTAAGACCTACGATACCGCTCCCAACAATCGTAAAATCGATGTTGGAAAGCCAAGTTTTATATTCCCAGTAGCTTAAGTTCATAATGTCTGCTTGTTTTGATGTTGTTCTCTAGTAAAAATGATTCCAAAACTAGTGTTTAATTTACCGCGAAAAGCCATTCATTATGAACCCAATTAAATATTAAGGACTAAGAATCGCAAGCCAAAATATATAAAGAAAAGCAATAATTCGATTTAGGGAATTGAACGAGGGCTTTTCATTGTAGATTTTGTTAATCCCTACTTTACTTACTATATTCTTTTAAAAAACTTTTATTTTCTTCTAAGAAGCTTGAATAAGATTCCAACAGCGTCTGTTCCCCATCGATTACATTTGCTACTAAATAGGCAAATTTTATTTTAACTTCCCTATTATCTTTGGTAAGATTTTCATAGCTAAAATCAGTCAAGCGTTTTGTTTTATCCGAAAGCATATTGGTAGCTAATTCAATATCCAATAATTGCGATATAAGCTGAAATTCTAATAGCTCAGCCTTGTTGGAAATGAAAAATCTGAGGCTCACATTTTTAATGGATGCAACTTGAAAGCCACCAGAATTCATCATCAGTTCACCGAGTGTCTCCTCATTGTCCTCAATTTTATTTTCAAGGATTTGAATTAGTTTTAGATGTTTATTTAAAACCGTGTCTAGCTCGACCTGACTTAATTTAATTTCATTTTCAATGGCCAATAATGTTTTTTCAATATACTTCTCGTTGCCTTTGTTTTCTTTGTAATCGCCTATTGAAACTGCTATTAATATACCAATGGCAACGATTATAATTTCCTGAAGAAAGTATCCTATTCGACTTCTTTTTTTCATTGTTTTCTTATTTAACTTAAAACACCTAAACTATGACTATTAAGGATACAAAATAGCATTTACTTTTCTCTATGCTCATCGTGCCTATTAGCAGCGGATGTAAAATCTCAAAAATATTTCCAAAACAGACAAAACCTATATTTTTGGTGCTGGTTCCCTTGAGTAGTAGACCTTTTTCCAATACTAGATTTTTGGCTTTAGTATGCCGTTTTCGCAGTTGCAAAGCACCATTAACACCAACAATCCCGCTGTCAAAAATCGTAAAATCTATATTATAAAGCCAAGTTTTGTATTCCCAGTAGCTTAGGTTCATTTTATGATTTATAACTCA
>CAZUIE010000111.1:0-389 GCA_964620945.1 uncultured Maribacter sp.
AGTTTACCAACGGTTCGTATGACCGTATCGAGATTGTTTACAATAAATTTAAGAACGCCGCCACTCAAATCGTAATGACCGAACAATTTTTACCTATTGTACCGATGGTAGGCGGTGAGAATATCAGTACGGATTATACGTTTGAGCCTTCCAAATTGGAAATCATAGAACAATTGATTCCTAAGTCTTTAAAAACACAATTGTATAAGGGAATTCGTGATTCTTTTGCCAGTGAGCATGGTGCGCGTATGACCGCAATGCATAAGGCAACCGATAACGCAACAGAGTTACGAGATCAGTTGAAATTAACATACAACAAAGCAAGACAAGCTGCAATTACCAACGAAATTTTAGAAATTGTTGGTGGCGCGGAGGCCTTGAACAATTAG
>CAZUIE010000111.1:489-9522 GCA_964620945.1 uncultured Maribacter sp.
GAGTAACCCAGTGGAGCCAAATGTTCCAAAGTCGCGGAGGCCTTGAACAATTAGGAGTAACCCAGTGGAGCCAAATGTTCCAAAGTCGCGGAGGCCTTGAACAATTAGGCGTAACGCAGTGGAGCCAAATGTTCCAAAGTCGCAGAGGCCTTGAACAATTAAATTCTTTGGCTGAGAGTAGTCTAAGAAATAGTGAACTAAAAGTTTATACTTAAATAGGAACCTCACAGCAATGTGGGGTTTTTTGTTTTCTATCATTATTGTTCCTTTTTTTAACCGACTTTTGCAATCGCATGAAAGCAAAAAAGACCGCCCTACTTTTCATATTCATTACCATACTTGTTGATGTGATTGGCATCGGTATCATCCTACCTATAATTCCAGATTTGATTATGGAACTTACGGGAGAAGGAACGCATATGGCCGTAATTTATGGTATGTGGTTAACCACCGCCTTCGCTGGCATGCAGTTCTTGTTTTCGCCCGTGCTAGGAGAGATTTCAGACCGTTATGGCAGGCGTCCTATTCTATTAATGGCCTTGTTGGGTTTGAGTGTAGATTACCTTATACACGCGTGGGCACCATCAATCATGTGGTTGTTTGTAGGTCGTTTTTTGGCAGGTATCACGGGAGCGAGTTTTACGGTAGCATCGGCCTACATTGCCGATATCAGCACAAAACAGGAAAAAGCGAAGAATTTTGGACTCATAGGAGCTGCTTTTGGTCTCGGTTTTATTATAGGCCCCGGTATAGGTGGTTTTTTTGGGGAAATTGATATTCGACTTCCTTTTTATATTGCAGCGGGATTGACCTTTGCTAACTTTTTGTTTGGTTGGTTCTTTGTCCCAGAATCTTTGTCTGCCGAAAATAGAAGATCCATTGATTTCGTAAAAATGATTCCGGGGGTGTCCTTGGTAAGCCTTCGAAATTATAAGGGAGTATTATTATTGATTACTGCGTTCTTTTTAGCGAATCTAGCGGGTCAGGCACTACCCTCCACATGGTCTTATTACGGTATTGAACGGTATAATTGGAGTCCAAGGGACATAGGTGTTTCCTTAATGGTCGTTGGCCTTTTGGTGGCAATAGCCCAGGGCTTTTTGGTAGGAATTGCCGTGAAGAAGTTTGGTCGAAATACCGTGGTGATATCTGGGTTTTTATTATGGACCATTGGGATGTTCCTTTTTTCCATTGCGGAAGAACCATGGATGCTCTATGCCTTTCTTATCCCTTATGCCTTAGGTGGCGTAGCCGGGCCAACGGTACAGGGTGTAATTTCCAATCAGGTTTCCGAAAAGGAACAAGGTAATTTACAAGGTGCTATTACAGGCTTGGTAAGTGTCACGGCTATTTTGGGTCAGTTGATATTCTCTCCCGTTTTCTATTACTTCATACGTCCAGAAGGGGATATCTACTTCCCTGGCGCGCCCTATGCCTTGGCATCGCTATTTCTGTTAGTAGCTTTAATACTTGCTTCTTTGGCGATGCGACGAATGAATCTTTCCGATGATGAAGGGGAGCTAATATCATAGCATTCTTTTAATTTCGGCTTTACTTTTCATAACGTTCCGTTACTCTAATTTATAGTAGAACGAAGTTTTTTTAATTTGAGATGTAACATTTTGGGGAATATGTATCTAAAAGGAAAATCCTTAAAATAGATACCATGAAAACCTTAAAAACAACCTTTTTAATTTTACTCCTTAGTATTAACCTTGCCGCAAGCGCACAGGACTATCCGTTTGCCGTTACCGTAAAAGGCGCGGGACAACCCATATTACTTTTTCCAGGGTTTGCCTGTACCGCTGCCGTTTGGGAAGAAACCGTTGCTGAACTTTCCAAAAATTATGAATGTCACGTTTTTACTTTTGCTGGTTTTGGTGATGTAGCGCCCATAGGGAAACCATGGCTTCCAAAGATAAAGAAGGGTGTAGAAGCGTATGTAAAAGACCAAAATCTAAAAGAAGCAATTGTAGTTGGGCATAGTTTGGGAGGTGCTTTGGCTCTGTGGTTAGCTACCGAGGAAGAACATCCGCTCTCCCAACTAATAATAGTGGACGCTTTGCCATCTACCGGGGCACTAATGATACCGAATTTTAAAAGCGAATCTCTGGCATATGAAAGTCCATGGAACAAACAAATGCTGGAGATGGATGCCGCTGCATTCGATGCAATGGCAACTCAAATGGCCAATGGAATGACGGTGAAAAAGGATAAACAACAACAAATAAAGGATTGGATGGTCCATGCAGATAGGGAAACCTATGTGTATGGCTATACAGACCTTTTAAAGCTCGATTTAAGGGAGGATATTCGTAAAATAAACATTCCGGTCAGTATTTTAGCTGCGGCTCAGCCTTATGGCCTAGAAATGGCAAAAGCCACCTATACAGAACAATATAAAAACTTAAAGGACTATGAGATTGAATTCGCTTCCGATGCTGCTCATTTTATTATGTATGATAGTCCTCAATGGTTTCTGGAAAAACTAATTAAAAGTATAGCAAATTAATGAATAGCGCAGATAAGAGATATAAGGAGCTATATACCGCACATTATCCTAAAGTGATGCGCCTATGCCTTGGCTATGTGGCAGGAGACCAAGACACAGCAAATGATTTAGCCCAAGAGATATTTATAAAAATTTGGGAAAACCTAGAAAACTTTAGAAACGAAAGCAGCATAAGCACTTGGATTTATAGGATAAGTGTGAACACTTGTCTTTCCAAACTTAGAACCAGAAAAAAGAATTACAGAACAATTGCCATTGCAGAAGTTCTTGAAATCGTTGAAGAATATTCGGATGCAGAAAGAGAAAATCAATTAGTCCAGATGTATGAATGTATTCAAAAGCTTTCAGAAACGAACAGGGCAATCATTCTGCTCGTGCTTGAGGGTCTTCCGCAAAACGAGATATCCGAAATTATCGGAATGAAGCATGATGCCATTCGAACACGAATACATCGAATTAAAAGTCAATTAACAAAATGCGTATCCCATGAATAATTTTGAAAAACTACAATCAAATTGGAACAATCAACCAGAAATACAAGCCACAGAAAAGGGGTTTCAAAACCTACTTAATGGGTTACGTAGGGTTAAAAACAAGCAGCGTATAACCAATCTCGTATTGGGAAGCACCATTAGTATACTAATTGGTTTTTTCTTTTATATCGCCGGCTATAATAGCCAACAAGTGGTATTGGGGATTTCTATAATGATAGGGAGTTTAATTATACGTATCGTTCTTGAAGTCTTAAGTATACGCAGCCTCAATAAGATGAACAGGCTATCCCAACAAACCGATTTCAGGAACGATTTGATAGCCTATTACACCAAAAGGAAATTTGTCCACTTCCTTTGGACGCCTATTACCATTGGTTGCTACGTTGTTGGATTTCTAATACTCTTGCCGCTATTTAAAGCTAATTTATCCGCTGGATTTTATACCTATATCGTTATATCATCCATAGTACTACTCATCTTTTTTTCAGTTTTTATAGCGAAGCAGATACATAATGAAATAAAAGAATTAAAACGATTACAGCAGGATTAAGCTTTTTTCTATCAATTGAAATATACTTTAAGCTTTTTTGATTCAGGTTCTTTAACCATGGTCGGATATACCCGAGAAGTTATTGACAAAAGCAAGGATGTTGATACCTTAAGAATATTTACACCTACAACATAGGTTTCCCTCAAAACTAAATTTGTTTACAGGGCGTAAATAGGTACTTTTAAGGCTTCAATACAATATGTTTGAATCCACTTAAAAAACTTTTTAAACAAACGGCTATTTATGGGTTGGCAACTGTACTGCCCAGAATGCTTAATGTAATATTGGTTCCAATCTATACGGCCGTAATGCTTCCGGAATCTTACGGAGAGGTTATAGTCATCTTTGCTTACTTTGCTATCTTTAATGTCTTCTTGGCTTATGGTATGGAAACTACTTTTTTCCGTTTCTATAAAGAAACCGATCAACGAAAAAAGGTAGTCACAACCTCTTTGCTTTCCATTTTAGCTACTACGATATCATTTTTGATTATAGGATTTCTTTTTAAGGGCAGTTTATCCCAGCTTTTGGAGATAAAGCCCAAGTTTATTGGCTATGTCTTTGGAATTTTAGCCTTGGATGCTTTGGCAATTATACCTTTTGTATGGTTACGGGCCAATGAAAAGCCAATGCGTTTTGCAGCGATCAAAATTTTGAATGTTTGTTTAAACCTAGGCCTAAATCTCTTTTTCTTGGTATTATTACCTCATTGGGTTTCTCCAGAGAGCACAGGGCTGTTTCGTAGAATCTATATCGAAAATCACGAAATATCATATATATTGATTTCTAATTTGGCAGCAAGTGGGGTAACCTTGTTGCTTTTAATATCGGTATACCTAAGAAGACCCTATGTTTTTGACCTATCGCTTTGGAAACGTATGATGCGCTATGCCATGCCCGTTCTTGTTGCCGGTATCGCCTTCACTGTAAACGAAGTATTGGACAAAATTTTGTTGGAACGATTATTACCAGATGATATTGCCAGCGCCGAGGTTGGTAAATACGGTGCATGCATTAAACTAGCCGTCTTTATGACCCTATTTGCTACCGCTTTTAGAATGGGAATAGAACCCTTCTTCTTTAGTCATTCGGATACCAAGAACCCCCAAAAGGCGTATGCGCAGATTACAAATTACTTTGTGGTATTGGGAAGTATTATTTTGCTAGCTGTGATAGTCTTTGCAGATGTTTTAAAGGAGCTTTTTGTGCAGGACGAAGCCTATTGGGACGCTATGCCGGTAGTTCCTATTATATTGTTGGCCAGTTTTTTCTTGGGAATCTATCACAACTTGTCCGTCTGGTATAAAGTAACTGACCGCACCAAGTTTGGTGCATACATTTCCATGATCGGGGCAGTACTAACGATTATTATCAATTTCGCCCTCATACAGTATTTTAGCTATATGGCTTCCGCAATTGCTACTCTGGTAGCCTACGGTTCTATGATGGGGCTTTCCTTTTATTTTGGACGTATGTACTATCCAATTCCGTATAATTTCAGAAAAATTGGTTTTTATTTAGGAGTGTCCATCCTCTTTTCGATCCTGTCATTTTATATTTTTGATAGAAATTTAATCGTTGGAATTGTCTTGCTGCTCCTTTTTCTGGGGATGGTCTATAAATTGGAGGCGGATAATCTTAAAAAAGTATTCTTAAAACAGACATGAAAATTAAAATAATCAATAAATCGGCACATAAATTGCCGCATTACGAGACAGACGCTTCTGCGGGAATGGATTTACGCGCCAACCTATCCGAAGCAATAACCTTGAAACCCTTAGAAAGAACCATTATAAAAACAGGTCTTTTTATAGAGCTTCCCAAGGGTTATGAAGCGCAGGTAAGACCTAGGAGTGGACTGGCAGCCAAAAAAGGAATCACCGTTTTAAATGCACCGGGCACCATTGATGCAGATTACAGAGGTGAAGTAGGCGTTATTTTGGTTAACCTGTCCAACGATACGTTTGTTGTTGAAAATGGTGAGCGGATTGCTCAGATGGTCATTGCCAGGCATGAACGTGCAGAATGGGAACTAGTTGAAGAACTTTCTGAAACCGCTAGGGGAGAAGGTGGTTTTGGTAGTACTGGGGTAAAATAAACACCGGCTAACCCAAATAGGAAGAATATACACTGAGTTATGCAAAAAGAATTTGTTCTCTTGTTGTTTTTAGGAGTATGCTGCACTCCTTGGCATGGTTATACCCAAGAAGAACAGGAAATTCAGGTAGAAGAAAGCGCCGAGGTGTTTTTAGAGGAATACTCAGACGAGTTTCAAGAAAATTTCTTCGAAGGGCTTAAACAAAAAGGCATTCAAAATTATGACAGGGCAATCAATTACTTATTGGAATGTAAAGACTTACAACCTGATAATGTTGCTGTTACGCATGAGCTGGCGAAATTATATTTTTTAGATAAAAATTATACGGAATCTCTTGTTTACGCGGTTGATGCGGTTTCAAAAAAACCAGAGAACTATTGGTATTTGTATACCCTTATAACTAGTCTAAAGGCTCAAGGGAACAACCTTTCAAGCGTTGAAAAGGATATTCCAATGCAGCATATGATGCTAAGAGAAAACTTGGCTAAAATATATTACGGACAAGAGAATTACGATGAAGCTTTAAAACTGGTTCAATCGTTGGAACCCGCTAAGAGCGTAAGTATACTAGAGCAAAAAATTAAGGATGCCATTGCTATCAAGCAAAAGAACAGTACAAGTGTCTCGTTTACAACCACTACCATGGAGAATAACACCGCGTTAACTAATTTGGAAAGTTATAAGGCGAGAATAAGGGGCTTACTTATGATGACCTCTGGCAATAGTACGTTACTGCAGGTTTCCGAGGATGCGTTGGAAAATTTTCCGGCTCAACCTTATTTTTACTATGCTAATGGATATGCCTTAAATAAAAATGGGAAATATAGGGATGCCATAGAAGTTTTGGAAACAGCTTTGGACTATATGGTCAGTGATATATCCTTAGCGAACAAAATTTACACAGAACTTGCCATGGCATATAATGCGATTTCTAATCCTTCAAAGGCAAATATGTACCTTCGTAAGGTAAAACCCGGATTTTAAGTATGAAAAGCAGCTTAACCCAGTCCCTAAAAGCAATTTTGTATACGCTTTTAGTCGTATTGATATTCTCTTGTAAAGGTGCTAAAGTTATTACCGATGGCAGTATAGATGAGCGTTTGTCCGCAAAAATGGTCATAAAATCACACGACCAGAATAAAACAAATTTTAAGACGCTTAGAGGAAAGTTGAAAATAGATTATACCAATGGAGAGGATACCCAGAGTTTTACGGTTAGTTTACGAATGGAAAAAGATCAGGGTATCTGGATAAGCGCTCCATTTGGAATCGTAAAAGCCTATGTTACTCCAAAAAGGGTCACCTTTTATAATAAATTGCAAAATGAATATTTTGATGGTAATTTTTCATACCTCAGTCAACTTTTGGGCACGGATGTAGATTTTAACAGCATACAAAATCTACTCTTGGGAGAAGCTATCTTTGATTTAAAAAATGATAAATACCTGGTTAGCGAAATAGATAACACTTACAGGCTTACCCCTAAAACAGCCCGATCTTTGTTTAAAGTGATGTTTCAAATAGAACCCAATAATTTCAAAATGGCCACCCAGCAAGTGTCTCAACCCGAGCAAGGAAGGATGCTTCAAATCGACTATAAGAATTATCAAAATGTAGGGCCGACCGTATGGCCAAATAAAATTTTTATTAGTGCGGTAGATGGTACTGCCGAAAATGCGATAACTTTGGAATATAGGAATTTAGAATTAAATCAAAAGCTTAATTTTCCATATACTATACCAAACGGTTACAAAGAAATTGTGCTAGAATAAAATGGGTCTAAAAACAGGTTTACAAGTGTTTTTTTTGGTATTGTTGACCAGCCTGGTCCAGACCACCTATGCACAGACAACAGAACAAAAAGCGCTTGAGGAAAAGCGGGAAAAACTACAACAAGAGATACGGGATATTAACCGTTTACTTTTTGCCGAAAAGAAGGAAAGAGGAAATGTTCTGGATCAGATGGAGGCATTGGATAAAAAAATTACAGTGCGTCAGGAATTGATTAGGGTTACCAACCAGCAATCCAATCTGCTTAACCGGCAAATCAATACCAATATTAGAAACATAGGTAAGTTAAAGAGCAATCTTGAACAGATAAAACAGGAGTATGCTACTATGGTTCAAAAATCCTATCAGAACAAATCAAAACAGAACAGATTGATGTTTTTGTTGTCCTCTGAAAGTTTTTTTCAGGCGTTTAAGCGGATACAGTATATGAAGCAGTATACCGACTATAGAAGGGAGCAAGGAGAGCAAATAGCGAAAAAAACAGATGAATTAGCACGTCTAAATAGTGATTTGAACGAAGAACGAAAGGTAAAGGAAGTCTTATTGGCGCAAAACCGAAAAGCAAAGGATGCACTGTTTGGTGAAATCCAAGACCAAAAAGTGCTTTTGAATACCATTCGCAAGAACGAATCTAAATATTCCAGTGCTATTTCGAAAAAGAAGCGGGAGGCTAAGAAGATTGATCAACAAATAGAAAAACTAATTCGTAGTGCCATTGCCGCCTCCAATAAAAAATCTGGTGTTAAAACAAAGGCGAAGGCTTCGAGCAGTGAGTTTTTGTTAACGCCCGAAGCAACCATAATTGCCAATAATTTTTCGGCTAACAAGGGCAAACTCATCTGGCCCGTAGAAAAGGGGATAAAAAGTCAGGGTTTTGGCATTTATAAGGACCCCATTTATCCTGGTATTAAGCACGAAAGCAATGGGGTAATCATAGCCACCGATTCTGGAGCAAAGGCAAGAGCAATTTTTGAAGGTGAGGTAATTGCGATATTGTCTGTTCCTGGCGGAAACAAAGGAGTACAGATAAAGCACGGTAACTTTATAAGTACCTATTACAATCTAGACCAATTGTACGTTAAAAAAGGGGACAAAGTGGCTATTAAGGAAGCTTTGGGAACGGTTTTTACCAATACGTCCAACGGCCAAACGCGGTTAAAGTTTTACTTATATCAGAACACCTCTAAACTAAATCCAGAAGATTGGGTATATCAATTATAATTTTATTATATGATGCAGGAGAAGAGTATTACAGGAATAGATGGAAGTTTCACGCTCCATAACGGGGTGAAAATGCCTTACTTAGGTTTGGGTACGTATCAAGCGGACAATGAAGATGAGGTAGTCAATGCTGTTAAAACCGCGCTTGATGTGGGGTATAGGCATATAGATACTGCTGCTGTGTATAAAAATGAAGAAGGCGTAGGAAAAGGAATAAGAGCAAGTGGTATACCTAGGGAGAATATTTTTGTGGTTTCTAAAGTCTGGAATTCGGATCAAGGATACGAAAGCACGCTGCAGGCTTTTCAAGAAAGTTTGGACCGTTTGCAGTTAGACTATCTTGACCTATACCTAGTTCATTGGCCCG
>CAZUIE010000111.1:9622-12663 GCA_964620945.1 uncultured Maribacter sp.
AGTTTGGACCGTTTGCAGTTAGACTATCTTGACCTATACCTAGTTCATTGGCCCGTAAAAGGCAAATACAAGGAAACATGGAGAGCGTTAGAATACTTATACGCCAATAAAAAGGTAAGGGCTATAGGGGTAAGTAATTTTCTTCAACACCACTTGGAAGACGTAATGGCCGATGCTACGATAGTACCCATGGTCAATCAAATGGAATTTCATCCCTATCTCGTACAGCAAGAGTTACTTGATTTTTGCGCTAAAAATAACATTCAGTATGAAGCTTGGTCGCCCTTTATGGTCGGCAAAGTATTTGAATTGGATTTTTGTAATCAGCTAGCAGAAAAGTATAAAAAATCGGTGGCCCAAATCATACTTCGCTGGAATCTTCAAAAAGGAGTGATACCTATTCCAAAATCCGTGCATAAACACCGGATTGCTTCAAATGCCGATATTTTTGATTTTGAATTGTCCCAAGTAGATCTTGGGTATTTAGATAGTTTAGATCGAAACGAACGTACAGGAGCGCATCCCGATCATTTTGATTTTTAAGACCCAGTAAACAAGGCCTTCAACTCTGTAGCATCATCCGGTTTCATTTTACCAGCGAGCACTAAGCTAAGTTGTTTTCTTCGCAAGGCTCCTGCAAAACGTTCTTTTTCTAAATCGGTTTCGGGGGTTAATGGCGGTACATCTGTTGGTTTTCCGGTATCGTCTACTGCTACAAAAGTGTAAATTGCCTCGTTGGCCTTGGTTCTTTCCCCGCTAAAACGGTCTTCCATCCAAACATCGATATAGACCTCCATAGACGTTTTAAAAGCACGTGAAACCGCCGCCTCTACCGTAACGACACTCCCTACTGGGACGGCTCTATTGAATGCCACATGGTTTACGGATGCCGTTACTACAATTCGTCTGCTGTGCCTTCTCGCGGCAATACTCGCTGCACGATCCATACGCGCCAAAAGTTCTCCTCCAAATAGATTATTTAAGGGATTGGTTTCGCTTGGGAGCACCATATCCGTCATCGTAGTTCTTGATCCTAAAGGTGTTTTCAAATCCATCAACATAAATATTTCCGCAAAGATACGGGGCTAAAAAGGGAAAGGGTAAGTGTTTTGGAATATTTTGGCTAATTACTGTTGTACTATGTTTCTCCTTTCGGCTAGGGGGGCTTCGCTTTACTTTTCCGAAAGCAACCACGCATCCGATGATTCGTTACGTTTAATCTCTCTTAAAGATTCCAGGGCCTCTTGGGCATTATCATTACGATCATAAGTAACCATGTGCAGTCCGTAAGCATTTGTGCCATAATAGGCCGCATTATAGCCTTTGTCCTGTAATGCCTTTACTTTTCTATCTGCATTGGCTTTAATTCGAAACGCACCTGCAACGATATGATGTTTCCCGGTTGCCAATACTTTTTTACGAATAGAAACAGCATTAACATTTACGGTAGGTAATTCTAAAGGAGTAGTGTCAAAAAACGTAGCCTCCTGTATCTGTTTCGTTACCTGTTCTTGGGCATCTTGTCTTGCTAATTGCTCGTTTACGAGTCCGTTGCTATATATACGATATCCTGCAAGTCCGGTAGAGAGTGCCAGTAGAAAAATAGCAGCGTATTTTAGATAGGGTCTAAAAGAACTGGTTTCGCGTTGTTCCGGACTTATAATAAAGGGTATCTTCTCTTCTAGAGCTACTACCTCTTCCTTTAAAACCTCCCTCGTTACGGGAATGGCATTAAATGGGGCAAAACCAAAGGAGGAAGTAAGGTAATTGAATTCCAAATAAGGTTGAAACTGTATGTTCCCTTCTGAATTTGTCCATAATAGACCAATATGCTCTAAAGGTAGTTTTTCTCCTGTAGCCAATTGTTCAGTCCATTTTTTTGCTGTTTCCTCTATCTTGAAGAGTACGATGTCAAATGAAGTTTTTTCGGCTTCTGCAATGTGGGAAACCAACAGACCATCGTTGGACGTCAATTGTTGGTTAAAACCAATTGATTTTGTTGGAGCAAAGAAAGTATTGGTGGTATCATTAATTTGTGCAGAAGTCTTCTGTGTAAGAAAGGCCCCAAATGTAGGGACTACTACACAGTTGTACCTGTAAAGCAATTCGCTGATATAGTGTTCTACTCCCATATAGGACAAATATCAAAAAAAATAAGGGCCATAAAAACCCTTCACCTAACTTTTTATTAACATTAATATTTGTGGTATTTTGCACTATCTCATGATAAAATTCCAACACACTACGGATGAGCTCATTGCAATTTTAAGACTGCAACATGTAACCAATATTGGTGATGTCATAGCAAAACGACTTATTGCGCACTGCGGCAGTCCATCGGCTATTTTTGAGTCTAAACGGAACCAGCTATTAGAAATCGACGGTATTGGAACCCATACCATTAGACATTTATTCGATGCGGAACATTTGGCGGCGGCCGAAAAGGAGTATTTGTTCATAACTGCCAATGATGTTGAGTGGACCTATTTTGAAGATGGCGACTATCCGCATTATTTAAAGCATTGTATCGATAGTCCTATCCTGCTTTTTAAAAAGGGAAAGATAGCTTTAGAGGACCGAAAGCTTATTAGTGTGGTAGGCACTCGTAAAATTACGAGTTATGGTGCTGCGTTTTGCGAACGCTTTATTGCGGATATAGCACCTTTAAACCCAATCATTGTAAGTGGGTTTGCCTATGGGGTGGATATTTGTATTCAACGGGAAGCTATAAAACATGGCTTGCAGACCATAGGTTGTTTGGCTCATGGTCTTAATCAGGTATATCCGAAAACACATGGTAAATACCAGGCCGATGTCTGCGCTAATGGAGGATTTTACACAGAATTTTGGAGTACCAGTAGTCCAGAACGGGAGAACTTTTTAAAACGAAACCGCATTATTGCAGGAATGAGCGAGGCAACCTTGGTTGTAGAATCGGCCGAAAAAGGAGGAAGCTTGGTCACGGCCGATATTGCCAATAGCTACAATAGGGATGTTTTTGCCGTGCCCGGACGCACTTCTGATAAATATAGTCTAGGCTG
>CAZUIE010000112.1:0-4901 GCA_964620945.1 uncultured Maribacter sp.
TCCTTGTTATATGCGCTAACTGTCGTAGCTTTTTATTGCTTTTTGGCATATTTCTTGTACCAAAGAAAGCTATTCTTTAAAGTATGATTTTAGATAGGCTGTTGTTCGTAAAGTGTTCCTTCTTCCTAGTTTTATTGGCTTTTGGGTACAACCCTCACGTTTTGGGACAAGAAGATTATCGTGATGGTTATATCGTTAGAGCCAATAATGACACCTTGTTTGGAAGGGTAAGCAATCGTAGGCTAGGACCCTTTGGAGGCTTACACAACAAGATAAAGTTTAAAGGCAAAGGCTTAAAAAAGCGTTATGCCCCTAAAAATTTAATAGCATATAAAAAGGGAGATTCAATTTATAGAACCCTATTACTGGGGGATAGTCCTCAATTTTTACTAGTGAAGACCGAAGGCCCCGTTTCACATTATAATTATTACTTTCAACCAGACCCGGCCTCACAACTCCTACTGGATACAGATTACCTTCAGAAAGGCAATGGCCCTTTAATACGCGCTACCCAAGGGGTATTTGGACTCAAACGAAAAAGATTAAGTAGTTTTTTTGCGGATTGCCCTACCTTAGTGATAAAGATTAAAAATAAAGAATTCAAATACGTATTTGAAGTAGTAGATTTTTATAACGAATGGAAAAAGAACCCAAAAACATACTAGGAACAGACTTACAGCCATGTTGTTTTGAGCCAAAAACAGGATTTTATAGAGATGGCTTTTGTAAAACTGGCCAAGAAGATTATGGAACCCACGTGGTCTGCGCCATCATGACTTCCGAATTTTTAGAGTACACAAAATCAAAAGGAAACGATCTATCCACGCCCATACCACAGTGGTCCTTCCCAGGTTTGGTTGCAGGCGATAAATGGTGCCTCTGTATACTTCGCTGGTTAGAGGCTGTAAAAGCGGGAAAAGCACCTAGCATAGTATTGGAGTCGACCCATGAAAAGGCTTTGGAGTATACTACGTTGCAAGTGTTGAAAAACCATCAATTTAGTGCAAACTAAGCTTTAAAAGCCCACTTCAAAAATTCCGGAAACACCTTTCCCCAAGTAGGTAAATCGTGCTTACCGCCATTAACTTCTAGGTAGGTGATGTCGCCTGGATAGGAATATCCTTTTTTCTCTAATTCTTTGATAACATCTTGTGTATCATCAATAGCATCTATGACCCCGTTGTTATTTCGATCTGCGGTTTCATCGTCGGTACCACATTGAAACCAAAATTTCTGTCCGGTAATATGAGGCCTATTTTTAATGATATCTAAAATAATTCTACTTCGATCCAATTTGTCTCCTTTCACATAAGCTTTATTACGCCACCAAAACGAACCGCTAAAAACACCTACCTTATGAAAATAAGCAGGGTGTTTATAAGCAATATCCAATGCAGACAAACCACCTAAGGACATTCCACAAAACACCCAGTCCGCCTGCCTATTGGATAATTTGAACTCCGACTTTAAGAAAGGAATAAATTCTTCAATTATAAATTTCGAATATTGCATCGCTTTATTGCCCCTATTTTTAAAATCGGGAGTACCGCTAGTACCGTATTCGTTAAGTCTGTTATCATTACAAGATATGCCAACATAGCAAAAAGGTTTTATCGCGGTATTGGCAAAAGCTTGGGTAAGTGTTTCATCTAATTTCATGGCCTGATAATCTTGCCCATCGTTCATTAAAAGTACGGGAAAGGCGTGGGAACTTTTTCGGTAATTACCAGGCGCCACAAATCTAAAAACCACCTTTCTGTTTAAGCTTTTTGAATAAAATGAACCTTTTGCACTTATAAAATCAATCTGAAATCTCATATTTTTCACTTAGCGAATGCAAGTATAACGCTAAGTGAAAAATAAAATTCATAATGTCAAAAAATAAATTACTTTTGCGCCCCTTAAATAGTTGATAATTAATCTATTTGCTTAATTTAATAAAATGGCCAAAGTTGAACACATTTCCTACTACTCCAACACCCTC
Organism: uncultured Maribacter sp.; assembly: GCA_964620945.1. GTDB lineage: Bacteria > Bacteroidota > Bacteroidia > Flavobacteriales > Flavobacteriaceae > Maribacter. Next base: position 1,985 of record CAZUIE010000112.1, read on the forward strand.
GGGCGTACTATTATGGTAGAAGTAACAGGACATTGGGGGCACCCTATTCTAATGTTTCCATCTTCTGGAGGACAATACACCCAAAATACGGATTTTGGACTAAATGCTTCTGTTGCCCACCTAGTGGAAGAAGGTAGGGTAAAACTGTACAATGTTGAGACCATAGATATGTTGTCTTTTTACGATGACAATATGGATTCCGAGACCAAGATTCATAATTATGAATTGTTCCTGCAATTTTTAAGGAACGAATTCATTCCGTATATTCAAAAAGAATGTAACACCCATAGAATTGGGGTTGCGGGAGTAAGCTTCGGAGGGTTTCATGCAGCAAATGTCGCCTTTCGTTTCCCGGATGTAGTTTCTCATTTGATTGCCATGAGTGCCGCGTTCAGCATTAGAAATATGACACCATATTCAGAGGACATGCGTATTTATTTTAACTGTCCGGCCGAGTTTATGGAGAATGAAGAGGGTTGGAAATACAATCACATGCAGATAGTTTTAGGCACTTCGGATTGGGATATCTGTTTGGATAAGAACAAGCATATGTCCGGAATCTTAAACAGGAAAGAAATTGCCCACTGGTACGATGAGAAAAAATGGCAAGACCACGATTGGCCCTTATGGAAAATGATGTTTCCGGAATATTTAGGAAAATATTTTTGATGCATCAGGTTTTAAGAAAAAAGTAAAACAATAGGTATAATTTAAAACATTAGATTTCCGCAACAGCGGACATGTAAAAACTAAAATCAGTATGGTAAAAAAAGTAGGTATTTTATTTGGGATGGAAGACACCTTTCCATGGGCGTTTATAGATAAGGTAAATGAAATGGGCAAAGGTGAAGTTATCGCCGAGGCTGTTCAAATTGACAAATTACAACAAGGTATAGATTATGGGTACCATGTAATACTTGATCGCATCTCTCAAAGTGTTCCTTTTTATCGTGCGTATTTAAAGAATGCCTCTTTGATGGGAACTGCCGTAATCAACAATCCGTTTTGGTGGAGTGCGGACGAAAAGTTCTTTAATAACTGTTTGGCAATGGAACTTGGTGTTCCTGTTCCTAAGACTGTATTATTGCCTTCTAAGGAAAGACCGGATGATACCTCAGAAACTTCTTTTAGAAATTTAAAGGCACCTTTGGATTGGGAATATATGTTCAACTACATTGGATTTCCAGCATATATGAAACCACACGATGGTGGCGGCTGGAAAAACGTTTACAAAGTAGAAAGCGCAGACAGTCTTTTTGAATGCTTGGAAGAAACCGGACAGCTGGTGATGATGCTTCAAGAAGAAATACAGTTTGACGATTATTACAGAGTGTACTGCTTGGGTCAAAAATATGTACATATTATGCCTTATGAGCCAAGAAATGAATTTCATGAACGTTATGCTACCGAGCCAAAAACAACAGGCGCTGAACATACAAAACTAATGAAGACGATAACCGAGTATACTTTGAAACTGAATAAGGCATTGGGCTATGATTTTAATACTGTAGAGTTCGCTATTCGTAACGGTATACCATATGCCATTGATTTCTGTAACCCCGCTCCGGATGCGGATATCAACTCGGTAGGACAAGAAAATTTTGAATGGATCGTTGAGCATTCCGCTAAATTGGCCGTTGAAAAAGCAAAGGCGCACAAACCAAAGAAGAACGGAACCTCTTGGGGTTCATACGTCACTAATGCGGCTACACCTGTAAAACTTGCGACAAAAAAACTACCTTTAAAAACGGCTGCGCAGGCAAAGAAAACAGCAGTTAAGAAAGCTGTTGTGCCAGTTAAAAAAGCAGCTGAGAAAAAGGTAACGGCAAAAAAAACCGTTGCAAAACCAGAAGCTAAAAAAACGGGTGCAAAGCCAAAGACAACTGTAAAAAAAGCGCCTACAAAAGCGACGTCAAAAAAATCGAAATAGAAAAACGGATTAAAAGCACACACGATTATGCATAAGTTCACCCTGGGAATAGAAGAAGAATTTCAAATTCTCGATAGCGATAGCCTAAAGCTTCATTCGCAGATGTCGAAGATTATCGATGGTGGAAAAGTGTTTTTAAAGGAGCGTATTAAAGAGGAAATGCATCAGTCCATGGTAGAAATGGGAACCAATATTTGCGAGAATATTGGCCAGGCCAGGGATGAAGTTTCTTATCTAAGACAACAAATTTTTGAATTGGCCGCAAAAGAAGGCTTAACAGTTGCCGCTGCAGGAACACACCCTTTTTCTCACTGGAGCGAACAGTTGATTACTCCCGACCCAAGGTATGATCAACTTATTGCAGAAATGAAAGATGTGGCACGTTCAAATCTCATTTTTGGCATGCATGTACATGTTGCCATCCCTAATAGGGAAGAGGGCTTGCATGTAATGAATACAGCGCGTTATTTTTTGCCCCACTTATACGCACTGTCCACAAACTCCCCTTTTTGGGAAGGACGGGAGACTGGTTTTAAATCGTTTCGTTCCAAGGTTTTTGATAAATTTCCAAGAACAGGTATTCCACCTTATTTCAGTAGTGTTTCCGAGTATGACGAATTTGTAAATTTACTGGTAAAGACCAACTGTATAGACAATGGAAAAAAAATCTGGTGGGATATTAGGTTGCACCCTTTTTATCCAACGGTAGAATTCAGAATTTGTGATATGATTATGACGGTAGATGAGGTATTATGTATTGCATCATTAATGCAATGTATTATCGCCAAACTAAGTAAGCTACATCAGAAAAACCAAAGCTTTAGGTCGTACAGACGTATTCTAATCAATGAAAATAAGTGGCGGGCTGCGCGTTGGGGCATGGATTCTAAACTCATAGATTTTGGCCGGCAGGAAGAGGTGACCTTTCCTACATTGATCAATGAGCTTTTGGAATTTATTGATGATGTAGTGGACGAACTTGGCTGT
>CAZUIE010000112.1:5001-6313 GCA_964620945.1 uncultured Maribacter sp.
ATTGCAGTTTTAGACATGAATGCAGGGCATGCCAATGAGGGGATGCGTTGTATAAAAATGTTGGTAGAACAGTTTTTAGGTCAGAAGAACATAAAGGGAAACTACGATGTTTTTGATGTTCGTATAAACAACGAAATCCCCAAGATTAAGGATTATGATATGTTTATATCCTCCGGAGGTCCTGGAACGCCTTTGATTGTGGGTGAATTGTGGGAAAACACCTATTTTAATTTTTTGGATGCGGTATTGTTACATAATCTTTCCAAACCCAATAAAAAACACCTTTTTTTAATCTGTCATTCTTTTCAAATGGCTTGCTTGCATTGGGATTTGGCCAGAGTAACAAAACGCAGGTCAACCTCCTTTGGGGTCTTGCCTATGCATAAGACCAAAAGTGGAGAACATGAGGTACTTTTTCAAGATTTGGACAATCCTTTTTATGCCGTAGACTCTAGGGATTACCAAGTTATTGGTCCAAAAGAGTGGAAATTGGACACCTTAGACGGCAAGGTACTTTGTATTGAGAAGGATAGACCAAACGTTGCCTTAGAGCGCGCTGTAATGGCTATTCGTTTTTCTAATGAAATATTCGGCACCCAGTTTCATCCGGAGGCTGACGCTGAAGGGATGACCCGGTACTTTAAACGTAAAGATAAAAAAGCGGTAGTGATAAAAAAGTATGGGATAAGAAAATACAAAAACATGTTGGAGCATCTTAACGATGACGATAAAATCATGAAAACTAACGCTGTAATTATTCCTAGGTTTTTAAAATTGGCCGCTGAATCTATGGAGCGGATAAAACTACAGAAAGCATGATATCCAAAATAAGGGAAAAGTTCAATGCAGGGTATAAAGACGAGTATTACGAAAACCTGAAAGAGGAAATTATTGCAACATATGGAGAGGCAACCGCGTTCCGATTGTCTGAAAGTCCAATTTTTGTTAGTAAAAAAGTAAAGGAAGAACTATTTGATGCTTGTGAAAGCATTATAGATCAATTGTGGCAAATGGATTTTGAAATAATCCGAAAACAGTTTGTGCCCAAGGAAATACAATCGCCATCCCCTATAGGGAAACCACATTTTTTGGCGATAGATTTTGGGCTATGTGAGGATGGACAAGGTGGCATTACCCCACAATTAATTGAATTACAAGCCTTCCCAACCCTGTTTTTTTATCAGCCATTTTTAGGAAAAGCTTTTCTTAACAATTATCCGGCTATGCCAAAAAAGGGATTTCATTATTTTTTTAGCGGTCTGGACGAGGCTCAGTATATTAATGAAGTAAGAGATGTAATCATTGCCGATGA
>CAZUIE010000112.1:6413-10875 GCA_964620945.1 uncultured Maribacter sp.
AAATTGAAACACAAAAACATACCCAACTCTTTCTATTTGAATGATTTTCCTTCTAATATCAATCTAGAGAATTATGTGTTGAAGCCTCTATTTTCGTTTGCAGGATTAGGAATCGACTTATATCCAACCAAAGAAAAAATAGCAAGTATTTCCGATAAGCAAAATTACATACTCCAGAAAAAAGTAACCTATACACCGGCTATAAAAACGAAAACTGATAAAAATTCCAAGTGTGAAATACGCATTCTTTATATTTGGGACGAAAAGAACAATCGCCTAAAACCAGTAACTAATCTTGGCCGAATGAGCAAAGGCGAGCTGATTAACGTTTCCCACAATACGGAAGAAACCTGGATAGGGTCCTCTATAGGATTTTTTGAGGAGTAGATTTCCCTCTGCGAGATGCTTCTAGCAGGATGGTAAAATGACTTTATGTAACAACCTGATTTTATCATCCTTGAGAGGGGTTGGCGGAGGACATCAACTTAGCTACATATTTTCCAATGACATCGAACTCGAGGTTTACAATAGTTCCCTCTTTGTAGGAATTAAATCTCGTATGCTCATAGGTATAGGGAATAATGGCCACTTGAAAGGAGTTAACTCCAGAATTCACAACGGTAAGACTAGTTCCATCAATAGTGATAGACCCTTTTTCAATGGTTGGGTTGCCTTTGGCAGCATCATATGTAAAGGAAAAAAACCAGCTACCATCTTTTTCGGTTACCCGTGTACAAGTTCCTGTCTGGTCTACATGGCCCTGAACAATATGGCCATCCAAGCGGGAACCTAAAATCATTGCGCGTTCAAGATTTACCTGATCCCCAATTTTTAAATTGTTCAAATTGGTTTTTTGTAATGTTTCGTCAATTGCCGTTACCGTATATTGATCTCCTTCGACAGCTACTACGGTCAGGCAAACACCATTATGCGCTACGCTTTGGTCTATTTTCAATTCTGGGGTAATATTAGATCGTATTGTAATATTCAAGTTGGTTGCGGTTGCATCCAGACCAATAACCTCCCCTAAGGTTTCAATAATTCCAGTAAACATGTATCGTTTTTATTAAGTAGTTTTGTGCCTGCTTTTAGATGGCACGTTAAATTGTTTTACATAACCCTTTTACCTTTCTTTTTGGCAGGTCAAAACTTTAATCATGGTTTTGTAAAGGGTTACAAAGGTAAAGATTATCATGGAGGAAAATAGGAAAATTAGGTTGGGGATATCCATAGGGGATTTGAATGGCATTGGTTGTGAAGTTGCGCTAAAAACATTTCAGGACAGTAGAATGCTGGATTTTTGTACGCCTATTTTTTTCGCTTCCAACAAGACTATTTCGCATCAAATGAAGGCCTTGGACATAAATATTGTGTTTAATGGGGTTTCGGATGCCGCAAGAGCGATAGACGGCAAAGTAAATATTGTAAATGTTTGGAAAGAAATACCGAACATCAAGTTTGGCGAAGCCACCGAAGAGGCAGGAAAATTTGCGATAGCGTCTTTAAAAGCTGCAGTAAAAGCCTTAAAGGAAGATGTTATCGATGTTTTGGTTACCCCTCCTATTAACAAGAACAATATTCAATCGGAGGATTTTAAGTTTCCCGGTCACACAGATTACCTAGCACAGGAACTGGAAGGGGAGAGTCTTATGTTCATGGTTACTGATGACCTTAAAGTTGGACTGTTGACTGACCATGTTGCGGTTAAGGATGTAGCTTCGGCAATTATTCCTAGATTGATAAGGGACAAGGTGAATACAATTGAAAAGTCACTCAAGATGGATTTTGGCATACGAAAGCCAAGAATTGCCCTTTTAGGAATAAATCCACATAGTGGAGACAATGGGGTAATAGGAAAAGAAGACGATGAGATATTGAAGCCTGTGATTCAGGAAATGGCCAATAACGGTCATTTGGTCTATGGACCTTACTCGGCCGATAGCTTTTTTGGATCTGATGCATATAAGAAATTTGATGCTATTTTAGCTGCGTACCACGACCAAGGTCTTATTCCGTTCAAAACACTGTCGTTTGGAAAAGGGGTGAATTTTACTGCGGGCTTAGATAAGGTAAGGACCTCTCCGGATCATGGTACAGCTTATGAAATAGCTGGCAAAGGCAAGGCGGATTATAGTTCGTTTAAAGAAGCGGTGTTTACAGGAATCTCTATATTTAAGAATAGAACCGAGTATAAAAGGCTTACCGAGAATGTCCTTAAAAAACAGCGAATGAAGCGTTGACAAATTCGTTTTTTACCTCTTTATGACCTAAAGATAAAAAGTTGATAACTATTGGCATTTATTAAAATAATAGTATCTTTGCACCCGCCTTTTAAGGTAAAGGTGATAATTTAAGTTGTACACAATGAAGCAAAAGGAGTTCACTATTCCTTTCTCCGGATTGAAACAAGGAAAGCACAACTTTAATTTTGAAATTGATAAAACGTTCTTTGATTCTTTTGAATACGATGATTTTAACGATGCTAACATCAGTGTGGCCGTTCTTTTAAATAAGACTTCTACGATGATGGAATTAGATTTTGATGCTCAGGGCACGGTTAATGTTAATTGCGATAGCACAAGCGAACCGTACGACCAACCGATAGCTTCGGAGTTAAGGTTAATCGTAAAATTTGGAGAGGAATATAACGATGAGGACGATGAAATCCTTATTCTTCCCCACGGCGAGCATGAACTGGATACCGCTCAATTTGTTTATGAAATGTCGGTATTGGCAGTTCCTCAGAAAAGAGTTCATCCTGGTATTGCCGATGGCACTTTAAAGTCAGATGTATTGGATAGACTTCAAGAGTTGCAACCAAAAGGAAAAGAAGAGAATACAGAAGAAAGCGACCCAAGATGGGACGAATTGAAAAAACTATTAACGGATAAATAAAGTTTTATAATGGCACATCCTAAAAGAAAAATTTCCAGAACACGGAGAGATAAGAGAAGAACACATTACAAAGCGGTTGCGCCTACATTGGCTACCGATTCCACGACTGGAGAAATGCACTTGTTTCACAGGGCGCACTGGCATGAAGGAAAATTATATTACAGAGGCCAAGTATTAGTCGACAAAACAGAAGAGGTAGAAGCATAAAATGCTTTAGCCTAATGATAGAACTCCCACCTTTAAAAAGGGTAGGGAGTTTTTTTTCGTTTTATTGTATTACTAAGGGTAGGCACATGGAAGCAATGTTTATGTGCAAGATTTATTTCTAGACAGTATTTTTTTAAAAACCGATGGGTTATGTGTCAAAAGTCAGTGAAAATCATTAATTTTCACAACTTTTGAGCTGTTTTTGAACGGTTTTTACACAAAAGCAATTTAAATATGACCAAAATAACAGCAGCTATTACCGCTGTGGGTGGCTATGTTCCCCAATTCGTTCTCACCAATAAAATGTTGGAGGGTATGGTAGACACCAATGATGAGTGGATTACCAGTAGAACGGGAATAAAGGAAAGAAGGGTCTTAAAACCAGAGGAAGGAGAGGGCACCTCTTATCTAGCCATTAAGGCGGCTAACAACCTTTTAGAAAAAGGAAACGTAGACCCTGCGGAATTAGATCTGATTATTGTGGCAACTGCAACACCGGACAGTATGGTGGCATCCACCGCGGCCTTTGTAGCTTCCGAGATTGGGGCTAAAAATGCTTTTGCGTATGATCTCTTAGCAGCGTGTTCCAGTTTTCTTTTTGGGATGTCAACGGTAGCTTCCTACATAGAAAGTGGTCGTTATAAAAAGATACTCTTGATCGGCGCGGACAAAATGTCTTCTATCTTGGACTATACGGACCGTACTACTTGTATCATTTTTGGAGACGGTGCCGGTGCGGTACTTTTTGAGCCAAACACGGAGGGACTGGGATTACAAGATGAATATTTACGAGCAGATGGCTCTGGAAGACAATTTTTGGGTATGGAAGGCGGAGGTTCCCTTATGCCAGCGACCATAGAATCTGTAACGAATAAAAAGCATTATATATTTCAAGAGGGAAAAACGGTATTTAAATTTGCCGTTTCCAATATGGCAGATGTTGCAGAACGTATCATGCGCCAAAACAACCTAAGCAGTGATGATGTAAATTGGTTAGTGCCCCATCAAGCAAATAAACGAATTATTGATGCTACTGCAAACCGAATGGGCGTGGACCACTCCAAAGTAATGATGAACATTCAACGTTATGGGAACACCACGTCTGGAACCTTACCTTTGTTATTGCACGATTACGAAAAGCAATTAAAAAAAGGAGACAATCTTGTATTTGCTGCTTTTGGCGGCGGATTTACCTGGGGCTCAATTTATTTAAAATGGGCATATTAATTTATTTAACTACCAACTAAACATAATGTTATACTATGGATATTAAAGAAATACAGAGCCTAATAAAGTTCGTTGCCAAATCTGGAGCAAGTGAAGTAAAACTGGAAACAGACGATATTAAAATCACTATCCG
>CAZUIE010000112.1:10975-12586 GCA_964620945.1 uncultured Maribacter sp.
GGTTGAACGCCAAGGCATTTGAACCAACGAACTACTAAACCATAAACTCTTAAACTAAAATACTATGTTCAAAAAAATATTAATAGCAAATAGGGGAGAGATTGCCTTACGCGTCATACGTACCTGTAAGGAGATGGGCATTAAGACCGTTGCCGTATACTCCAAGGCAGATGAAGAAAGCTTACATGTGCGTTTTGCAGATGAAGCTGTTTGTATTGGTCCGGCTCCAAGCAGCGAATCTTACCTTAAAATACCGAATATAATAGCCGCTGCCGAGATTACCAATGCAGATGCGATACATCCCGGATACGGATTCTTATCGGAAAACTCTAAGTTCTCCAGAATCTGCGCCGAGCACGATATTAAGTTTATAGGCGCCTCTGGCGATCAAATAGACCGTATGGGAGATAAGGCTACTGCAAAGGCTACCATGAAAGAAGCCGGTGTACCTTGCGTTCCAGGCTCTGCAGGTTTATTGAAAGATGTTGCCGATGCCAAGAAAATAGCCAAAAAAATGGGCTATCCGGTAATGATTAAAGCCACTGCAGGTGGGGGTGGTAAAGGAATGCGTGCTGTTTGGAAAGAGGAGAAAATGGAAGAGCTTTTTGAAAGCGCAGTACAGGAATCTACCGCAGCTTTTGGAAACGGTGGCATGTATATGGAAAAGCTCATCGAAGAGCCAAGACATATTGAGATTCAGATTGTTGGGGACCAATACGGGAAAGCCTGTCATTTATCCGAGCGAGACTGTTCCGTACAAAGAAGACATCAGAAATTAACGGAGGAAACCCCTTCCCCGTTTATGACGGATAAACTTCGTGATGCTATGGGGGATGCTGCCGTAAAGGCTGCGGAATATATCAAATATGAAGGTGCCGGCACGGTAGAGTTTTTGGTAGACAAGCACCGGAAGTTCTATTTTATGGAAATGAATACACGTATTCAAGTAGAGCATCCGATTACTGAACAGGTCATTGACTATGACCTTATTCGAGAGCAAATTTTAGTTGCTGCAGGCGTTCCGATCTCTGGCAAAAACTACTATCCTAAATTGCACTCCATAGAGTGTAGGATCAATGCAGAGGACCCCTATAATAACTTTAGACCTTCCCCAGGAAGAATAACCACCTTGCACACGCCAGGAGGCCATGGGGTGCGAATGGATACTCACGTCTATAGTGGTTATAGCATACCGCCCAACTACGATTCTATGATTGCCAAGTTGATTACCACAGCGCAGACACGCGAGGAGGCAATTAACAAGATGAAACGTGCTTTGGACGAGTTCGTTATCGAAGGAATTAAGACTACAATACCTTTTCACAGACAATTAATGGAACATCCAGATTATTTGGCCGGGAATTATACTACGGCATTCATGGACGACTTTGTCATGGAGCCAGAACCAAAAGAATAAATGGTATTAAACTCCGACTTTTTGGTCGGAGTTTTTTATGTTTAATAGATTGAGTTAAAAAACACGAAAGAAACAGGGCTAACTTTATTCCGAAAAAATTGGAATATCTACTCATTAATGCTTCTAATTTAGTTAGACATGAGTTATAAATCATAAAATGAACCTAAGCTACTGGGAATACAAAACTTGGCTTT
>CAZUIE010000113.1:0-12564 GCA_964620945.1 uncultured Maribacter sp.
AATGACAATATGTATTCCATGTACGACATTCCAAAAGATTCTTCTGATTTATTGGGTGAATGGATGAAAAGAATTCACCCGGAAGACCAAGAGCAGGTACAAGAAGAATTAGCGGCCACCATAGCTGGAGAAAAACCCTTTAACACTCAATTCAGAGGTGTAAAGCCAAATGGTAAGACAATTCATCTGGTTGCATTCGGAGCGGCTCAAAAAAATCAATCTGGTCAAATCGTGAAGATTATTGGATCCAATTGGGATATAACCGAACTTAGAAGCACAAAATTAAAACTAGAACAAAGCCAGGAGTCATTTAAACTTACATTTCAAAATTCCGTAGCAGGTATGGCTTTAGTAGGATTAGATGGTAAATGGATATCGGTAAATCAAGGACTTTGCGATAGTTTTGGTTATACCCAAGAAGAATTGAAAAAAATTACTTGGCAGGACATTACGCATCCAGACGATATGGATAGTGATTTAGCACTATTTCAACAAGTCCTGAGGGAGGAAATATCAACATATCAACTAGAGAAACGATATTATCATAAAAACGGAAGTCTAATTTACACGTTATTAACCGTTAGTGCCGCTAAAGACCTGGATGGTAAATTAAGTCATCTTATTTCTCAGGTCTTGGATATTACATCAAGAAAAAAAGCGGAACGAGAATTAAAGCAAGCTCTCGAGGTCACCAATACCCAAAACAAAAGTTTACTCAATTTTGCTCATATCGTATCTCATAATTTAAGATCGCACTCCAGTAACATGTCTATGTTGACGAAGTTCCTATTGGACGAAAATGATGAGGAAGAACGCCAGAATATACAAAACATGCTTGTAGATGCCACCAAAAGCCTGTCTGATACCATTGCAAACCTAAATGAAGTAGTACATGTTAAAACCAACGCTTCTGAAAACATGACACCTATGAATTTGCTACAAACGCTTAATAATATAGAGCATAGTATTCAGGGGCTCCTCAAAAAGGAAAACGCGGTAACAAAAATTAGGGTTTGCAGCTCCCATAACGTGAGCGTAGTTCCTGCATACCTGGAAAATGTACTCTTAAATTTATATACCAATGCCCTTAAATATCGCTCTCCCAATAGAGACCCGGTACTACATATATCATCTGAACAGAAGGAGGATACGATTGTAATCGAATTCAAGGATAATGGACAAGGAATAGATTTAAAAAGACACAGGGACAAGCTTTTTGGAATGTACAAAACCTTCCATAAACATACAGAAGCCAAAGGTATTGGATTGTTCATAACCAAAAATCAAATAGAATCTATGAATGGAACGATAACCGTAGAAAGTACCATTGATATTGGCACAACATTCTCAATAACTCTTAAAAAGGTATAAACATATAGATATGAGCAAAGTAAAAAGCTGTTGTATTATAGATGACGACCCCATTTTTATCTATGGAACAAGACGTATTATGAAAGAAACCGATTTTTGTGATAACATTACCGTTTTTAACAATGGTGAGGATGCCTTGGCAGGCTTAAACGAAATGTATCAGATTACACATGGACTGCCCCAAGTCATCTTTCTAGACTTAAACATGCCTATTATGAACGGTTGGGAATTTTTGGATGAACTTATTAAACTACATAATAATTCCTTGAACAAAACCGTAATATATGTCGTTAGCTCCTCTGTTGATCCCCAGGATATTGCTAAAATTAAAGAATATGAACTTATAAGTAACTACATACTAAAACCTATAACTCCCAATGATTTTCAAACGATACTGAAGTCGCAACTTGTGTGATTTTAAGCCTTTTTCATCTTATAAGATCAAACCAGCTTTTTTTCTGTTTAACTTTTAATCAGGAATATAATTGATTATTCAAACTATTCTTCAACAAAATCATTATTCCATTTTAACTTCGTAACCATTTTCTCTAATTTTGCTATCTTAATGTACCCAACGATTTTATAAGCCTACATCAATCAGTATAAATGGAATCATTTCATACCTGTTGCATAATTGATGATGATGAATTTTTTGTCTTCAACACTAAGAGGCTTATCATCGAGTCTGATTTTGCTGACAATGTACTTTGGTATTCGGATGGTCAACGTGCCATAGACGGACTAGTTGGTTTAATGATTGAGAATATTAATCTTCCTCAAATTATTCTGTTGGACTTAAACATGCCCAATAAAAATGGATGGGAATTTCTAAATGAGTTCGCTGCACTACCCATTAAACAAAGAGAGCATGTACGCCTTTTTATTGCAAGCTCTTTTATAAGTCCCGAACTCATTGAAAGATCAAAAAGTTATAATCTCATACAGGATTATATAGTAAAACCCTTAACCGAAGCGTCTTTAGAGAAAATTTGCAGCTATCAGCAGAACCCCAAATAATTAATCCCTAGCCTTGGGCGTAAAATCCTCAGGAGCTAGTTGCGGCTCATTACTAGTACCGGCACTGCCCGTATCGTTGTATAATTGCCATTCCGTAAATGTATATATACTATTCCCTTTGCTTATTTCAAGTTTTCTAAAAGCTCTCCCGTCTTCAAATTCATGGTTGGTTCCAGAGCCATCTTCACCTACTATGCCAAAGGCATCGATTACCGTTCCAAAGGGATCTATAAGTTGTAAATTATCATCTCCGTTGGAATCGGCAGGGGAATTACTTCCGGCACCAACATCGGGAGAAAAACCATAAACATTTAAAAATTCTTCGGCATCTGCCGCCGCGACCAAGGTGCTGTTTGCTTGTATGACATAATCGGACAAGTCCAAACTAGAACTTATTTCAACAGATGCATTGGTATATCTGGCTATTTGCCATCCCTTTAAAGACAAAATACTATCCGATGCATTGTAAATTTCTATAATTCTTGCCTTGGCATTATTGTCTGGGTCTGCCAATTCAGAAAAGAACACTTCTTGGGAGGTGAATTCATCAATTACATCTTGGCACCTGTCGTTGGTAAAATCGATATCATCCAAATCACGAATCTGGATATAGAAATCATTATTTTCTTTGATTAGCAATCCTATAATACTGCCGCTACCTGCAGGCACAACGTCTGCTTGAAAATCAGAAAAACCGCTGTTCCGAATTTCTATTTCATAATCGTTACAATCTATCAATAACCGTGTGGTTTCTTCTCTTTCTTCTGCGAAAGATAAACCTAAATCATCTTGAGAGAATTCAACATTATCAATTTGCACCAATGTACCGGCAATGTTTGCAGGCAGTTCTGATAGATTAACCGAAGTAGGTAAAACCATCTGTCTTTCCTCACAAGAAACATATATATGCTCAAAAACGGCATTAGTCGGTAATCTTCCTACAGATGTATTGCCAAAAGAAAGAAATACCCCGCCTAGCTTATACACTTCTTTGGATTTGCCCAAATAGAGTCCTTTCATCTTTATCAGTATTTTATCCCCAATTGCAAAAAACAAATGAGAATCCCGTAAATCTATTTCAATTTGAAATGCTTGGGTAGGATTTACCGGCTTATCCTGAAAATGTAGTACCCCAAAAAAATTACCTACAACATCCGAAGAAACTATATATCCCTCAATTATCCAATCATCTTGTATTTGTATTGTTTCCCCGTCATACAACTTTTGCACCTCAGAAAAGCTAATATTTGCGATTAAATCATCGTTACATGCAGGATCTAAGGGTTCAAAATCCCTACTCTTGATACAACTATCCAATATTAACAAAAAGATAAGCAACAGACCCGTATAGGCCCCAACTCCAATTATTTGTTTTACTATATGCTGCATGTTTTAAAAGCTTATGGCTAGGTTAAGAAAATATGTACGGCCAAAGCCATACCAATATTTTGGGGCAAACGTGGGTGATCCGCTAAGGTTATCTTGTTGCAACTGTCCAAAATTACCATTTCTGCTTTGCTCATAACCGCCAGTTCTAAATCGAGTATCGAATAAGTTATTTACACTTGCGAAGACACCGATATACCTACCGTTTTTTAACCACGATTTACCACCGACCATATTTAACAGGTAAAAATTATCCAAGGGTTTTTGAGCCAACAACTTATCTACATTTTCTACCGTTGCCTCAGGGAATTCTTGTCCGGTTTCAGGGTCTAAATAAAAACTTCTTGTTCTGGTAATGGTAGAAATATTCGCATAATTATTTGCTAAATAGTTAGCGGTCATACCTATCCACCAATACTTTGGGTCACGATATTCCATACCCAATGCAACTGCTGTTTGTGGCCCTTGAGCGAGTCTTAGTCCTTTTATATTCGCAATGCCCAAATCTTTGGTACCACTTACATCAATTAATTCTTCGTCTGCCGCAGCCGTATCAAAATTAATGTTTACCAATGGATCACTAGCAAAGGTATACTCACCTATTGCCGCTACAGCAGATATTTTAACAAATGCAGACAACTGATACTCCAGACCCAGTTCCACACCCTTGTGTAAACGATCTAAGTCTGTAAGTACCTCTTGTACAAAGTCTGAACCCAAACCACTATTCACAAAGAAAAAATTGATATCGGTCGTATTTTGGAAGCGCGTATAAAAACCACTTACCCTCCCCGTGAGCTTTGGCATTCGAATATAATAATTCAGGTCCATAGCGGTTATAGCTTCCCTTTGTAGATTTGGTACAATAGTGTTTGACTCTCTAGGATTCACGAAAACATTCTGTAAGACAGGCGCTCTTTGTAATTGTGCGCCATTGAATGCAACCCAATGCCTACCCGTAATTTTATAGGACAATCCACCTTTAACACCAAGATTGGAGAAGGTTATTTTTTCACTTGTTCCCAATGAGTTTTCTATAAAACGTTCATTTTTAAACAATCCATTACGCTGGTAAGAAACGTTAGAATACTGCCCTGCTATAAAACCTTTCCATTTATTATAATCCATATTCATCTGGATAAAACCATCTGTGTAATTGGCCAAAAACTCATAGTTATAATTGAATTTTTGGTCTTCTAACCGGTTTGCGTCTCCATCGATATTATTTCTTGTATCTGAAAATGGATCTATATCTTCATGATATTGGGCACGTAATAAATCGGCAATTCGTGCGTAATTTTTTGAATTCAGGTTTTTATTCGTCATTCCAAAATCTACTCGTAACCTATCGTTTATGGTGTAATTGGCATTTATCCGTGCTGTAAGTTGCGTATCATCTATAACATCATCGTATAATACATAAGTAGCCTTACCATTGTTAGATGGACTCCTGTTCGCGGTATAAAGATTTTGCCAATTCCATTGTGGGTCATCAACAAAACTAGTTTTGGCCCTGTCTGCACTTATAAAATTAGCTCCTATAGGACTATTTACATAAAAGCTTGGTAGATACCTATAGAAACTGGGATCTGGATTCGGAGCGTTATAGTATCCTACCCTACTCCTTGCGTGACTTCCCGTTTGAAAAGCCAATCCAGCGTCAATATTCCACTTTTTGGAATCATGAAAATAGTTCAAAAGCACCATAGGTTCAGATATACGACGCTCTCTAGAATTTCTAATTTCTCCGTTTTGGTTTCCCCAATAGGGATTATAACGATTCCCTACCAGTTCATAAACTTCTTCCGTAATGGCAGAAGATCTTCCTCTTCTATTTATAGCAGAAAAAGCGGTTACAGCTATACTATTTTTAGCATCGAATTCATATTCCAAAGCACCATAAAAAGAATAGGCATCGTAAAGTGTTCCATCTATAAATCCTTCTTTTGCCCATCTTCTGGAACCGGACACTGTGTAGGCAAGTCCGTTTTTCTGAACACCTGAGTTATATGTAGCCATAAGGCGACCTGTATAGGTTCTGTTGGATGCGGAGGTAGATAAACGAAAACCCGTACGTAGACCCGATGGTCTCATATCTATATTGGTATTGCCTAAAATACCACCGAACGTATGTGCCGATGCACCAAGGCCATTACTGAATTCTTGATTTCTAATCACATCATTAAGACCTCCCCAGTTGTTCCATTGCGGCCTACCATCAAATAACTTGTTCATGGGTATGCCGTTCAATAATACATTTCCATATTGAGAATCATACCCACGTACCCTAAAAAAAGCTTGTCCGAAATCAAAAGCTGCCCTGTTCAAAAAGATATCCCGCGTAGCCTGCAGTAAGCCCAGTGAGCTGGCGTTGGTTTCATCATCCAACAACTCAGCGTCAGTTAAAGTAATAAGATTGTCCTGTTTGTCTAGCGTCAAATCCTTATCCAGTGAGATATTACCTAAAGCTAAAGGGGTGCCGTCAAGGGACACTGGAATTCTTTTGGTGACGAAATCTTGAAATTCTATTCTTAAAATGTAATCTCCGGTTAAAGAAATATTAAGTTTAAATTGTCCGGATGCATTGCTTTTCCCATAAATCTGTTCCCCTTCCAAAGATACTGTTGCCCCCACAACTACCGTTTGGTCTATAGTTTTAAATATAGTTCCGGAAACAAGGGTCTCTGTTTGTGCTAACAATAGGTGTACGCATGAAAAAAGTAGTATAAACAGAAATCTTCTATACATGCTTGGTGGTTAGTGTATTAGGTTAATGGTACTACAATATATCTAAAAAAGTATAGATCAGGTAAGAAGTTTCCGATTAATACTGTATTTTAGGTTGTAATCCTTTGCAAATGAAGCTATTCTTGTTCTCTTTCTTAGTAATTACCTGCTTTTTTGGAATCTCGCAAACAACCAATGAGTACCAGTTACGAACCATTGCGTTTTATAATCTAGAAAATCTTTTCGATACTAAAAATGATACGTTAGTATATGATGACGATAGAACTCCTGAGGGCAAGGATAATTGGACGCAAGAACGTTATGAGCATAAATTAGGACAACTATCCAAGGTAATTTCCCAGATAGGTTTGGATGTGAGCAAAACCCCACCAGATGTAATCGGTGTTTGCGAGGTAGAGAACAGACAGGTTCTGGAGGATTTGGTAAACCACCCAAATTTAAGAAAATATGATTACGGTATTGTACATTTTGATTCTCCGGATGAACGTGGTATCGACGTTGCACTTTTGTACAGAACATCGGTATTTATCCCTATTTCTTTTGATAGTAAAAGACTTTTGCTATCCAAGGATGACGGATTTCGGGACTACACGAGAGACCAGCTCGTTATAGAAGGAGCCTTGGATAATGAAAAAATCTATTTTATAGTAAACCACTGGCCCTCCAGAAGTGGAGGCGAAGCAAGAAGTAGACCCTTTAGACTAGCAGCAGCAAAATTAAATAAGCGGATAATTGATTCCATACAACGTAACAATTCATTGGCAAAAATAATAAGTATGGGCGATTTTAACGACGACCCCGTTGATCCTAGCTTCAAAAGAATTTTAGATGTAAAAGGAAAAAAGAAACAACTGGATTCCATGAGTCTCTTTGGCCCTATGGAGAAACTGTTTAGAAAAGGAGAAGGTTCCTTAGCATACAGGGATAAATGGAATCTTTTTGACCAGCTATATATGACCGCTAATCTCGTTGAAAGCGAAAAAGAAACCTATACCTTTTGGAAAGCCGGGATATTTACGCCGAACTATATTATTGACCCAAATGGAAAATACAAAGGGTATCCGTTACGCACCTATGCCGGTGGAAGCTATATTGGAGGTTACAGTGATCATTTTCCGGTATATATTTACTTACTAAGGGAGGCGCATACAGAATAATAACTCTCTCAGTTATATGTTATGAATAGCTATTGGCTTAATGCCCAATGGAGTTAGACCTTTCAAGAGGTTTTAAAACAATATTATGGTCTAAACAGTACTTTTTATTACTTCATTTCAAAACCTACAGCTCCTTTAATTCGATATTACGCCATTTTACCTTTATACCACCACCATCATGTATTTGCAGTAAAACAGCACCTTCACCTGCACCAATAATTTCATCCTTTAATGTAATCATTTCAGTTCCATTAAGCCAAGAAGTTAAGTTATCACCATCTACTTTGATTTTCATCTTGTTCCATTCTCCCATTTTTAGCGCCTTGTCCTTTTTAGGATCAGGCTTTATAAGCCAATTTCTACCATAGGATTCGTACACTCCACCGGTATGCTTTCCTGGAGGTGCAATTTCTACCTGCCAACCGTTTACGGTAGTGCCTTCTACGGTAGAGCGAATAAAAACACCACTGTTACCGTCCGCCTCCTGCTTAAATTCCAATTCCAAAATAAAATTCTTGTAGTGGTCATTGGTTCCAAGATAGCCGTAGCCTTTATCCGGGCCGCTTTCGCAAACGAGAAGCCCGTCTTCTACATACCATTTTTCGGTTCCATAAATAGTCCAGCCATCTAAGTTTTCTCCATTGAAAAGTGACTTATTTTGTGCTGAAAGGCTCATTGAAAAAAAGATGGTAATAAGGAATAACGTTCTATTCATACTTTACGGTTTTATAAAATATACTTTTTAGCTATAGGGTTTGAATGCATCTACGAGAACCATTGTGACCATGGAATCCTACTCAGGATTAACAAAAGACCGAGCCCATAAAAAATAGCGATGCTTTTGAATTTCTTGTCTCCTTCCACAAACTTTTTGTGACGCGACCAACCTACTGTTATGAGTGCTATAGCAACTATGTTAATAAATGGGTGTTCTACTGCCAACAATCTGGCAGCAGACGATAATCCTCCCATACCAAACTCCTGTATGGCACTAAATCCACTAGGAGAAACAAAATAGAGAATTAGCCCTATCAACAGTTGTATATGGCACAAAATTAAGGCAAAGAGACTTATCCTTAGGTCTTTGGTCATGGTAAACATACGCTTTGACAGTAGGCCAGTAATTGCATTGGCAACGGCCAAAAACAGCACTGCGAGGGCTACATAGGCTAAGTAAGAATGTAGCATTTGAATAGTTTCGTACATGGTTTTTATTTTGACTGATAAAAATAAGGATTTTTAGGCATAAAAAAAGCTCTACATTACTGCAGAGCTTTTTAATCTAGTTATATAATTGTTTAGTTAAACATGTATCGAATACCTACTTGTAATCTCCATGTGTTAGCTAAATTACTTGCTTGAATAAACGATTCCCTAGGAAAATCGGATGTTCCACTCTGCGTATTCAGCCTATATATTGGCTCATTCGCAGCATTTCTTCCTCTATAGTTCAACACGTTTTCCTGAGTTGCAAATTGTGGTACGCCCCAGTCTGAATTGAACATGTTACCAACATTTAAGAAATCCATTGAAAGTTGCAATGTATTCTTATCATCTTTGGTCAATTCAATATCCTGAGTTATTCTAAGATCATATCTATTAACCCACGGCAAGACTGCGCCGTTACGTTCAGATACTTCTCCTCTAATTTCACTTAAATATTCGTCCTGCTCAATGTAATTGTTAAGAAAATTAATCTGGGCCTGTTCCGTAATCAAATTACCGTCCAAGGTGAACTCTTCGAAATTAAGTTCGGCGGCATCGTTGGGCACGTACAATAAACGGTCTGAATTATCTCCAAAATTACCAGAGTAGGTATAGCTATACCTTCCATTCTCGCCACCTTCCCAAAACACACCGATGGTGGTGCCATTTTTTTGGTAGTTTAAATTAGCGATAAAGCGGTTTGGTTGATTTTGAGCAGAAAAACCAAGTTCGGGGTCGTTTCTATCTTCTTGTACTATAGCAGACCATAAAGATCCTGCCTGAGACCCACCTGTAGCCCCTAGATCAAATGCTCTCGCGGTAACGTAAGAAATAGAACCAAAGAATCCGTTATTAAATTGCTTTGATAGCGTGGTCGCCAATGAGTACGAATACGGGGTTCTATCTGAATTCGTTAACAAGAAAACATTTCTAAAGTCTGGATCGTTAGAATAACCTCCATCCCAATAAGGTCTGGCATCAGGTCCTGCTAGAACACCATCTGCTTCTCTAAGAACGGGATTATATACATTTACAGCAGTTGTTTCTCTTGAATAGATAAAGTCTACAGTACCTGTAATACCCCATGGTAATTCATGGTCTACACCAATATTGGTTCTCCATGTTTGTGGTAATTTAAAATCACGATCTGATAGGTTCAGTTCATTAGATAAAGTCTGACCTGGATCTGCCGGAGCACCAAATGCAATATCTGGATTAAATACATAATTAGGACCGAATTCAGCCGCAACCTCTGCACCTTCAAAACCAAGACCACCACGAACAACACCTGAACCGTTTACTTGGTTACTCATCCATACAAAAGGAATACGTCCAGAGAAAATACCTGTTCCACCCCTTACTTGGGTTTTACCTTCACCGTTTACATCCCAGTTGAAACCAATTCTTGGTGACCATAAAGGTCTAACCTTTGGAAATTGACTTACATCCGGAGTAAAGCTATCGCCATTACCATCAACGAAAGTTTTGTTCAAATCATCCAACAGTGTATTTCTTGGAATATCCGTGGTATAGAAAGGCAAATCAATTCTAAGTCCAGCAGTCACCTTCAAATCATCATTTACCTGATATTCATCTTGGAAGTAAATTCCAAACTGACCAAAGTTGGTTTCATCTACTGGTGGCGTTGTTGAGCCATCTAAAGCGAAACTTTTGGCAAATGCATCAGGATAAGCTCCTGGGGTCTGGTTGATAACCGTTTCAACAAAACTATCACGACTTGTAAAGCGATAAAAACCGTTAAATACAGGGTTAAATGCGTTTTTAAACGTCATCAGTTCCAAGTTAGCTCCAATAGTATAGGTGTGTTTACCAGAGTAGATTGAGAAGTTGTTGGTTACATTAAATACATTGTTCTCCAACAGGTTTCCTACGGTAAACAGTTCGTTACCTAGGGCAGTATAATACAATAAGTTCCCAGATGCATCTGGTTCCAATACCTCGATGAACGGGAAGGCTTGTCCTCCAGGGATTCCCCTTTTTGGATCTTGTATAGCCGTATATCCTATGTTTAATTGGTTGGACATGTTATCCGCTACTTTGGAGTTCCACTCTCCAACAATTGACTCTACCAAGCGATCATTCGTGTAGTTGGCATTGGCAAAGGTTACAGCCTCTATACCCTGTCTGCTGGTATTTCTGTAACGGGTAGGCAAAAACCTATTTGAGTTCCCGTTAATTCTAATATCTTGGGATTGGTTGTATCTATTATAACGCAATGAGAACTTGTTGTTCTGATTTAAGTTATAGTCCAAACGAGCATTAAAACGAGTTTGTTCAGAGGCGAACGGATAATTCTCGTAAGGTCCTGTCTCGTACCCATAGAGATTACGCATACTTTCCTGAATAAAATCCAAATCGGAAGCAGGTACTCTAGAAATCGTTAAACCATCTGGGGTTAAGCCGCCTCTAGCTGCTTGACGTTGAAAACCAGGAACTGCGCTTAGCTCCTCTTCATAACTTGCAAAAAAGAACAATTTATCTTTAATGATAGGTCCACCTATGGTAATACCTTTAATGTCATTTTGTGAATCTCCTCGGTTTAGTTCTAGATTACGCAATCTATCACCTACCATTTGTTCATTTCTGAACAAATAATAAACGGAACCTTTAAATTCATTGGTTCCAGATTTGGTAATGGCATTAACCGATGCACCGGTAAAACCAGCGAATCGAACATCCATAGGGGCCAGATTTACCTGAACTTCCTCAATAGCATCCAAAGAGATTGGGTTCCCACCTGCGAATTGCGCAGAGCCCAGACCAAAGTTGTTGTTGTAAATATTACCGTCAATAGTGTAGTTGTTGAATCTGCTAGATGTTCCAGCAAATGAACTACCGTTACTCTGTGGAGTAAGTCTTGTAAAATCCTCGATACTTCTGTTTACAGTAGGTAGGGCATCAATTTTATCCCTAGAAAGGTTAACGGAAGCCCCAGTTCTATCCGGATCAATTACGTTACCTCTTGTTGAAGTAACTACGACTTCTTCTAGTGCCATTCCTTCACTTAAGACTACTTTTAAATTGTAGCTCTGACCTAAACCTAAGGTAATACCTTCGAAAGTTCTGTCCTGAAAACCTACATATGTTACCTTTACGGTATACGGACCACCTACACGAATGTTTGGTAAATAGAATATACCATCTTCATTAGAAATAGCTCCATAAACGGACCCTGATGGTGTATGCGTAGCAACAATGTTGGCACCAAACAGGGATTCCCCTGATTCATCGGCAATCGTTCCTTGCATACTTGAGGTAGTTACCCCTTGCGAGAAAGCACTTGCAGTCATTAAAAGCGCTACAAATGCAAAATAAATCTTTTTCATTTTTTTAATTGTTTTGTTAGTTTTTAACTTGCTGCAAAAGTCCTCCATTTTTGAACTTCTAACGTTAAGGGAACGTTAAATCAGCATCGGTAAAATTAAGTTTAAAACTATAAAACAAAGCCTGATAGCGAAGAAGTTATAAGTGAAATCGAAAAAATTATAAACTTGCGGGATTAACTCTTAAAATATTGCAGCAATTGTAATGTAGACCCGTCATGATCAGCAATATCAGAACCCTCTATATCCTTTAAAATCGTTCCTGCCAACTGTTTTCCCAGCTCTACACCCCATTGATCATAACTAAATATGTTCCAAACGATACCTTGTACAAA
>CAZUIE010000114.1:0-4488 GCA_964620945.1 uncultured Maribacter sp.
CCATTGTTGTGCGTTCGTATTTTTATTTCCAAGGTCCATTTGTCCTTACGTTTATAGTTTTTCCATCTTTGTCAATTTTGTATAATCCACCTGCACAGCCTAACCATATATTCCCTTTTTTGTCTTTCAAAAAACTCATTGTCGAAGTTGGAACTTTATAATTTACGAACTCGTCATTTGTATAATTGTAAACGCCATTACTTGTCGTGCTTATCCATAAATCGTTCGAGTTATCCTTGTGAAGTGTGAAAACATCGCTTTTGTTTAGTCCGTTAATTTCTAGAAAATGAACGAATGTATCGCCATCATACTTGTTCAAACCACCTTCTCCAAATCTTTTCTTGGTATTCGCATTGTCTTTTTCTGAAACTCTTGTTCCAATCCAAATATTTCCTTCTTTATCTGCGACAATGGATTGAACATTGTTTGAGTTTAAGCCTTCTTTTGTTGTTAAGTTGGTAAAAGAATTTCCGTCAAATTTGCTTGCTCCATAGCCATCTCTTCCAAACCAAATATTTCCTTTGATATCTTCTGTGATTGAGGTTATCCAATCTTTTGTGTCTTGGTTGATTTTGGTTTCAATTTTCGGATAAGGAAGAGGAAAATTTTCAAATTGAGTGCCATCAAAATTACAAACACCACCCCAAGTTCCAATCCAAAAAATTCCTTTGCTGTCCATAAACAAATTGCTTACCATATCGCTACAAAGTCCATCTTTTTCTGAATAGTTTGTAAATGTCTCTCCGTCAAATTTAGATATTCCTGAACCTGTTCCAAACCATAAATTACCTAATTTATCTTCAATAACATTTGTTACTCGGTTGCTCGGTAATCCATCTTTTATTGTCAAGTAAACCAATTCATTTCCGTTATATTTTGCCACGCCTTTTTCTAAAGTTCCAAACCATAGATTTCCTTTCGAGTCTTGAAATGTTTCTACCACATATTCACCAATTTGCGAGGCATTGAGTTGTTCCCTTGGTTCTTCAATTTCGGCAGTTTTCTTTCCTTGAGAATTACAGGAAATTGATAATACTGTCAATAATGTTATAAGTATAGTTTTCATTTTCGGACTTGGTTTTATATGACGCACAACTAGTGTATATAAGCAATTTAGCAAATAATTACCGATATACTTATCCTTAGCACAGGTTATGCGTAATTACTCTTTAAATTACGCATAACCCACAACAAGGCTGTATATGACAACTTTTGAGAGTTTAAAAACCCTGATGATTAGAAGGAAATTTACTAAAAAAAGGGGTGCTTATTATCAACCGTTTACCGTAACAGTTATTCATTACATGGGACTCATAAGTAAAAAACTATGCTTTAATACATTTTTATTCTTCAAAATAGTACGACGTATATATCGATAAAAAACTACGTAGATACATTTTTAACACAGGTGTGTAACAAAATTTTATGCTAGAGAAGAAGGTTAAATTCTCAAATTGATTTGAATGCGAGCAGACACATAAAATCTGAATATATCTTTATGATTGTGAAAATACTTTTTATGGAACAAGTTGTCCATATGCCTACCGCACCAGGACGATAGTTGCTAGGTTCAAAAATTGAACATATTCTAAAAGCAAATTACCTTTCTGCAATAACCAGTTACCAGAGTATCTGAAAGCTTGTTAAAAATGGTTTTTCAAACAACCTATTCCCATTCGGTATGGAAAACACCATCCCTGTCCAATCGCTCATAGGTATGAGAACCAAAGTAGTCGCGTTGTGCCTGTATCACGTTCAAGGGTAGCCTGGACGACGTATAGGCGTCAAAATACGTTAACGAATTGGAAAGTCCGGGTAAGGGAATTCCATTACTTGCGCCATAGGCCACCAATGCTCTCGCGGCCTTGACCGTACCTTGTACTTTATCAACAAAAGTAGGGGATAGCAGAAGATTGGGCAGGTCCTTGTCTGCTTTAAAGGCCGCTGTTATATCCGCTAACAATCCTGCACGGATAATGCATCCTGCGCGCCATATTTTCGCAACTACGGCAATATCCAGCTCATAACCGTATTCCTTTGATGCATCGTTCAATTGGTGCAGGCCTTGTGCGTAGGTAATGATAAATGAAAAGTAAAGAGCTTGTTCCGCTAGTTCTTCCAAACGCTTTTTATCTACAGGTGCTACAGTAGGTCTGTCGTATAGGGCATCTGCTTGTGTGCGTTCTTCTTTTAAGGCGGAGATTTCGCGCATGCTTACGGCTATATCTATAGACGGTACGGGAATTCCCAGGTCCATAGCATTCTGGCTGGTCCATTTTCCGGTGCCTTTTTGCTTTGCCTTGTCCAATATCATATCTACCAATCGCCCGTCGGTCAGTTCGTCTTCTTGCTTAAAAATTTCAGAAGTAATCTCTACTAAAAAAGACTGCAATCTTCCCTTGTTCCATGTGGCATAGGTCTTATGCAGTTCGTCATTGGTAAAATCACCTCCTTTTTTTAGGAGGTCATAAATCTCCGAAGTGAGCTGCATCAAACCATATTCTATTCCGTTATGTACCATTTTCACATAGTTTCCGGCAGATTTTGGCCCTAAGTACGCAACACAGGGCTCTCCCTTATATTTTGCAGAAACGGCTTCAAAAATAGGTTTCACATGCTGGTATGCCTCCCGGTTACCACCGGGCATGATGCTTGGACCTCTTCTGGCACCCTTGGCCCCACCGGAAACACCGGCACCAAAGAAGTTAACACCTTTCTTTTTTAGATAAGCGTCCCTACGGTCGGTATCAGTGTAAAAGGAATTTCCACCATCTATAATAATATCCCCATCCTCTAAATAGGGCAATAGATTCTCTATCACAATATCTACCACCTTACCTGCTGGAACCAACAACATAATCTTTCTGGGAGTAGTTAAACCGGCTACAAAATTTTCAATGTCCGCGGTGGCATTGACTTTGGCGGTATCCCCACCCTCGGTAATTAACGCATTTACCTTTTCTGAATCTATATCGTTACCATACGCGGTAAATCCATTATCCGCTACGTTCAGGATAAAATTACGTCCCATAACGCCCAATCCTACCAATCCAAAGTCATATGTGGTATCCATGTATGTCAATTTTTTTAGTGAAGTTATCATCCTTTTCTTTCTGTAAATCTCAATGCAAATTTATCAGAACTCAAAAATAAAGGAAAATAATCAGTTGCCTAGGTAAGTTGCAGTAAACTCGTTGTGAAAGCCTTTTCTTTTCAATACTTTTACGGCTAATTCAGGAAGACCCTTATGAACAGAACAGAAAATCAAATGCTCGTCATCTTTGGAGCTTCCGGAGATTTGACTGCGAGAAAATTGGTGCCGGCCTTGTTTAATCTTTACGTTGCCAAACAGTTGCCGGAGCATTTTGCCGTATTGGGTGCCAGTAGAAGCAATATGACCGATGCTGAATTTAGAACTAAAGTAGTATTGGAAAGTACCTACCTAAAAGATAAACTTAAGGATTTGAAGTCCGAATACATAGAAGCTTTTGCCAACCTATTTTTTTATGAAGATCTAGGAGATAGCTACGATACCGATTACGGGCCGTTGCGAAAACGGGTGGGAGCGCTTAACGATGCCAGAGCTACCGAAGGTAATATCATGTACTATCTTTCAACACCGCCTACCTTGTACGAAACCATTGCTAAAAACTTGGACGCCTCTGGTTTAAATACGCAAAATAATGGTTGGAAAAGAGTAATCGTGGAAAAACCATTTGGTTACGACCTAGAAACGGCAAAAGAATTAAATACGGGTCTCCAACGCTATTTTAAGGAGCATCAGATTTATCGTATAGATCATTATCTTGGGAAGGAGACGGTACAAAACTTACTGGTAACGCGTTTTGCCAATAGTATTTTTGAACCCTTATGGAACAGAAATTACATTCACCATGTAGAAATTACGAATGCCGAAAGTGTGGGCGTAGAAAAAAGAGGCGGCTACTATGATAGTTCCGGTGCCTTGCGCGATATGTTCCAGAATCATTTGTTACAGATTGTATCGCTTATTGTTATGGAACCACCAATTGGGGACCAACCAGAGGAAATAAGGAACGAAAAGGTAAAGGCCCTAAAGTCTTTACGAATTATGAAGGATGATAAAACCTTACATGACCATACCATCCGCGCCCAATATATGGGGTCTAACATAGATGGGGAAACCGTAAAAGGATATAGGGAAGAACCAGGGGTAGCCGAAGATTCATTAACGGAAACCTATGCTGCCATCAAATTCTTTGTAGACAATTGGCGCTGGAAAGATGTGCCATTTTATGTGCGAACCGCAAAACGAATGCCTACTAAAGTCACCGAAGTGGTGATACACTTTAAATCGCCTCACCACCAAATTTTTAAGGAAACAGGAATGCACGAAAAGGATAATAAATTGATTATACGCATTCAACCGGACGAAGGTGTTTTAATTAAATTTGGGGTAAAGGTCCCTGGGCAAGGATTTAAGGTAGAGCGGGCAAATCTCGATTTTTA
>CAZUIE010000114.1:4588-12532 GCA_964620945.1 uncultured Maribacter sp.
AAAATATCCATCGGATTTTAGGGGAAAACCAACCCCAAGGGGAAGCCATGCGCTATGCCAACCTATTGGAAATTAATTTAGACCGTGTGGACGATATCCCACAATTTGATTTAGTACTGTTAGGAATGGGAGATGACGGACATACGGCCTCTATATTTCCGTACGAAATAGCATTATGGAATACAGAAGACCATTGTACGGTAGCTACCCATCCAGATTCCGGTCAAAAACGGATTTCTATCAATGGTAAGGTAATCAACAAAGCAAAGGAGGTCATTTTTTTGGTAACCGGCGAGGACAAGGCTCAAAAAGTGACTGAAATTCATAAGCAAAAAGGCGACTATAAAAAGTATCCGGCAGCCTTGGTACAGCCGGAATCCAAAAAGCTTACTTGGTTTATGGACGACGCTGCAGCGGCCTTACTTTAAATTCAACTTCATATTTTCATCCTTAAGGAACTCGGAATATTCTTTGATCTTAAAGTTTTTGGCGTCGTATTTAGAATCACGCTTAAAAGCGGATAACTTTCGTTCTTTGCTACGCGCAAACCGTCGCATACCTTCTTTATCTTCAATAATAAGTCCGGGAACTTTTAGATTTTTGCCCTTTTCATCTTTGGCCACCATAGTAAAATAGGAGGAGTTGCAATGCCTTTTTTTTCCGCTGATTATGTTTTCAGCTTCTACCCGAACACCAACGACCATAGAGGTCCTGCCTGTATAGTTAATAGATGCTTTTAGGGTGAGTAAATCGCCCACTTCCACGGCATTCAGAAAATCTACCCTGTTTACGGATGCCGTTACACAATAGCTCTGGGAGTGTTTGCTGGCACACGCAAAGGCAATTTGGTCCATTAAATTTAAAATATAGCCGCCGTGAACCTTACCGCCAAAGTTGGAGTGGGAGGGCTGCATAAGTTCTGTTATAGATACTTTGGATTCGGTTGCACTTTTATATTTAGCCATTAGTTTCTAATATGTGGGGACTGTTCCCGTCTTACATCGGTTACAAAGTATTTGGTGTCACCAAGCCAAAAGAAAGTAGTGTAACGTTCCGTATAGCTCACCTTTACATACTGCCCTTGGTATTCCTTTAATTTTTCGATCACCTTTTCGTCCTTGTCCAACACGGAGAATGAAAAGATTTGCGCCCCGGAGATGCCTTGGCTTATTTCTCCTTCCCAAGTTTTTACGGCTACACCCTTATGACTTACTTTAATGAGCTCGCCTGATCGGACGCCTTCGCTGTAGGGCACAAAGTATATAAATGCATAGTACAATGCCATTAACGCGAGTACGCCAGCTATAAATAGAAATAGAATTTTTTTCATATGTTATGTTTGTCTCTATGTTTTAATTCGATTCTTCTTCCGCTTTTTTTAATAATTTTTCAGGTATCGATTTTTTGGCTTTGGCGCCCATGCTTTTTAGCTTTTCTATACTCGTTATGATATTTCCTCTACCCTCGGTTAATTTGTTCATAGCGCCTCGGTATTCTGATTTTGCATCGTCCATTTTCTTTCCTAATTTACTTAAATCGCTCACAAAGCCTTCAAATTTATCATATAGCGCTCCTGCTTGGCGCGCGATTTCAATAGCGTTCCGTTGTTGTTTTTCATTGTTCCACATACTATCTATGGTACGCAAGGTAGCCAGTAGGGTAGCAGGGGTCACAATAACTATATTTTGTTCAAATGCTTTGTTATACAGGGAGTTGTCCTGGTTTATGGCCACCGCAAAAGCGGGTTCTATGGGAACGAACAGTAACACAAAATCCGGACTCTCCATTTCATACAGATCTTCGTACTTTTTGGCCGATAGCTGTTCTACATGACGACGTAAGGAATTGATATGATCTTTTAGATGTTTTTGTTTGAATTCCTCCTCGGCATTTACAAACCGCTCATAATCCGTAAGGGAAACTTTGGAATCAATAATCATTTTCTTTCCGTCTGGTAGGTTGATGACCACATCGGGAAGCACACGGCTTCCATCTTCCCGTTCAAAGCTTTGTTGTACAGCATACTCCCTATCCTTTTCCAATCCGGATTTTTCCAAGACACGTTCCAACACAAGCTCGCCCCAGTTCCCCTGCATTTTGCTATCTCCCTTTAGTGCTTTGGTCAGGTTTTCAGCTTCTTGTGTAATCCTAATATTCTGATTTTGAAGGTGTAACAGTTGTTCCTTTAACGCAGAATGAATGCTGATGTTCTCTTTTTGCGTGTCATCTACCTTCTTTTCGAACCGTTGTATCTTTTCCTGTAAGGGGCTTAATATCTGGGTAATGTTCTTTTGGTTTTGTTCCGTAAACTTGGAGCTGTTCTGTTCTAATATTTTATGGGCTAAATTTTCAAACTCCTTGGTAAATTTTTCCTGTAGTTTGGCCGTTTCCAGTTTTTGCTCTGTATTAAGACGATTTAAATTATCGTTGACACCTTCTAATCGCACTACTTTCTGTCCTAGCAGTTCTTTTTCCAATTGTGCCTGTTTATGAGATTCATCGGCTACTGCTAGTCTGTTTTTAAAGTCTTTACTCGTTAGTTCCCATTGTTGTTGCCGTTCGTTCCATATTGTTTCCGAGGTCCGTTCTCGTAACTTTTGGATATAAATACCCAAAACGATACCCAGGCCAATGGATATTAAGGCAATGATGATATAGACCACTTCAGTACTCATAACATATTTTAGTGCCTTAAAGATAATGGTTTTGTGTATTCCGAGGTGTAGGCACTATAACTTCTAACATATTGTCTTGTCCCGTATGGGTAAAAACTCAGATGGTAGAGGTAAGGGTCTAAAGCGATAGCGGCGATGAGGGCGATAGTTGCGTTAGGTCAAAAACTATGTGATGATTTTAAACGTACCTGTTTTGGCATCAAACTGAATCATATCCGTAGGAAAAAGTGCATCAAAGGCACCATTTTCAATAAGCTCACACGGTTGGCCAAAGGGATTTTGAGCGCCATCCAATATCAATATTTTATCACTTAATTGAATGGCCAGATCAATTTCATGGGTGGTAAATAGCACTGTTTTTTGATGGGTTTTTGCCAGTTCTTTCAGTAGTTTTAATATCTGTACTTTGTGATAGAGATCTAGATGCGTGGTAGGCTCATCCAATAAAATTAAAGGCGTATCCTGGGCCATGGCACGGGCGATCTGTACACGTTGTAGCTGACCATCACTTAGTTCATGGCAGTGTTTATGCTGTAAATGTTTCAGGCCCAACTGTTGTATACAAGTTTGAATGTAACTTGTATCCTTTTGGTTTAGCGAACCCAGCCAATTTGTATAAGGTAAGCGTCCTAAAGAAATTAATTCTAGAACGCTTAAGTTTTTAGAGGCAATAGGTTCTGTAAGTACGACGCTAAGCTGCGAGGCTAACTGCAATGGTGTATATTTTTCTAAGATAACCCTGTCAATTTTAATGCTTCCGGATAATTTTTTCTGTACGTTTCCCAACGTGCGTAAAAGTGTGGACTTTCCAATACCATTTATACCAACAATGGCAAACAATTCCCCTTTGTGGAGATTAAAATTAATTGCATTGGCGATTGCCCCGGATTTGTAACCTATGGCCAACTCATGTACCGCAATGGTAGTTTCGGTTTTTTCCATATCAAAAAATCATTTTTTGTTTTCTAATCAAGAGCCAAATGACAACAGGTGCGCCAATAATAGATGTAATCGCATTAATGGGTAGTACGTTAGCAGAGTTCGGCAATTGTGCAATGGTATCACAGAGCAGCATTAAAATGGCGCCATATAAAAAAACAGCGGGCAGTAAAACACGATGGTCCATTGTTTTGAACAGTTGACGAGTTAAATGAGGCACGGCAAGCCCTACAAAAGCAATTGGACCGGCAAAGGCAGTAATACCACCTGCCAAGAGGCCGGCAGCAATTATAATTAATAATCTAGACTTCTTTATACCCACACCCAAACTCTTAGCATAGTTTTCACCCAATAGAAATGAATTTAGACTTTTAAGGGACAGCACGCTGATGATGAGTCCAATAACCACAATACTGGATAACAACAGTACTTGTGACCAGGACAAACTACCCACCGACCCATAGGACCAAAAAATAAAACGTTGTAACTGTTCAGCATCTGAAAAATAGGCCAATACGCTTACGATTGCGGCGGTAATACTACCAAACATAAGGCCAATAATCAACAAAGCCATGGTATCCCGGACACGGTTTGCCACCAACATCACCACGGCCAAAACCAAAAAACTACCTGTGCTAGAGGCTATGGCCAAAGAAACATCGTTCACAAGATCAAATAGTATAACCCCCGACAATAAGGAACCACCCATAAGCAACAATGCCGCCCCCAGACTGGCACCCGAACTAATGCCCAAAACAAAAGGACCCGCTAACGGATTCCTAAACAATGTTTGCATTAAGAGGCCGCTAACAGCGAGTCCGCCTCCTACCAAAATAGCCGTAAGAGCTTTGGGCAATCGATAGTCCAAAATAATATAGCTCCACGATGGTGTCTCTAGTTCTCCTCCAAACAAGGCCTTTAGGGTAGCATTGAAAGGGATAGCTACACTCCCGGAACTTATGTTGAGCAGTATAGCGAAAAGTAGGGCTAGCACAAGCCCTATAAACCAAAGTTGATATGACTTTTTTCCAGAACTCATTGCAAGGCTTTAAAAAAGAAGGGTACATGGTTGGGTAAGACCTCAGGATGAAAAATATGTACCAAATCCTTTAAAATCAAATCAGGTCTCTGTGGGCCTAATTCAAAGAAAAGAAGTCCGCCTGTTGGTCCTTTTGTAGTGGAATAGGTATGAATGTTTTTATTTTTAAAAGCATCAAATTCCTCATAATGTTGATTTGATGTGGACATTTCTTTGTAACTCTTAAATTGGGAGGGCGACACCCAAAACTTAGCTGCGTGTCCTTTTTCCAAAACCGACTCCAAACTTAAAGATAGGCTTCCAGTTCCTTTGGTATCGGACCAAAGATAATGTGCATTTGCGTCCCTAATAAATTGGGCGGCCCAGCTTTCTCCCGCCGGTAAGTACCAAATGTCCTTATACACGGCGCCACTTAAAACAGTTGGGGTTTCGGTTGCTTTTTTAGCGAGTTGCTTTATGCTATTGTAGTCGCTTTCTATTTCATTGAACAGCAGCTCCGCTTGTTCTTGTCTATCTAACAATACTCCAAAAAATTTTATCCATTCCGCTTTTCCCAATGGAGTTCGTTCCGTCCAGTCTCCGTTAAATAATACAGGTATGCCGGCTTTTTGTAGCAGCTTGTAGGTAGCATTAGTATTGTCCATTGCAAAACCTACGATAACATCGGGCTGCATTTCGAGCACCATTTCTGCATTTAAAGACTCGTTATTTCCCAGCTCCTTTATTTTTCCTTCGGAAATGAGTTGTCTTGCCGGCATGGAAGAAATGTACTTGGTATCTGGAAAACCTTTTAAGATGTCTAAACCGTTCAACGCTTCCAAAGCAGGGATATGCGTAGTAGAGGTAACGACCATATGTTCTATTGGCGTGCCAATTATAGCATCATAAGCTTCTTTAGCATCTGTGTTTGTATGTAATTCTGTTTTTGGAATAAAAGCGTATGTAAAACGGTTTTTGGCATTGGGCCAGGGATTGGTGACGGTAACTACGGGAAACGCACCTGTATTATCTATGCTGAATCCCTTAGCGTGGGTTATTGTATTCTGTTTCTTTTCACTAGTGATAGATAGCGACTTTTTATCTTCTTTGCATGAAACCGAGGTTAACATGTATAGCACACAAATAATAGGGATTATGGGTTTCAAAATGCTGGTATTAGTACAAGGAAAATCCTTTTTTCAGTTGCAAAGTAACAAAAGTCATTTTTGTTGGATTGTAGAAGCGATACTTTTGTTTAAAATAAAAAGTATGAGAAGCGATTCTAACACGGGTATTTACATCATTGCTGGTGTTATTCTATTACATTTTGTAGTTGGTTTTATTTGGCTAGCCATTAAAATGACTAAGAAAAAAGACGATAGCGTGGAGAATTAAGTTACTTTCGCCCTGAATTTAGGTTTGACGAAGTTGTTGTTTGTACGGAAACACGTCAGCACTTCTGCGTCAATTAAAAGGGAATCCGGTGCTTTAAAGAAGCTAGTTTTAGGCTAGAAGTACGAATTTAAAATTATCGTCTTTTGGTTTTCAGCACTACTATAAAAATTCCGGAGCTGTTCCCGCAACTGTAAGTTTATGCCAATTTTAATTTGGCACCTCTTTTTATAGGAGGGTTACGTGTTCTACTTAGCCACTGTCCAAAAAAATATAGGATGGGAAGGCTGTACGTGATTGAACAAGCCAGGAGACCTGCCAAATTCAAACGATCAAGTTAAACTTTCGGGATAAAAGTTTACGTAGGTTTTCCTATGGGATTTTCCGAGTAATTTCATTTTAATGAAAAAAGTAGTCTATGGTGCCTTTGTCCTTTGTGGACTAAGTACATACGTACATGCACAACAATCCAGTTCACAAGTTAAAAATGACACGGTTAGCGTCCAACAATTGGATGAAGTTGTGGTGAGCGATTCCCGATTCCAATTGAAACGGGAGAATTCCGGTAAAACGGTGATAAAAATCACTGCGGAGGAACTTGCTGTAAATCAGGGCCGGTCCGTAGCGGAGGTCATCAACACCAAAAGCGGTATCGAAGTCAACGGAACCCGAAGTTTTGCCGGGCAGAATGTAAGTGTGTTTACCCGAGGTGGTAACAATCGTCAAGTGCTGGTCATTATCGATGGGATTCAGGTATCCGATCCATCCAACGTAAATGCCGAATACGATTTGCGCTTGCTCAATATCGAACAAATAGAAAGTATTGAAATTTTAAAGGGGGCGGCAAGCACGCTTTATGGCAATGCAGCCGCAACAGCGGTCATCAGTATTACCACGAAAACTGCTAAGGTTAATGGTTTGTCCTTGGAGGTAGCTTCTAGCCTGGGTACAAATCAATCTCAAAACGAACAGAGTTATAATGCATCGGATTTTTCAAATACGGTTACGTTAACGGCGAAACAAGACAAACTTTCTGTTTTGGCTTCGGGTGGTCATCAATTTACAGATGGACTATCAGCGGCAATTGGAACGGAAGAGGATGGGTTGTCCAGAATTGACGGGAACGTAAAGCTAGGTTACCAATTTTCGAAAAGGTTTAGCATAACGGCATCTGCTTTTTATAACAAATTGAATTCTGATTTTGATAACGGCTTTCCTATCGTAGACGCTGATTTTAAATTTAAAAGCGAGCAGTCTCGATTTGGCCTTTCTTCTGTATATAAATACAACAAAGGGAGTCTTACCCTAAACACCGCATTTAATCAAATAGCCAGGCAAATAACATCTGATTTTCCTACGTCCTTTGATTCCGAATCGGTTGTTTTGGATGTGTTTAATAAATATACGTTTAATGCAATGTTATATACGATTGTTGGCGTAAATGTGATTGATAATACCACACAATTTGCTAGAGAACAGCAAACAACCAGTGTTGATCCGTATGCCAATATAGTATATGTAAGTGATTTTGGATTGAATGTAAATGCAGGTGCGCGATGGAATAACCATAGCGGCTATGGCAGTCATATTATTTACAATTTTAATCCTTCCTATGTCCTTAAGATAGATAAAGGATATCTAAAGTTTTTGGGTTCTTATGCTACTTCCTTTATTGCACCCAATCTATCCCAGTTATTTGGCCCTTTTGGAGCAAATCCCAACTTATTACCCGAAGAGAATATAACCATGGAAGGTGGTTTGGAGTATAGGCCATCGGATAAATATCGGATTAGTGCGCTTTATTTTGATAGGCAGGAAGAAGGCCGTATTGATTTCGTTACTATTAATGCGGAAACCTTTGAAAGTCAATATCAAAACTTGGCCAATCAGCTTAATTTTAATGGAGTAGAAGTAGAGCTA
>CAZUIE010000115.1:0-9485 GCA_964620945.1 uncultured Maribacter sp.
GAGGATGGCATTGCAGGATTATCCGATAGGTACTGTAATATCTGTTTTGGCATTGGACTTTGGAACGGCAAAGACCCTATTTTAAAAGAACGTCTTTTTGGACTTACAGGCCCACAAGGAAATCATGGTGAAGATGTTAAGGAACTGTACTATTATTTAGAAAGTACACCGAGCCATTCTTACATGAAACATTTGTATAAATACCCACAAGCTGAATTCCCGTACGCAGAACTGATATCCGAAAATCAAAAACGAAATAGAAATGAACTGGAATATGAATTACTGGATACAGGTGTATTTGAAAACAACGCTTATTTCGATGTATTTACCGAATATGCCAAGGGTGATGAAAAAGACATCTTAATCAAGATAACCATACAAAACAGAAATTCAGAAGCGGCGGCGATACATCTGCTTCCTACGTTAACCATGAGAAATCACTGGACATTTAAAGAAATGCTTAAAAAACCAGTAATTAAAAAACAAGTGGAAAACGGCGAAACTTCAGCCACCATCGAACATCCATATGTTGGAGATTACCACTTGTATTTTCAAGAAGCGGACCAATTGTTGTTTACTGAAAACGAAACCAACAGAGAAGCCATTTACCTTCAAAAAAATACACATCCCTACAAAAAAGACCTTTTTCACAAAGCTGTGTGCAACAATGATTATACACTAGCCACCAAAAATGAGAAAGGCACCAAGTTTGCGCCCTTGTACCATAGAAAAATAGAGGGTGGTGAATCTGTTTCGGTGGTGCTTCGTTTAAGTGATAAAGCTTTAGACGACCCGTTTGGAGCATCATTTGACAGCATTTTTAAGAACCGCAAGAAAGAATGCGACTCCTTTTACGAAGCTTTGGTGCCAAAAGCAAGCAAGGACAAAAAAGCGATCCTAAGGCAGGCCTTGGCGGGCTTACTTTGGACGAAACAATATTATAATTACGAGGTAGAACAATGGCTCAAGGGAGATTCCAAAAATTCCCATCCACCAAAAGAAAGACTTACTGGCCGCAATAACTCCTGGAAAACGCTTAGGAACCACGACATACTTTCCATGCCAGATGCCTGGGAATATCCCTGGTATGCAGCTTGGGACTCTGCTTTTCATTGTGCGTCGTTTGCATTGATAGACCCAAGTTTTGCTAAAGAGCAGCTCTTGTTATTTACCAAAGAATGGTACATGGCGCCAAACGGGCAAATACCTGCCTATGAATGGAACTTTAGCGATGTGAATCCTCCTGTTCAGGCATGGTCTGCCTTGCGTATCTACAAAATCGATAAAGATAAGACAGGTGCGGGAGACGTAAAATTTCTTAAAAGGATGTTCAATAAATTGGCCCTAAACTTTACATGGTGGGTAAACCAGTTGGACAGTAGCCAAAAAAACGTTTTTCAAGGCGGATTTTTAGGGTTGGATAACATAGGTGTATTTGACCGCAGCAACGGCATACCAGGAAACGGCACATTGGAGCAAGTAGACGGTACTGCTTGGATGGCACTTTACTGCTTGAATATGCTGGAAATGAGCTTGGAAATCGCAAAAGAGGACGATACCTATGAAGACATGGCCACCAAGTATTTTGGACATTTTATCTTTATTGCCGAAGCCCTGAACAAGATAGATATCGCTCACGAAGGAACTTGGGATAGTGAAGAAGGTTTCTTTTATGATAGACTGGTATTACCAGATGGACGCTCAACACGCATAAAAATAAGGTCTATTGCCGGTATGCTATCCTTGGCAGCTGTTCTTACAATAAAAAAAGAGACCCTGGAACTATTTCCAAAATTTAAGGCAAGCATTCTATGGTTTCAAAAATACCGTATGGAGAATTTAAAATTTCCCGTTATACAGGGATATGAAGACGGGGAAGACCTACACCTTTCTTTAGTACCCAACGACCGTTTACAATTATTGATTAAGAGTTTGTTGGACGAAAAAGAATTTTTGAGTCCGTATGGGATTCGTTCGCTCTCCAAAATCCATGAAGAACCTTATCACATACACATCGAGGGAATTGACTATTCCATTAACTACGAGCCCGCAGAATCTACGGTATCCTTGTTCGGAGGTAACTCCAACTGGCGTGGACCTGTTTGGCTGCCCATGAATTATCTTTTTATTCAGTCACTAAGAGAATATTACAGTTTTTGCGGCAAAGATCTGCAGTTCGAATATCCCACTGGGAGTGGTATTAAAATGGACCTACACCGAATAAGCAACGAAATAAGCAAACGACTCATCAAAATGTTTGAAAAGGATGGTAATGAAAAACGTCCTATAAACCTTTTGCATGACAAACAGTATACAGACCCTAATTTTAAGAATTTAGTATTGTTCTATGAATATTTTCATGGGGAAAACGGTCGTGGACTCGGAGCCTCCCACCAAACAGGTTGGACGGCTCTAGTTGCTAATTTGATTCAGGAGCTGGAAGGGTAGCGCCGTACGCGTTTCGCTACACGCCATACCCTGTCGGCTGTAAGTTTTAGGTAAATTATTGAAATTTTTTGGCACCTACTATGAATCCAAGGGAGGTGTCCTCTTGTGGCCAAAGGGTTTGACCGTGCACTATTTTGCCGGCCAGTCTCGTTACAATAAAATTCAATAGTCAAAGACAAATACACGCTCGCTGCGTCACGTCCCTAGTAATCATTAATAGGAAACCGCTTTAAAACAATTAGGTATAACCTATCCGTTAAACCCCAATCCATATTTTACGGTAGGATACAGAACGCCATTTTTTAGTTTAAAAACATTTTTATAAGGATCATCTACCAATTCTAAGTGGCCATCTAAATCTGCATATATAATATTGGGACGGGAAAGGGCAAAATGAAGTCCCCCAGCAATACCCAAACCACATTCGTCTATACAACCTACCATCACTTCCAACTTGGCTGACTTGGCTACGGAATTGATATGTATACCCACCATAATTCCTCCAACCTTTTGGAGCTTAATATTCACCATGTTTACGCGCTCGTTTTGAGCAAGGCGAAAAGCATCGGCGAGGGTTTTAAGACTTTCATCTGCCATTACAGGAATGGTAGTTTTATCTGTTACCTCACCCAAACGTTCCTCAGCTCCTATTTTGGTGGGTTGTTCAAATATTTGGATGCCAACGTTAGCGGTTTCTTTTTCAAATTGAAGGGATTCTGCCACAGTATAGCCTTGGTTGCCATCAAAACGCCATGAAATTTGCGGAAAGGTCTCATGGAGCTTCGTCATTTTTTCCACATCCTCTTCCACATTACTC
The DNA here is from genome assembly GCA_964620945.1 of uncultured Maribacter sp. Lineage (GTDB taxonomy): Bacteria > Bacteroidota > Bacteroidia > Flavobacteriales > Flavobacteriaceae > Maribacter. Next base: position 3,266 of record CAZUIE010000115.1, read on the forward strand.
CCCCCTTTTATTTTAAGAATAGAAAAACCTTGTGACACATATTCCCGAGCATGTTTTATGGTTTCCTCCAAGGGTAAAATACCTACGGTAATACTCGTAGGAATCGAATTCCGATATCCACCTAAAAACTTATAGAGCGGCACTTCCGCTTTTTTAGAAATCAAATCGAAAAGCGCTAAATCTACCATAGCCAAGGAAGATGCCCTTTTTCCGAGTACTTGCTTGAGCTCAGACAGTAACAAAGCGTAGGTAAACGGGTCTTTGCCTATTAAATAATCGGATATTTCACTCTTTATCGCCTCCTCGACCTCATCGGGTGTTTCCCCTGTTACGGCTTTGTCCGGTGCGGCACAGCCATAACCCACCCATTTACCATCGGTCTCTATTTTTAAAATAAAATTTGAGGTTTTATCTATCGTTTCGTAGGCAATAGTATAGGGCACTGCTAATTTTAAATCGTGCCGTTCGTAGGATACTTTTGTTATTCTCATTTAAGTTTGGACATCAAAATTTCCACCAAAGATTCCGCACCATACTCCAGCACGTCAAAAGCAGGCAGCTTGGTCTCTAAGGTAATCTGTTTACAGGTTTCCAAAATTTGGTCTTTCTCCATATTTTCATGATTCACCGTTATGGCAATAACCTCTTTCCCGGATATGACCTGAATTGCATTTATCTGCTCATGTAGCGAATGCATCTTATATCCCGGAAATCCATCATATTCTACACGCGTGGGCGCATGTTGCAATATCACGTAGTCCGGTCTTCCCGCAGCCAAAATTTCAAAGCCACCAGGATACGCAGGATTCATTAAACTACCCTGTCCTTCGATTACTATGACGTCCGGGTTTTCATGGGTATAGGCACTTACCACCGCATGTTCAATTTCACCAGAAACAAAATCGTTGATGCAACTATCCATGACCATACTATATTTAGCTCCCTGCATCCAACCGGTTTGTCCGGTGCCAATCATTTCAGCCTTTTTTCCTGCTGCTCTAAAGGCATGTACTAGTAACCAAGCTGTAGTGCGTTTACCTAAGGCAGAATCTGTTCCTAAAACAGCTAGTTTTAAGCAGTCTACTTTTTCTATATCGCCTGTAAAAAAGTGCAGCTTGTCCCTATCTGGCGTTTTTCTTATATCACGAACCTGGCAATTATTCGCTGTTGCCACCTTCATTAAATCTGCATCGTTCGTCAAAAAATCATGAAGTCCACTGTCTACGTTCCAACCCATTTCCAATGCTTTTTTGATAGTTCCTTTTGCTACCTTAGGCAAGCGACCCCCGTCCGGAGCGAGTCCGATGACCAAATAACTGGGCATCTTATCTTCAGCGTCTAACTGCTCCGTTGCCGTTTCTATATCCTTAAAAATTGGTATACCATTTGGTCTGCCATCCAAAATGGCACCTGCGTCCTGACCTTCATATTTAGCGTCTAAGACCCCAACAACTTCATAACGCTCCGTGAACCGAACTAATCCATGTGCTGTTTTTCCGTTGGGTGTATTAAAAGCACCCTCACAATATACCAGGGCCTTACCATCTATTACTTTCTTCATAATATTGTTTTAGTGTTTTGCTGTAAGCACGGCTACAAATCTGTCCGGCTCCAAGTTTAATTTTTCATCTAACTCCAATAAGCCTATCAAGCCTGCAGTAGAAGCAGGCAGAATCTTAAACCCTTCTTTTTTTGCTAAAAGAGCGGTCATTTCCCTTAATTTTTTATCGCTGATATTATAGGCGCTACCATCAGATTCCCGTAACGCATACAAGGCTTCCTCCCCGTCAAAACTATGCCAATTAATAAGGGGTTCATTATATACCGTTTCTTTTATTTTCTCCGGATTCAAATCTTTACAGTACTCCAACCCTTGCAAAAAAGATTGTATAATTGGATTTTTAAAAGATGATGAAGCCGCTATCATCTTGGGAACACGCGAGGTTTTCCCTCGCTTATATAAACTTACAAATCCCCTGTAGATTCCGGCGAACAATGTACCGTTAGAGACTGGAACAGCGCAATACTTGGGAGCATCTCCCAAATCCTCAAAAATCTCCTGAGCTATTTGTGCATAGGCCGATATCTGCAAAGGGGTATTTGCACCACCTGGGTTGGCATCGTACCAGCCATTTTTGTTGGCATGTTCCGTACTTTGCATGACCACATCTTCATAGCTACCCGGCAATCTTATTATTTCAGCATTAAGCCTTTCGATTTCTATAATCCTATCGGTATGATACGACTCCGGAATATAAACCTTACAGGCTATTCCTGCTAAGTCTGCGGCCAAAGCCATTGCTACTCCATAATTACCACATGTGGCCAGGGACACTACCTTATACTCCCTACGCAAGGCATCATACAATTGAGCGAAGGCAATCCTGTCTTTTTGGGTACCGGTAGGGTTATCGCCTTCATATTTTATATACAGTTGCCTCAAGTCAAATTCGCGTTCTAAGGTCTTTGCACGGCTCAGTCCAGTGTCACCAACTTCCAAGCTTATAATATCCTCATAACATTCCAGTTTATCCACTAAAGACTTGGTCGAATCCTTTACCAATTCACTCAATTTCCGAGCTTCGGAAGATACTTTGTTGTCTGAGGTTTTTACGCCATCCTTAAGATTCATTGTTCAACTTTAATTTTAAGATACGCTTAATTATGTTATTATCATTTTAAACTATGCATTTAGCTATCGTACGAAGCTAGAAAGCAGGGTAGTGAAAATAGAAGCCAAATATTATACATCCGCACAATACTATTATGTTTTCGAAATGATTACTTAATGTATATCGTATGTTATTTTACAGCCCATATTCCTATTGAATATTTTAATAGAATTATGGGTCAAATGTACTTTGAATTTTGACATGACATTGGTTTGGTTTAAAAATATTTTAAAAAAATACCATACCTTTTAAAACACTTTAAAACAGTGTTTTACAATCCTAAAAATTGATAAAAAATAAATGGTCATGAATAATTTTCGCATTCATTTATTTACTTCATTTACTATGAAAATTCTAACCTATTACAAGGGGAAAATCAATTCAAAAAAAAAGATTCAAAAACTAAAATTTACATCTTATGAAAACACTTTTTATTTCTCTTTTTCTGTTGACATCGGTTATGACGAACACCATGAGCCAAGACACCGAAAAAATGACTGCAACCTTTGACTTTTATGAGGACGGTACTTTTTATTTTGTAGATGCCGATGGATATTCCATTGCCTTCAGCCATATGAGCGAAGAACCAAAAATGGCCTATGACCTAACCAAAGAGGAGTTCGTTGGCAAAAATTTCTTGATTACCTACACAAGTGAAACTGAAATGGACGAGTCCGATGAGGAGATTGCGGTAACTACTATCGTAGCACTGAAAATTTTAGACTGAATTAATAATTAACTAATGGACAAAGTGGCACAATTGCCCCTTTGTTCATTATTCATCCCTTTAGAATTAGTAATCTGGGTAAAAAGCAAGTTTCCAGAGCCGATTCTTTTTTTGTTACTTTGCGCATATTCAAAAAAATCAAAAGAAGAGTATGGAAGTTTTAGGAATTGATGTAGGTGGGTCCGGTATTAAAGGGGCATTGGTAAACTCGGTAACCGGAGAAATGTTGACCAAAAGACACCGCATTCCTACTCCAAAAGGAAGAAAACCAAAGGATATGGCGGCTGTGGTGGCCAAAATCGTTAAGCATTTTGATTATAAAGGCCCGGTAGGTGTAGGGTTCCCAACGATTATAAAGCATGGAATATGCAAATCTCCGGGAAATCTTCACAAAAAGTGGCTCGGCATGGATGTTAAGGCGCTATTCAGCGATGCGACAGGATTGCCCGTTACGGTTATTAATGATGCTGATGCTGCTGGTTACGCTACTATGAATTATGGTATAGGCAAAGGAAAAAAAGGACTTGTAGTGATGGTTACCATTGGTACTGGATTAGGCAGTGGTGCGTTTTGGGACGGGGAACTCATTCCTAATTTTGAATTGGGCCAAATCCCATACAAGAAGTATGATAAAATTGAATTATGGGCCGCAGATTCTGCCAAGGAACGCGATAACCTTAGTTATGATCAATGGGGTAAACGCTTTAATAAATTCCTAAGATATGTTGAGTTGATCATTGCCCCTGAATTGATTATTTTAGGGGGTGGAGCTTCAAAAGATTTTTCCCAATTCAAACACCGGATAAAAATAGAAACACCTGTAGTTCCCGCAGAGTTACGCAACTCGGCCGGTATCGTAGGTGCGGCTGCAGCGGCACTGCATCAAGCACCTGTAGACTAAAGCTAGGGGAAAAACTATGAAAACCCCAAGTATTTACCTGGGGTTTTATTATTCACTCAAGTACAGTAGCACCTTCCGGAACTGCAAAAAAGTCTGTATTCAGCTGCTGTTCAAAATGAATATCCGAAACTTCTATGTTTGTAATATATGCACCAGGTTTTGCATCCTCCGTTAGCCAATGTGTTTTATAACTGGTAGGAAAACGAATCCCTTCAACGGTTTCTGCACCTAAGACCTCCATGAACTTTTCTGGCGAATGACCGCCATCCTTAAAATAAGCAGGGTAGGATACGATGTAACGAATAGCACTCAGCCAATGCGTATCCTCTTGAAAATAAAGGATATAATAATCATCCGGTGCGTCTCCCGTGCCCGCATCAAAGGTTACTTTAACTACATCTTGAGATATGTTCTTATAGTCCGTATTCCGCAACAGTTCCAAGTTCACCCCATCACCATCTAAAATAAAAGGTTGCGCTAAAAAATAAATTGGCGTTAAGGCCCAAAACTTGGTATCATATGCAAAAGCCGTGTTATCGGCAGCCTCTACCCAAGCTGTTTTACCTGTCCACCCAAAGTGAGCGGTGCTATCGGTTGCACTGGTATGCCTTGCCCTATTACTCCAAGTATCAATGGTCTGATAACTATCTCGTGGTGTTTTACCGTCCAAAGGCCGATAGTTAAACCTGAACGATAGAGGTCCGTTAGCATACCATGTTTCCAAACCGCCATGAGCTTCCATAGCTTTCCAAACTATTTTCCCTGCTTCAGTACTGTTTAATTCATTTTTCACTTTTCCTACACGTTTAGCTATCCATGTGTCAGGAATGTATTGGGTGGCCTCATATTCCATGACAGCTATTATCGATTTTTCTTTGGATGTTGGTTCGTCTTTGCAGGAAACAATAAATAGCAAAAACAGTGCAGTAAAGACATTTGGATTAAATTTCATGGCTAGATTCCTTTTTTGATATCGTGTTTTAAATCAAATCGCCTTATGGCCCATACTGGATTCTTTTCTCTGCTCATAATCCTCGGCAATCTGTTCGTCAAACTTGGCAGGGTTTTCAAAATTCAAAACGTTTTCTTTAAGTCGTTCCTTACCTCCAAAGATTACATGTAATTCTTTGTTCTTTAATCCTTCCAAAGATCTTTTTGCGACCATTTCTGGAGAATCCATTTCACGATCTTTAAATTTCTTCATCATATCGGTATCCGTTGCCGTGGGATAAACGCAGGTTACGGAAATATTTACTGGAGCCAATTCTCTTCGAATTGAATCGGAAAATTGACGTATGGCAGCTTTGGTACTGCCGTACACTGCGTAAAAAGGCTTTCCCAATAAACCAAGTCCGGAAGAAACATTTAGAATTGCCGCTTCCTTAGAGTACTTCAAAAGTGGGATACAGTATTTGGTCAATAAAAGTATTGCCGTTAAGTTCACGGCCACCTGATCGTAAAGATCTTCGTCCGAAATGTCTTCTAATGGTCCTGCAGAGATTATTCCGGCATTGTTTATTAGAATATCCAAAGATCCCCATTTATCCTCTATTCGTGCCGAGGCCTCCCGCAGAACATCTATATCGGCAACATCTCCAGGAATACGGATAAATTTCACTTCTTCATATTGCTTAGATAGTGCCTTTAGACTTTTTTTATCACGAGCAATAATGGCAATATGCTTCACCCCGTTCCGTACCAGTTCATCAACCATACATCTGCCTATACCACGGGTACCACCGGTTATCAAAACCTTTTTCCCTTCAAATTCCATTTGTTTTATTATTTTGATTTAAGTTGTATTCTTTAATTTAAATTATGGAAAATGTAGCAGGAATACTACAAAACGATAGCAGGTTTAGGTAGAATTACGGATGCAATAATTATTGATGTATGTCCTTATTGAATCTGTAAAAAGAA
>CAZUIE010000115.1:9585-12522 GCA_964620945.1 uncultured Maribacter sp.
ACAGAAAGGTGCAACACACCGCGGCCAAAGACCAAAAACTTGTCGGCACTATCGGTTTCGTTTACACGCAAGGCCAGGTTTTTCTCCAGCTCACGCTCTAAACGTTCCTTGATATGTCTGGAGGTCACAAATTTACCATCCTGACCAAAAAACGGACTGTCATTTATTGTAAACAGCATACTCATGGTAGGCTCATCAATTGCGATTGTCTTTAAGCCTTCCGGATTTTCAAGATCAGCAACCGTATCACCAATCTCAAAACCTTCTACACCTACAAGCGCACAAATATCTCCTGTTTCTACTTCGGTTACCTTTTTACGACCCAAACCTTCAAAGACAAAAAGCTCTTTTATTTTAGATTTTACGATGGCTCCGTTACGTTTGACCAAAGAAATTTGCTGACCTTCCTTTAAGGTACCTCTTGTTAAACGCCCAATAGCAATCCTTCCCGTAAACGAAGAGAAATCCAGGGACGTAATTAACATCTGTGTATTTCCCTCTTTGGGCTCAAAGGTTGGTATGTGTTCGATAACCATGTCCAAAAGTGGCTCAATGTTATCGGTTTCGTTCTTCCAATCCTCACTCATCCAATTGTTCTTAGCAGAACCGTATACCGTAGGGAAATCCAACTGCCATTCTTCAGCGCCCAGTTCAAACATAAGGTCGAACACTTTTTCATGCACCTCTTCCGGCGTACAGTTTTCCTTATCCACCTTGTTAATAACCACACAGGGCTTTAAACCCAAATCTATTGCCTTTTGCAATACAAAACGTGTTTGTGGCATTGGACCTTCAAAGGCATCTACCAACAACAATACCCCATCGGCCATGTTCAAAACACGTTCCACTTCACCACCAAAATCGGCGTGACCAGGCGTATCTATAATATTGATTTTGGTATCCTTATATACCACAGAAACGTTTTTGGAGGTAATGGTAATACCACGCTCCCGCTCCAAATCGTTATTATCCAAGATAAGGTCGCCTGTATTTTCGTTCTCACGAAAAAGGCTGCAGTGGTACATGATTTTGTCTACCAAGGTCGTTTTGCCGTGGTCAACGTGCGCAATAATTGCGATATTTTTAGTATTGGACATCAGGGTCTATTTTAAGCGTGCAAAGATACTTCATTTTGCAACACCTTAGCACAATCTTAAGTTATTTTTATCTAACTGATTTTGAGAAGGTTTGGTTTCTATAGTACTTGTGTTTGTTCGTACCGATAACCCAACCAATACTAAAGCTCACGGTAGGACCTAAACCAGTCTAAACTGCTTCAAAATTTTCATCACTAGCGAAATATAGGCCGAGGCCAAATTCCATAGTATAATTAAACCCTTTTGGGTATGTTCTTTGAATACTATAAATAGGTCCTAGAAAACCTGCGGTTCCTGAGCCTGATTCTATATTACCTATGATAACGTCCGATGTGAACATGGTAACGGAAGCTGATAAGTAATTTCCTGAATTACCATCTATGTGCTTACCTTTCTACTGTCTTATCTTCATATTATAATAATATCGATATTGCCCATTGATTGATGGCAAAAAAGCGTAGTTAAACACCCCTCCTCCTCCAAATGTCCCAAATTACAAGCCTAGCCCTAAATTTATAGGTTGATCTTTGCCCCACGCCAACTTCATATTCTACACAAGGGTTAATAAGGTTAATCTTAAATTGATTTTCTTCTATATTTCTGCCTGACTGAGCATTAATGCCGTCCAAAAAAGAAACTAGTAAGACAAGGACTAAAAGATTCTTCATGAGGTCATTTTGATTTTTATGGTTTAGCTCTGTCCTTTTCAAATAGTAGACCAATATTCTAGTTTTGCCATTTAATTTTTGGTTTATCGTTCTTTCGTTTCGTAGCCACCCAACCAAATGCAAACCCAATTAATGGACCATAACCACTTTCGATACCATCACCACGATAATATCCCGCCCCCAATTCTGCATTAAAATTAAATCCTTTGGGATAAGTTCGTTGAATACCATATACCATGCCGTAAAACCCTACATTAAAATCATCAGGCCCAATGATATTGGTCGTTAATCTAGCTTGCGAAAAGAAGATGGCCTGGGCTGCAGCAATATAATTGCCAGAGTTACCCGAAACGTTCTTATCCTTGTTAATCCTTCTTTGAAAATTATGGTAGTAGCGATATCGATTATTCAAGGCCAAACCAAAAACATATCCCGGTTCGTAGGCTGCCATGCCCAAACCCAATGCGGTAGAAACACTTTGATTTTTGAATAAGCCCAATTCATAACTGATTCCTGGACTCAATAAATCAAATTTCAACTGATGACGCTCTAAGTTAACAATACCGTTCCCTTTTTCGCTGGTTTGTTGCGCCTTAAGTTGGCAGCCAAAAGCAAAAATAAAGAGTGACGCTACAAGTAGATTTTTATTCATAACCGAGTTGTTTATGTACTAAAACTAAACAGTTACCCAAAATCAACACTAAGCTTTAATGAAATTTTATGAAAATCGAGTTGAAGACTATCTTTTTAAAGATTGGGGTTTACGCTAAAAGTATTCAGTTTACGCAGCGGTAAAACAAACATCAACAAGCAAGCACAAATCCATGTTGTGGCGAAAATACATTGCTTCAACTCAAAAAACATTGACACCTATCGCCCAACGCACCATCGTTTTTCACTAAAAATCCAGCCGATGCTCAGGTTCACTACGGGATAAATGGCGCCATCAAAATCCCCGGCATAATAAGCTGCTCCGGCATCTACCGAAAAATTAAATCCAGAATCATAACTGCGCTGCAATCCGGTTACGACTCCTGCGTAACCAAAGGGTCCTTTTACGAGTTCATTATTTATGGTTCGGGTATCAGGGAAAAAAGCAGCTACTGCAGGAGCAACGTAATTGGCAGAATTTCCGTAGATAGTTCTTCTATTTCGTTGCCTGGCCTCAAAAT
>CAZUIE010000116.1:0-12393 GCA_964620945.1 uncultured Maribacter sp.
CACACATATTACAGCTTACGTTACGGTACTTTTTCGGAGGTGGCGCTGCTGCAATTGGCACAAGAAAATCATGTAACCCAATTGGCGCTTACCGATATCAATTGCACTTCGGCGGGGTTAAATTTTGTGAGAAAGGCACAAGAACTACATATAAAACCTATTCTGGGAATCGATTTTAGAAATGGGGTAGAGCCTTGCTTTGTTGGAATCGCAAAAAATAATAAAGGGTATCTGGAGCTCAACGATTATTTATCGGAACACTTACACCACAAAAAGGATTTTCCTATTAGGCCTCCCAAATTTAAAAATGCCTACGTTATCTATCCTTTCGAAACCGTACTACAGCATGAAATGACACGCTTTTCCAAATACGAATTTATCGGTATTTCCATTGCCGATCTAAGACGGTTGCGTTTTTCTAGATTGATAGCCCTTAGGGATAAATTGGTAGTACAGCAGCCGGTAACTTTTAGGAATAAACGCGACTTTAATGCCCATCGTTTATTACGCGCTATAGATAATAATACCTTATTGAGTAAGCTTTCTGTTACTGAACAGGCAGATCCAGAGGAAAAAATGTTTCCCATTGAAAACCTAGTATCGGCTTTTTCTGATTATACTTTTATATTGGAGAACACGGAGCGCTTTATGAATGCCTGCTCTATTCATTTCGATTTTTCCAAAGGACGAAAACCTCAAAATCTAAAAAATTATTTGGGTAGTCAAGAGGAAGATGAACTCCTATTGGAAAAACTTTGTAAGGAAGGGCTCCCGTATCGGTATCCTGAAGTTGATGATGCGGTGCTCGCAAGATTGGAAAAAGAGTTTGGTCTGATCAAGCAAATGGGCTTTGTTTCCTATTTTTTAATTAATTGGGACATAGTGAGCTATGCCCGTAGTCGTAATTTCTTCTATGTAGGTAGGGGTAGTGGTGCCAATAGTATTGTTGCATATTTATTGCGTATTACGGATGTAGACCCGATGGAGCTGGACCTCTACTTTGAGCGTTTTATGAATTTGTATCGTGCCAATCCGCCAGATTTTGATATCGATTTCTCACATCACGACAGGCCTATCATGACCCAATATATTTTCGAACGTTTTGAGCATGTGGCCCTGTTGGGTACCTATGTTACCTTTAAGTGGCGGGGAATGGTACGCGAACTGGGGAAGGTATTTGGCTTGCCCAAGGATGAGATAGATACATTGTGCGAGGGTAATTTTCAGGACGCTAGATTAGATGGTGTTTCTGCACTTGTAGTTAAGTACACGAAACTCTTGGAGGGTATGCCCAACTACCTAAGTATTCATGCCGGTGGTATTTTGATCAGTGATAAGCCATTGCACTGGTTTTCGGCTACACATGTACCGCCCAAAGGGTATCCGACAACGCAATACGATATGGTCATTGCAGAAGATGTAGGATTGTATAAGTTTGATATTCTAGGGCAACGGGGACTTTCAAAAATTAAGGAGTCGATTACTATTCTGGAACAGACCAGACCGGACGAAATTGCCCAGTGGGATATTCATGACATCAAACGGTTTAAGAACGATTCCAAGATCAATGATTTGATCAAGACTGCACAATGTATGGGTTGTTTTTATGTAGAATCGCCTGCCATGCGCATGCTGCTTAAAAAGTTACAGGTAGATACGTATTTGGGTCTGGTGGCGGCCAGCTCCATTATTCGCCCAGGTGTGGCTAAAAGCGGCATGATGCGGGAATATATTTTACGTCATCGTAATCCCGGTAGGGCAGAAGCACTGGCACATCCCGTAATGCTGAATATTATGCCAGAAACCTATGGGGTTATGGTCTACCAAGAAGACGTGATTAAAGTAGCGCACCATTTTGCCGGACTGGACTTGGGCGAGGCAGATGTACTGCGCCGTGGTATGAGCGGTAAATTTCGTTCGCGGGCAGAATTTCAAAGGGTCGAAGAGAAGTTTATTTCAAACTGTCGTGAGAAGGGTTACGAAGATGCATTAATTTTTGAGATTTGGAATCAAGTGGCCAGTTTTGCAGGCTATGCCTTTGCAAAAGGGCATTCTGCCTCCTATGCCGTAGAGAGTTACCAAACCCTTTTTTTACGGGCTTATTTTCCGTTGGAATATATGGTGGCCGTGCTTAATAATGGGGGTGGATTTTATCGGTCGGAATTTTATATCCATGAGGCGCGCATGTTGGGCGCTACTATTCATGGCCCTTGTATAAATAGAAGTGATGCAAGGAATCGTATTTATGGGAAAGAATTGTATTTAGGTTTTATGTATTTGAAAGAATTGGAAGTTCGTGTGATAGACCGAATCTTAAAAGATAGAATGGTAAGCGGTGCATATCTTTCTTTGGAAGATTTTCTAGATCGGGTACATATATCGATAGAACAGGCAAGTATTCTGATTCGCATCGATGCCTTCGGTTTTACGGGAATCAATAAGCACGAATTGTTATGGAAGGCTCATTTGTTTTTGACCAAGAACGTTAAAATAGACCATCCCAAGCTGTTCCGCCCCAAGCAACAAGATTTTGAAATCCCCAAGTTACACACGACCGATTTGGAAATGGCCTTTACCCAATTGGAACTATTGGGTTTCTGTTTATGCAGTCCGTTTACCTTGTTGGTAACACCCCCAAAAAATAGTACGGGAAGTGCCGATTTGGAACGTTATCTAAACAAACATATAGATATTTACGGCTATATCGTTACCGTTAAAAACACGAAGACCCATAAAGGCAAACGTATGCATTTTGCCACCTTGGTAGATCAGCAAGGCGCTGTTTTTGATACGGTGCTGTTTCCTCCCGTAGCAGCGGTATATCCTTTTCAGGGTAGGGGAATATATCGTTTTTATGGTAAGGTGGTGAGTGAGTTTGGATTTTTAAGTATTGAGGTAGTGAAAATGCAGAAACAGGACTATGTACAAGACCCCAGATATGCCGATATGAAAACGAGCGCCAAGGTTTTTGGGAAATCAAAGAATCCCTTAGCGAATTAAAATAGGCTTACAAACCCGTAGTGCTTTTATCGATTTCATCTTTATGCTTCGCTTTGGGTTGGTTTTCTATCCATAGGAAAAATAATAACCCTATGAAGTATAGCAATATATCAATCACATCCCCTGTATACCGGTCACTAAATTTTGGAAGCAGGAGCTCAAAGTACAGTGCATATAACATGGTAAGCACAAATGAAATTTTTATTGGAATCGTGATGTGTTTATCCTTTTTGATATATCGAACTGCATATTGACATATTTTCAATACAATGGGCATACAAAGTAAGTCGTTCAAATAGTTATTGGCAAACCAGGGCAACGGGATCATAAGTTGTTGTGCCATATAAATGGTAAGGCCCAATACAGAAAAAAAAGGAAGGTAAAAACGTTTAATAACTAACATACCCATACTACGTTAAGTTACGAATAATGAAAATTAGGCTGCAATATAGCTGAACAATAACGCCAAAAAAGAGCCGATTGCAAGAACTATGATCCAAATGCCGTAAAAGAAGCGCGCTATATACTTGATGATTACATTATCGTGGTCCTTTACGTTTTCCAAGAACAGCGTAACCGCGCTTTTCTTTTTTGGGTCGTTACGTTTTTTTATCTTTTGGCTTGCTTTTTCTTTTCGTTCCAGTTCGCGTTTTAAGGTGATATTGACAATGCTGCCACATGCCGGACAATAGTCTTGATTTAAAGACATTTTTCCGCATTTAGGACACCTTCTGTAGGTTTCGCTGGACATTTTTTAATTTATGAACGCAGGATTGCGTGTTAGACCCGTTAGTGTAATTCGTTTATCGCTTAAAAATAGCATTTCGGTAATTATAAGTAACTGTTCTTAATTCTTCTCCTTCTTGTTCTTCAAAGTTACTAATTGCATGGTCTTATTCTAAGCGCTATCCTTAGAAAGTGTAACGGTATTGGATTACTATGTTGGGTTCATGTAATTAAGGTGTTAGTAGAAAACTAGGACTAAGGTTTTTCTGGTCACCTTTTGCCAGAATTAGTTAAAAAAAGGTTTAAGTCCTTATGCCAAGCTCAAACATCTATATCACCATAAAAAAATCACTCTCCTACATTCTTACCTTTGACCTTCTGAATTTCTCAATTTCTTCCGATGTTGTAGGTAGGGGATTGCCTAATAATCTAGACCCTTCTTTGGTGATTAAAAAATCGTCCTCAATCCGGATGCCGCCAAAATCGGAGTATTCCGCTACGAAGTCATAATTGATGAAATCTAGAAACTTGTTTTGACTTTTTCGCAAGGCTACGAGTTCGGGAATCATGTAGATACCAGGCTCTACGGTAAGTACCATTCCTACTTCCAAAGCTTTTCCGAGTCTAAGGGATTTAAAACCAAATTCTGTGCTTTGTTTTAGGTCTTCCGTATAGCCGACATATTCCTCCCCAAGGTTTTCCATATCGTGTATGTCCAGGCCCATCATATGACCTAAGCCACATTGAAAAAAAACGGTATGGGCACCTGCTTTTACCGCTTGGGAAGCAACACCTTTCATCAGGCCAATTTTAATAAGACCTTGCACAATAGATTCGCAAGCGATCAAGTGAACGTCCTTAAATAATTGTCCGGGCCGCAAGGCCGCTACGGAATTTTTATAGGCCTCATAAACGATATCATAGATTTCCTTTTGCTTGGCTGTAAAGGTGGTGTCCACAGGAAAGGTGCGTGTTAAATCCCCACCGTAATTGGAATGGTTTTCCGCACCGCAGTCGCAAAGCATCATGTCGCCGGACTTTAATGTATTTTTTCTATAATGATTATGAAGAATTTGTCCGTTAATAGTCGTAATGGGCGGAAAAGAGGTGCCGTTTCCATGGGAAAGGGCAATCTTGCAAATCTCCCCATACACATCCGATTCGGATATTCCGGCTTCGGCAACTTCCATAGCACGATACTGCATACGTACGGTGGTATTTACAGCCTTTTCAATTTCAATAATCTCGGAACTGGACTTAATGCTACGTAGTTTTACGACCGCTTTGATCAGTTCAATAGATGCCTTTTCCTTAAAATTGAGTGTCTTTGATTGAAAAAGTGAAGCTAGTGCGATTTCATGTTCAGGTCGGTAGGGCTGAATAAAGTGAATTTTACGATGTTTTTCTTTTTCGATATAGCTGCGAAGGACAGCGGAGGCTTGTACGTTTGAAATTCCTACTTCCAAAGCCCGATTTTCCAAGGTCGTTTCCTGACCCATAAACACGATGTCATCAATAGAAAGGTTGTCTCCGAAAATGATTTCGGTACCACTGTCTACATCTATAATCGCGTTCAGATTGGCCTGTGCTAGACCAAAGAAGTACAGGAAGGTGCTATCTTGTCTAAAAGGATACCAGTTATCCCCATAATTAATGCTACTTTCTTGGTTCCCTAGAAAAAGTAACACGCCACTTTTTACTTCTTTTTTAAGGGCTTCCCTTCGTGCAACGTATTCGGATTTTTCAAACATGTAGAATTGGTATTAATCACTATAAAGACAAATAACCTACTTATTATTTATCTGTCGGTAAGTTTTCTTTCCAAAATTTATCCATCGTTTGCCTTAAATGATAGGAGGTGTTCTCTCTTTCGCGAATGGAATGTGAGCGCATAGGGTAGGACATCATTTGGAACATTTTATTGTGTTTGATTAAGCGGTCGGTTAACATTTCAAATGTTTGATAATGAACATTATCATCTGCCGTACCATGAATAATCATAAGATTGCCTTCTAAGTTTTGGGCAAAGTTGATGGGTGATCCGTCATAATACCCTTTTGCATTATCCGATAATAGCCCCATATAGCGTTCTTGGTAGGTGGCGTCGTATAACCTTTGGTCGGATACAAAGGAAACTGCTAGTCCTGTTTTATAGATTTCTGGATATCGGAACATACAGTTTAAGGTCATTTGACCGCCACCGCTCCAACCCCAAATACCTACACGTTCCGAATCTAGAAAATCATAGGTTTTAAGAATTTCTTTAGCTGATTTTGATTGGTCTTCAGAGGCTAGAATTCCAATCTGTCCGTAAATAGATTTTCGCCAATCGCGACCTCTTGGGGTTTTTGTCCCTCTGTTGTCAACACTCATGACCACATAGCCTTGTTGTGCCATATATTGGTCCCATAGACTACCACCGCCCCAATTATCTTGAACGGTAGCCCCTGCAGGTTCGCCATACACAAAGAATAAGAGGGGGTATTTTTTGGAAGCATCAAAATCTTTTGGTTTGATCATCCAAGCGTCCAGGATGGCATCGCCAATATCTACTTTAAGGAATTCCTTGGGATTCAGGTCCAAGGTATCGTACTTTTTCTTTAGTTGTCCGTTGTCCTCTAAGACACGAATTTCTTTATGCGCAGGTAAACTTACCAGGGAAAAGCGAGGTGGGGTAGTAGCATTTTCAAATGTTTGTATGGCCCATTTGGCATCGGAAGAAATTTGATAGCTGTTCTGACCGGAGTTATTGGCCGGCGTAATCCGTTCTGCTTTTCCTTTGCCATCGATACGACTTCTATAAAGATAACGTTGGGTAAAATTATCTGGAGAAGCGATATAGTAGACATAGCCACCTTTTGCATCAATATTGTCAATATTCACGACATCAAATTCTCCTTTGGTAATGGGTGTGATTTCACTGCCATCGCGTGAGACTTTGTATAGATGTAGCCAACCGTCGCGTTCGCTAGACCAAGTAAAGTATTTCTCATTGTCCAACCAGCGAATATCGTCATGAATGTCTAAAAATGCCGCTTCCTTTTCCGTTAATAGGGTATCTATGGTCATGGATTTGGTGTCTCCTACCCAAACAGTGTTCGTGTTTTGTGGACGGTTTAATTGCTGGATCATGACCTCGTTTGAATTAGGGATAAAATCCATTCGTGCCAAGTAATTGTTCCTGGGGTCACCAGGGATGTCGAACCATTTGGTCGTTCCACCGGCTGCGGGAATAACACCGACCTTCACTGAAGATAATGTGGTTCCTACCTTAGGATATGGCATGGGTAGCGGTTTGGAGTAAATGGAGTCGATATTATTAATCATGTAGAAGGTGCCAACCCCTTTGGTGTTGGATTGCCAATAGGCAATATTTTTCCCGTCCGGACTCCAACGAAATCCGTCACGGCAATTTAGTTCTTCCTCATAGACCCAATCAAAGGTACCGTTTATGGTAGCGCCTCCGCCATCTGTCGTGAGTGGAAGGATGCTTTGGTCCGCGAGGGTTTCCACGTAAATATTTAGTTCACTTACGTAGCCTACCTTAGAAGCATCAGGCGAAAATTTTGCGAACATGAGCGTGGTTTGGGGCAAGGATTTCCCCAAACGGTTTAGATTGCCTGTTTTTAGGTCCAGCACCCAATAATCCCCACGGGTATGGTAACGCCATACTTTTCTTGTATTGGTGAATATAAGAAGCTTGCTATTGTCTTCAGACCATTGGTAATCAGCTATTTTTAGCGGTTTTTTTTCATCCGTAGGTATCAATTTCGAAGCAGAAACAATAACACTTCTTTTTCCTGACTTGGCATCATAGGTAACGATATCACTTCCACCTACTTCATCATTTCTTTCTAAGGTGGAGTAGCCTTTATTGTCTTTCATCCACCTAACAGGTCCAAAACCTTGTTGCGCGTAGCTGCCGTTCTTATAGATGTCGTCAAGAGCCAATGCTACCTTTTTTTGTGCGGTACAAAAAAAGCCTATGAGCAGGGCAAAGAACAGGGTCAAATGAACTTCAGTTTTAATCATGGTGAATTTGTTTTTGCATGGATGAATTTAGTAATTTTAAAGCTATTCCTATTATAGTAAAGACCATGAAATCATACCCGAGCATTTTTAACGACGTCATTGGCCCCGTAATGAGAGGGCCATCCAGCTCGCATTGTGCCGCTGCCTTGCGCATTGGAAGAATATGCAGGGATGTAATGGAAGGGGATATTGAAGACGTCTATATTGAGTTTGACCCCAATGGCTCTCTGGCAACCACGCACGAAGGTCAAGGTTCCGATATGGGTCTTTTTGGGGGATTCTTAGGTTGGGATGCTGATGATGAACGCTTAAAGGATTATGAAAAACATATTGCCGATGCTGGGATAAAAATAAAAATCGACATCCATGATATTGGTGCAGATCACCCCAACACGTATAAGATTACCTTGAGAAACCAAAAAGAAACCCATGAGGTTATAGGACTTTCTACAGGTGGGGGAATGATAGAGATCATTGCGATCGACGGAGCACCCCTTTCTATGCTGGGCGGTTTTTTTGTCACCCTACTTTATGTAGCGCCTGATAGCGATGTGTATGACACTATTGTTGATCTAAACCTTGGTGAAGCTGAACAGCACAAGGGGTCTTCTCATTTTATTTTGGTGCGTTCCAATGCAAGTCAGCAAAAGGAGCTGATTAAAATTGCGTCTACCTTTGATTCTATTTTGACTATAAAAGCTATTGCTCCGGTACTTCCCATCAAATCAAGTAAGGATTTAAAAGTTCCATTTATTACGGTCGAAGAAATGTTGGAATACAATATCGATAAAAATTTGAGTCTATGGGAGCTCGCTGTCGAATATGAAAGTACACGCGGAAATATTACACCACAAGAAGTTTTGGATCGTATGGGTGCCATCGTTGATATTATGGCAAATTCGATAGCCGCGGGATTAAGGGGAACAAGCTATGATGACCGAATCCTCGGACCGCAGTCACTGACTTTTAAAAAGAAGTGGGAACAAAAAAAATTAGTACCCGGTGATGTATTGAATAATTGCGTGATGTATACTTCTGCCATGATGGAGGTGAAGAGCTCCATGGGCATCATAGTTGCCGCTCCCACCGCTGGTTCTTGTGGGGCGTTACCCGGTACGCTGATAGGTACGGCACATACCTTGGAGCTTTCCAGGGATGCAATAACAAAAGCGATGCTGGCCGCTGGTCTAATTGGTGTATTTATCACGGAGCATGCTACGTTCTCGGCTGAGGTTGGTGGTTGTATGGGCGAGTGTGGTTCCGCTTCCGGCATGGCAGCTGCAGGTGTCGTAGTGCTTCAGGAAGGTACCTTGGTGCAATCGTTGGCCGCTGCTTCCATGGCCTTGCAGAGTTCTTTGGGCCTTATTTGTGATACCATTGGTGATCGAGTGGAAGCACCTTGTTTAAACAGAAATGTAATGGCGGCTTCTACGGCAATTTCCTGTGCTAATATGGCATTGTCCGATTATGACCAGGTAATTCCCCTCGACGAAGTGATCGAAACGATGAAGCAGGTTGGGGATGCTATTCCCCATACCCTTAGATGTACTGGATTAGGCGGTTTGGCCATTACTAAAACCGGTAAGAAGATAGAAGCAGAGCTCGCAAGGTACAAGGAGAATAAAACCAAAGGAGCATTTAAGTATTGTTAGTAGCTGCAACAGACTAGGTTAAATGGGTAGGCTGGGGTAATTGCGATGCGTATACGGGGTTGACCTGATTTAAATTTCTTTGAATACTTAATTGTTTCGTCAAATATATTACGGTTTATGCGTTTAGATAAATGGATAGTAAGTACGTTCTTCCTTTTGGGAACTATAGCTTTTGGGCAGACAGATTTAAATAAAAAAACGGTTCTAAATACAGATAAAGAACCGTTGGACCCAGCGACCGTACTTTGGTACAGGCAAGCTGCCGAAAAATGGGAAGACGCCCTTCCGGTCGGTAACGGACGTATTGGCGCCATGATCTATGGTAAAACAGGAGATGAGATCATACAGTTCAATGAGGAAACCTATTGGAGTGGAGGTCCATATTCTACAGTAGTGCCCGGTGGTCACAAGCAACTACCAGAGATACAAAGACTCATTTTTAACGGGGAACCTATAAAGGCGCACAAACTTTTTGGACGGTCCTTAATGGGCTATCCCGTAGAGCAAATGAAGTACCAATCCCTTGCTAATTTGCATCTTACCTTTCCAAAAGACAGCGTTCAAAATTATAAGCGGTCTTTGGACTTGAAATCGGGTATTGTAAGGATTACCTATACATCCAAAGGTGTTCGTTTTAAGCGAGAGATTATAGCTTCTGCTGTGGACCAGACGATAGCGATACGTATAACGGCAGATACCCCGGGAAGTATTTCGGTTGATGCGGAACTACGAGGTGTTCGTAATCAGGCACATTCTAATTATGCCACGGATTACTTTCGAATGGACGCACTTGATGACGACCAACTTCGACTTACTGGAAAGTCCGCTGATTATCTTGGTGTAAAGGGTAGATTGCGATATGAAGCTCGAATAAAGGCAATTCCAGAAGGCGGCACGATGCAATTAGACGATCGTACCCAAACTGTTTTGGGTATTAAGAATGCAGATGCGGTTACCCTCTACTTTGTAGCCGCTACCAATTTTGTTACTTATAAGGATGTTAGTGGGGACGAACATGCTAGGGTGGCCGATATGCTTTTGAATTTAGAGGGGCAAAGCTATATAGATGTTGAACGTAAAGCCGTAGTGGATTATAGGAATTATTTTGACCGGGTCTCGCTTACACTTCCTACCACTTCCAATTCCCTGTTGCCAACGGATGAACGTATGAAACAAATACAGACGAGCCCAGATCCGCAATTGGCCTCTTTATGTTATAATTTTGGAAGGTATATTCTTATTTCAACGTCAAGACCGGGAACACAACCCACTAATCTCCAAGGCATATGGAATAAGGATATGAACCCTTCTTGGGATGCTAAGTATACCACCAATATCAATTTAGAGATGAATTATTGGGCGGTACAATCCGCAAATCTTTCAGAACTTGCAGAACCGCTGGTTAAAATGGTAACCGAACTCACGGATCAAGGCGCACAGGTAGCCAAGGAGCACTACGGTGCCAGCGGTTGGGTATTCCATCAGAATACGGATTTATGGCGGGTGGCAGCACCAATGGATGGCCCTACATGGGGTACTTTTACAACAGGTGGTGCTTGGTTAACGACCCATTTGTGGGAACATTACCTATATACGCAAGATACCGAGTTTTTAAAAGAAATATATCCGATATTAAAGGGGTCCGTGGAATTTTTCATGGACTTCCTTGTTGATTTCCCTGGTACGGATTGGCTGGTCACCAATCCATCCAATTCTCCGGAAAACCCTCCCAAAGCAGATGGGTATAGGTATTTTTATGATGAGGTTACAGGAAGCTATTATTTTACCACGATCGTTGCAGGAGCTACTATGGATATGCAAATCCTGAAAGACCTATTCGGTTATTATAAATCGGCAGCTACGGTATTGGATAAAGATCATGATTTTGTGAAACAGGTAACCGAGGCACGGGAACGCTTTCCACCCTCACAGATCGGGCGCGATGGGATGCTACAGGAATGGACGGAAGATTATGAACAAATGGAAGATAAACACCGACATTTTTCACACCTGTATGGCCTTTATCCTGGTAATGTCATTTCTGCAAAGAGAACACCAGAATTTATAGGGCCTGTAAAAAAAGTATTGGAGCAACGCGGAGATGGAGGAACTGGATTTTCCCATGCTTGGAAAATGGCACTTTGGTCCAGATTGGGCGATGGAAATAGGGCTAATAGTATCTTTAAGGGGTATTTAAAAGAACAATGTTACGTCTCCCTATTCGCTAAATGTTATGCCCCATTGCAGGTAGATGGTTCTTTGGGTGTTACCGCAGCCATTACGGAAATGCTTATGCAATCTCACGAGGGATATATAGAACTATTGCCCGCGTTACCTGCGGAATGGGGTCAAGGACAAATGAACGGAGTTCGCGCTAGAGGTGGGTTTGAACTGGACTTTAGCTGGAAAAATGGCGCGCTAAGTTCCTTGCAAGTGATGTCAAAAGCGGGGATGCCCTTTAAAATGAAATCAAAAAATAGGCTCAAGGTTTTTTCAGAGGGGAAACCAATTAAAGTTGTGCGGCGCTCTGGAGACGTTTTTGAATTCAAAACGGTAAAAGGGTCTGTGTATAGTGTGTTGGGGGTATAAGCATTTTTCTTGTCCTCCGTATTAAAGTCCTGTCAAGGAGTCGTTTTTTGAACTCACCGCATGGCTCGCTTTTTAATAAATTTTAAAGTTTGAATAAAGTTGCAGGTATCGTCTACTAGCGAAAGGCAACACATGCTATCCCTTGGTTGAACCAGGAACCAAGAGTGCATTCGATGTGCGAACATCATCTTTCTATAGCTGCTGCTTGTTTCCATTAAAACATAGGGATTCGTAAGTTGACCTACCATGACTAGAACTTGTAAAGCTTAAAAATTATTCAAGTATATCTATGTGTAAAAGTCGAAAAAACGTTGTAGGACATGCGTACAAAGAAAAATGAAAAAAGTCCCTAGATTTCTCAAAGGACTTTTTTTACTTTGCGGTCTGGACGGGA